>NZ_CP098813.1:931144-1241525 GCF_036825535.1 Parasalinivibrio latis
CAACCTTGGTCGCGATTTCACCGGCACCCAGCATGCCTTCCAGTGAGAAATCCATCTTGGATGCGCCTTTGGCAAACGCTGGCTGCATCATTGCAGGCTCTGCGATAGTACCGCTCAGGCGGCCGTCTTCGTAACGGAACAGGTTCGGGTCTTCCGGAAGGTCGTCATAGCCGCAAAGCACCAGAGCGCGGGAGTTCACGTTAATAACGTGTCCCGATGCGTGACCGAGGCAAATCGGGAAGTCGGTAGTGACGTTATCCAGCACATCGCGTGTCACGTCAGCGTTGTTCAGCAGCAGTGGGTCAAAGCCCCAGCAGTTCAGCCATTGGGTTTCGGAAGATTCGAGGCGCTCGCGATCCTGTTCAACCAGTTCCTTGAGGCGTGCAATCAATGCATCAACTGACTGGATACCCGGTAATACGGAGCCATCGGCAGCCTTTCGGTTTACATAGCCCACGTAGTAAGAGTCACGCAGGTAAGCGCCCATGATGTGCGGGTGCATGTGGTGCTCGGAAAAGCCGGGGTACAGGTAGTTTTCGCGGAACTGGTCATTGATCTCGATGGTGCAATGACGGGTTTCCAGTGCTTTCACAACGGTGTCTGTATCGCCGACTGCCACAATGTTGCCGTTTTGGGTTGCTACACACTCTGCAAATGGAGTGTCCGGGTTCATGGTGATGACTTTCTTGGCAATGAAGACAGTTACAGGGGCAGCCATGTCAATCATTCGAAACGCGATATTGTTCATTTTCATGTTCTTTATTCCTTCACGAATCACGCTTTTGAGGGTTCAGGGGTTTCAGGTTTTTTAGTCGGGGTTTTGGTCGTCCAGCCTTGGGTTGGAATGCCCATGAAGCCCGGAATGTGGAGTGCGACGAAGAGCACCAGTGACCAGAACGCCCATTGGGCAGACTCAATTCGGGTGGCTTTGTAGATGGTGAGTGCTTTTTCAACATCCTCGGCAGATGCGCCGATTTTCTGGAGTTTTTCGGTCATGGCGTTGTTAGCCATAAAGCCGTGGACCGGGGTCTGTGCGACATATTCCTTCACGACAGTGGAAACGTTGCTGTTTTCAATCTGGCTCTTGAAGATAGCGGTGGAACTGAACAGCAAGACGGCACCGATAATGGCAACACCGGCAGCCTGCCACACGTTGCGGGTAGAGCACTGGATGCCGCCGGATTGTGCTGCATCACGAGGGTTGAGGGCAGACGCAACAATCATTGCTGACTGGGACGCATAGCCACCCTGGCCGGCACCCAGCAGCGCAAGGCCGAGGTACATCTGTACAGCTTCAAAACCATCAGGTTGCAGGGAGTTCAGCATCAGAACGGTACCCGCGATAACCATGCCGGTTGAAACAAGAACAACCATGCGGGGGGACAGGTGGCTGGCTTTCTTTGGAATGCCCAGTGACAGCACAATCATAGGGATAGCCATCACTGACATCGAAAGGCCGGTCTCTATGCCGCCTTTACCGGCAACAACCATGATCCAAGAGAGTGTGACGAAGAAAGCGGCACCGAAAACGGCGAAGATAAGGCCGGTAACGTAAAGGCCATTGCGAACCTGGCGGGTGCGGATAAAAGACTGCGGAATCAGTGCGGCACCGTGTTTTGCTTCAATGCCTTTTTCTACAATCATAGTGGCAGCCATGATGACTACACCGAGGATAGCCAGTGGCAGGGCCGGTGACATGCCAAATACCGTCATTGGCGCTTCCATTGGCTCAACCAGGCCCCAGACACTGATCTTTGAACAGCCAATAATGAAAGCCAGCAGGCCGAGCGACGCCAGCGCGGTACCGACGTAGTCAACTCGCATCTGGGCAGGTTTGATATCCGGGATGATTTTCCACGCAGCAATAAATACCGCGATAAACCAGACAGACATGGTCGAGAACGCAGCCTGATAACCGGACAAATCCATGATAAGACCCGCACCGATAGGCATGATTACGGCCGCAAAACCGGTTGCCGCGCCAACACCGCCGAATGCGACTGCGCGTTCCTTCCCTTCATAAAGAGAGACAATGATACCGAGGACCGAAGGGATCATCAGGGCAGCACCGAAACCGGTCAGGGAACGGGCACCCCAAATCAGGATATCCATGTTAGGGGAGATTACAGCCAGTGCCTCACCAGCTGCACACAATGCCGCACCCGCCATAAAGACGCGCTTGAAGCCTTTTGCAATACCCAGCATACCGCCGAATACCATTAATGCACCGGCCAACAGGCTGTACACGATATTCGCGAGCTGCACCTGGTCCATAGAGGCACCGAGCTTGGTAATAAATTCATTGGTGGACATCGAGAGCACAGAGTTGTCGCCTGAGGTACCTACCTGGGCGATACAGACAACAATGAGCGGAAGCCACATCATTGCATTTTTGTTTTGGGAGCTTTCCATAACGCCATTCCTATACAGTGACGAAGATGAATAAACAGTGGATTGAGAGCTGGGCGGGGCAGCCGGAGCACCGAGGCTGACGCCCGTCCCTGGTGCCCAATAAACCGCAATGGCGAAGGGAAGTCCTAAGGGTTTGGTATTGGCGGAAAAATATTTTTCAGAGAGGGATTTCAAACCCTAATGGAAACCTCATGAAAATATATTCCCTTAATTATCAAGGTGTTTTGGTTTTCCTGAATGCGTGGTTTAGCTTTTTGTGCAGAAGCTTTGATATTGGCTGGAGAGGCAAATTGGAGGGTATGAAACGTGATTTAACAGCTTGTGCTTAAACACAACCGGCGGTTGAGGGACGATGCAGATGCGGGGAAAGCATCAGTGTTGAAGGAGAAGGAAAAGTAATCGGAATATAAAAAAAGGAAGGGCGACTGCAGTGCCACAGCCGCCACTAAAGAGGATTATACCCAAGCCACCTCAAGATGCAGTTTTCAGCGAGAGTTGATTGGCTGTCAGTCAAGGCGCTGTTTTGACGATCTAGTGGCTCTAAATCAAAAAACAGCAACGCAGAATGAGAGCCAATCAAACTTGCCCTTCGGGAGGGTTTCAGTGCGTCCACTTCTGTGTCAAATACCTTTGAAAGGGAACAGCCATTCCTTCAGGTATTTTCCTTGAATTGAACGCACTGAAATCACTCTGAATGACGCACCTTGAGGTGGTTTGGGTATAAAGTGATTAACTTTTTGGAGCGATGTTCAGCATTTCACTGATATCCGTTTTGAACAGCAGGTTTTCAACGGCGATTAACGTGCCCTGATCCGGCTTCATGGAATAGGCCTTGGCATAGGATTGCCCGGCTTTGAAATTGTGGCCTTTGCTTTCGTGGATTTTTCCGGCAATCACATTACTGAGCCAGGATTCCCGGGTATCCGTTGCTTGGTTTAGATGAAACTGGGCGATACTCAGATCGTTGATGTTGAAATGGAATATTGCCTTGGCTTCATGAAGCACCGGCGGCGGTATATCCGATTTGACCTCAGTCAGGTGGTTGTTTTTGGCAATCAGGTCTTCGAGGCTGAACCGATGGTCACCCATATCCCGCAGCAGTTTGATAGCTATCAATTGCTCTGCTACCGCAATTTCCAGACCCGGATGTTGTTGCAGTACCTGACTGTAGAGTGCGACCGATTTTGAAAGGGATTCAGGATCAGACTGGTTCAGAGCATAGTGTGCCTGATGCATCCAGGCTGTTTCTGAATAGGAGGATGGGTAACGATCTCTGGCGATGGCAAGTGCCTCTGGTGTCGGTTGCTCATTCATCGCCGGCAGGATATCCCGGATAATCAGCTCTTGGGTATCAACAAGATTCTCGTTGGAAAGCGGGTAAATCTTCCTGAAAAATTCCTCATTTTTTATATTGTTGTGCATCACGACTTCCACCTGCGTGACATCGCCGTCTTTGAGAATTTTGCCTTTGACGATGGTTCCTGTACTGGTGAGCAGTTCGCTTTTCGGGTTAAACACCAGCGTGGAGTGCAGGTCACTTGCCGTGTTGATGCGGTAATTCAGAAAATCACTCAGCCCGAAAGCCATAAAATCCAAGCTTGGCACAGATTCAAATACCAAAAATGACACGCGCTCAGGGTAAAGCACCTGTGCAACCGCTGAAGGCTCTGTTTTTTGCGTGTGGAAATGGTTAACCGTAACTGCGGTTATGATTAATAAGGCCAGGGCGGTGAAAATGCCGACCGCCTTTCTGGCAAAGGTACTGCCCGCAGGAAGTGGAGGCTGGCGGTTTTCAACCTGTTGGTCTGGCAATCCCTTGTTTTCCTGGGTTTCTACCGACGCTTCAGGATTTACGGCAAGGCAATAACCTCGTTTTGAAATGGTTTTTACCCAATGCTTGGCATCGGGTTGTACCTTCTCAAGTGCCTTTCGCAGTTCACTGATGGTTTGGGTTACAACGTGATCGCTTACGTCCTGTCCTTGCCAGAGCGCATCGAGGATTTCGTCACGGCTTAAAACTTCGGGATATTGCTCAATAAGAAAAAGCAGCAGATCAGCGACTTTGGGATCCAGTTGCGCGGAGGAATCCCCGGTTGCGAGCGTTCGGAGCGCAGGCGAAAATTTCACATTGTTTAAACAATATTCAGCACGTTGCATTGGTTGGCCTTTTTGCTTTGATTTATGCTGCGAGGTGATTGGCTAATCAATAATCAAAGTGTAACTTTGTGCTCAATATCAGTATTGGCATTTGGGTTTTGAGACTTCGGAGGGGTTGGCATTTCCACACCCGCGAAAAGCCAAAGTAAATAGGCCTGTTACCGCCGCAAGGGAGTTAACAACCTGATAACTCAGTGAAACCTTACATTGCCACCTTCTCCGATATCACAATAACCCCACCGTCTGTTGAGTAATCATGCTCTTCGTCCTTTTCCTGTGCTGGAACAGGGTAGGTCATAAGAACTTTCCATTGGCCTGCTGGAATGCCAGCCCATTGTGAACTATGCCTTCTTGCTGAAGGCGTGGCGTGGCGGGTCGAAGTTGAAGGTCAGGGGAGGCATTGTGAATCGCAAAATGCGGTTACGTAGTCACAGTCTTCGCACAAGTTGAAGTCGGTTCCAAAACCACCGATCTGCTGGTGAACCCGGAGCGAGGAAATGATGCAAGCACCTACCTCTGTCGGGAAGAGCAATAGCGGTCAGGAAAGAAGATGAAACTGCCGAGATACCTTATTCATTGGTATTCCTGTATGGATTAAAATAAAGATGGTTTCGCTATAAATAGTCTCCTCAGTAGAATAATTTCTTGAAATGAGTTTGTTATCATTAAGAAATATCGAGATTATGTAGAATTGCAATATGAAATATATATCATATTGCAATTCTAAGTGTAGAACAGATTGAAAGCCCTGTAGAAAAGGCCTTTAATAGGCTAGTTTTCAATTTAACATCATGATCTTATTAAGTAATTTAATGGTTCGCCTGCGATGAATTGCTATTGCATATGACTCCATCGAGGTCGCCGTTTGCATTGGTAGACCATTAAAAAGCTGGTAATTGGTCGTGAAAAAGTAAGCAGGAATAGCAATGGCGACCATAAATGATGTCTGTCGCGAAGCCAATGTCTCAAAAGCAACCGTTTCAAGGGTGGTTAACGGCACCGGACAAGTAAAAGAAAGTACACGACTCAAAGTGCAGCGTGCGATGGATGTACTTAACTATCGACCCAGTCCGGTTGCTCAGGCTCTGGCACTTCAGAGTACAAACAGCATCGGTGTGATGATTTCAGATTTTAACAGCCGCTACCTTGGTTCGTTTTTAAAGCAGGCATCTATTTCGACTAAAGCGCTGGGAAAGAACCTGATTATTGCTGATGGACACAACTGTCCGGAAGAAGAATTGGCGGCCGTTCAGTCCCTGATTGAAAAAAAATGTGACCTGATTATTTTAAACGGGAGCTTGATTACCGATGAGCAGCTTATTTCACTAAATCAGCAAGTTGATATCCCCCTTGTCCACATTGGAAGATCTTTATCTCCCGAAGCTGGTTACTCTATTGCAGTGGATCAGCGGCTTATAATTGAAACTGCCATTGATCATCTGGTTGAGATTGGACATCGCAACATTGTCTACATTGGACCCACATCGTTGACAAAAGCTTCTGTTGAAAGGTCTGCTGCGTTTGCAGAGGTTGTGTCAAAGTTTCAGCCGTTAAATGTTGTTGGAACACATATTGAGTGTTTGCTGGGTTTTGATGAAGGATACGAGGCCTGTAAGGCATTACTTGAAAAAGGTTTCCCGTTTTCAGCAGTAGTGGGGGCGACGGATGAAGTTGCAGCCGGTTGCATCAGCGCATTGAAGGAAGCGGGTATTGATGTCCCTGGCCAGGTATCGGTTATAGGGACGGATAATGACCGGTTTGGGGCATTCATGACCCCTGGGCTGACAACTATTGATACAAAAATGAAAGAGATGGTAAGCCGGGTGATGGATGTTGCCAGTCAATTGATCGAGAACAAAAAACACCTGAAACCGGAGGTGATAGTCGGTGCCCTTGTTGAACGATCCTCGACTTGTCATCCCCAGACCCGTGAAGCATCTCAATTAGTGTAGCTTGCACACCGTAACCCCCTAAACTCCATCCTTATGCGTTGCCAGCCTTATCGCCAGCAACGCTTTCACATACCAATTGTTCACTAATCCACAAGGCTTTTTCGCTATATCAGGTTCAGTCGTGTAAACAGCATGTGCAAAAAACTCTTACATCACCGGTGATTATAAGTACGGGCCCTTCTCTAACCTACTGACTAATAAGTAAATAAATTTTTAAAACGAAAGGTGTTTCTCTCTTTTCGACCTGGTTACTTTGCGATCACAATGGTCGAAATTTGACCTCTGTAACATAGCGTTTCGAAATGTTACTGCTTTATGCGATCGGGTGTACATAAATGTAACCGGTTTCTGTAACCGGTTACTGACTGAGAATATAGTCAATTCGCATCCGTTGTTTAGGGAGAATCGAAGTGAAAATCTTTTTATGCTGCGCCGCTGGTATGTCCACCAGTATGTTGGTAAATAAAATGGAAGCTGCCGCTGCTCAAAAAGGAATTGAATGTGAGATTTCTGCGCATTCAATTGCTGAATTTGAAGACTGCTTGGCGGAATGCGATGTATGTCTGGTAGCACCTCAGGTTAAATTTAAATATGAGGAATTTAAGCAAGCAGCAGATATTGCTGGGAAAGGCTGCGGTCTTATAGACATGATGAATTATGGCATGATGAAAGGGGAAGCTGTTCTCGAGCAAGCCCTGGCATTACATAAAGAACACCTTGAATTGGAGAACTAATAATGTCCATGTTCGACAACGTCATGAAGTTTGTTGAAACTTCTGTAGCTCCTGTGGCTGGGAAAATATCTGCGCAAAAACACGTTAATGCAATAAAAGATGGTTTTGTGTCAACCATGCCATTCCTTATTGTAGGTTCACTTCTTTTAGTTCTCGCTTTCCCTCCTTCTGAAGGTAATTTTTTCTTTGATGGATGGCACGCTTTAATTAAAGCTATTGGACAAGAAAATATCCTAGCGCCCTTCCAGTTGAGTATGGGTATATTTGCCCTTTATGCGACATTCGGAATCGGCTTCAGTTTGGCTGAGTCCTATAAACTACGTCCAATGAACACCGGTATGCTGTGTATGTTTGCATTTATGCTGGCTGCCGCACCAATGACAAATACTGAAATTGGTGGTGTTATTCCTGGCGCATATTTAGGTGGGGCTGGTGCATTTACAGCTATTATGTGTGGCTTATTTGTCCCTGAAATGCAGAGATTTTTAATCAAGTACAACATCCGTATCAAAATGCCGGAAGCTGTACCGCCAAAAATTTCTGCATCATTTGACCTCTTGATCCCAATCGTAGTTATTTCCGTCATTATCATGCCAATCAACATCATGCTGTCTCAGTATGACCTCCAGATCCCGTCAGCTGTGATGAAACTGTTCCAACCACTGGTAATGGCATCTGATACTTACATTGCATGCCTTATCGCAGTGCTACTCGTCCAGTTGCTTTGGTTTAGCGGCATTCATGGCGGTTCGGTTGTTGGCGGTATCATTGCTCCTATGTTGCTTATTAACCTTGGCTTGAACCAAGAGGCGCTTGCAGCAGGTGAGCCATTGCCTGCGATTTTCGTAAACCCTGTTATGGACTTCTTTGTGTTTGTTGGTGGTGCTGGTGGTACGTGGGGACTGGTTGTTCTTATGATGCGTTCCAAAGCTACCCAACTTAAAGCAATCGGAAAAATGTCAATTATTCCTGGTACTTTTAATATCAATGAACCGGTAATATTTGGTACGCCAATTGTAATGAACCCTGTTTATTTCATCCCTTGGTTGCTTGCGCCAGCAGTCAACACAACAATAGTTTGGATGGCATTTAAAACTGGATTCGTAGCCAAAATTATCGCAATTCCACCATGGACAATGCCTGCGCCTGTTGGTGCCATTATTGCGACAAACTCTGGTACAGCAGCTCTTGTTGTTCTCAGTAGTATCATTGTCAGTGCAACCATTTTCTATCCATTCCTTAAAGTTCATGAAAAGCAATTGATAGCAGAAGAAAAAGCCGCACTTGAAGCAACTGCAGCGGCAAACAAAGGTAAGATTCCAGCTGCAGCGAAAGATGGTGAATTAAATGAATGTCGAAATTAATTCCTGTGAGGATATAACAGAAGAATTTTTAATGACGCTGTTATGTCAAGTCGGTGAAGCGCGCTCAGCATTTATGGGAGCGATGCTTGCTGCAAGGAAAGGAAACTTTGAAGAGTCTGATGAATTATTGAAACAAGGCGATCAGGCGTTAATTTCCGTTCATAAATCTCAGACTTCATTAATTGGATTTGATGAAGGTGCTGGCAAAGTAACGATGACATTGATTCTGACACATATTCAGGATCATATCATGACAACTATGCTTTGCCGAGAAATGGCAACTGAGATTATCAGCATTCATCATTTATTTAGAGAAAAGGTTTTGTAATGAAGAAACGAATTTTTGATTACACGTCAGAAGATTTTAAATCTGCATCAAGGGAACAAATTGTTGAGAGTATTCGTAGCTCTGAAGGTCGAACATTAATGGTGGAAAATGTGGTTGCAATAACTCCACCTATCGATGTTGTCTCGGGTCCAGAAATCGCGGCAGCGTTTGGTGCGGATATGATCACCCTGAACTGCCTTGATGTGATGAACCCTGCGATACGTGTTTCACTTGATGACCCAGAAGCGGTGATGTCCATTCAGGAAATCAAAGAAGTGACCGGCCGTCTTATCGGTTGCAACCTGGAACCTGTCCCCGCTGATGTTAAACACCTCAAAGCGGGTCGCACAGCGTCAGAAGAGACTGTTCGTCGCGCAGCTGAGCTTGGGTTGGATTACATCATGCTTACCGGTAATCCGGGCAATTGTGTCTCTCAGGAAACCATTCTGGAAGCTATCAGCATGGCTCGGAATGTCGCGCCTGAAATTATCATCATCGCCGGTAAGATGCATGGTGGTGGTGTTGGTAACGACTACAACCTCAATATCGTACCTGCGTTTGCTGAGGCGGGTGCGGATATCATGATGTTCCCTGCACCTTATACAACACCGGGTGTTGATCCTTCGCTTGCAAGAGAAATGATGACGGCGGTACACCGTGCAGGCATGTTGGGCATGCTTGCAATTGGTACTTCTCAGGAAGGCTCCTCGGAGTCTTATATCGAACAGGTTGCTATTGCTGCCAAAGCTGCCGGTGCAGATGTGGTTCACATTGGCGATGGTGGATACGGAGGTATCGCTCCTCCTGAAAATATCATGCGCCTTGGTATCACTCTGCGAGGCAGACGCCATCAGTTTAAACGTATGGCTAACCGGCGTTAATGCCAACGGGGTTTTCTGACTCCCCCTCAGGAAACCCCTTTTTGATGAAAAGATTGTTTTTTGAAAATGCAAAGACTCCCGTGATCATTAAATACCTTGTTTTCCCTAAACTGCTTGGTGCGTTGAGCGGGAATGGGTGAAGTAGATGTCTGTAGATGATGGACACGCTGCAAGTATCCAAACTCGTAGTGTTACAGATTCAGGCCGCAGCAGTAGGGTGGAAGTGATTGAACCCTGATTTGTAGCTAAATATAAAGAAGGCAGCTATAGGTTGCCTTCTTTTTTATGGACAGCAGGATCTAGACTGGATCATCTCATCCCAATAAGGCTCCTCCCCGAATGTATCTGCCACGAAATCAATTAATTTCCGGACCCGCAGGGATAAAAACCGGGTTTGGGGATAGACGGCATAAGCATGGATTTCCGGGAAGCGGTATTGGGTACAGACTGGCTTTAGCTGCCCTGCAAGTATCGATCGATAGACCAGGAATGTTGGAAGGAAAGTGACACCGTGGCCTCTGATTGCCATGTCTTTCAGGAAGTCGCCGTTGTTGGCTTTAATTTTTGTATTCAGGTTAATGTTGTGCAGCTGTCCTCCTTTGTCGAACAGTTTTATCGGTCCAGGGTTTAACAGTCCATATTCCAGGTAGTCATGGTCCACTAACTGGGTGATATCCCGTGGTTCACCGTTCTGTTCCAAGTAGCTGGGGCTGGCGCATAACACATGTCTTATTGTGGTGATTCTTCGTGCTCTGAGGCTGGAATCCTTTAGGTGTGCGATACGAATGCCCAGTTCAAACCCCTCTTCAATGAGATCGGCCCGTCGGTCAGAAAAATCAACCTGCATGGCGAGTTGCGGATGAAGCCTATGGAATGCATCAAAAACATCGTTCAGGTGCAGCAGCCCAAATGATAAGGGAACCGTCACTTTCAATGTGCCGGTCAGTGTCGCTTCTGCGCCGCTTATCTGGGTATTCATCGCATCAACGTCATCAAGAATGTTGATGGCCATCTGGTAGAAAGATATTCCCGCATCGGTCAATGAAGACTTTCGGGTCGTCCTGACCAGAAGCTGCGTACTTAATCTGTTCTCAAGCTCATTCAACCTCCTGCTGACAGCAGATTTTGCAAGGTTCAACTGCTCGGCAGCTTTTCCAATACCACCAGCGTCCACAATGCGGACGAACAGTGCCATGTCCTCAAGTTGTCCCATTGTTTTGTTCTCATTTTGAGAAATATCAATTGCGATTCTTGCTGTTTATTGTTTTTTGGTCAACAAATAACCTGAGCTGGTGACGTTTAAAAAATATAAATCAAGGAGAGGTGTCATGAGTTTTCCACGAAAATCCCCCGTTTTACTTGGCTCTGCCGCATTGTTGCTTGGTGCATTTACGACCGTGTCTGTCCACGCAAACGAGCCGGTATGGGATGCAAACAAAGTTGTTTTGAAAAACCAGAAACTGGCTGATGGTGTATATGCCTATTACCCGACCAATGCAGAGGAATATCAGGCTAAAGGGTTACCGGTGGCGACCAGTGGTGGATTTGTGGTGGGTGACAAGGGTGTGCTGATGATAGACACCATGCTAAACAAGCGCCTTAACGCACAGGTTCAGAAACTTATCCGGGATGTGACCGACCAACCTATCGCGTATGCGGTAAATACCAGTTTTCACGGTGATCATTCCTACGGAAACATGTACCTGCCCGAAGGGACAAAAATCATCCAACACCAGGTGACAAAAGACTACATTGATAACCACTTTGAGGCTGATACCCAGTTTATGATGCAGAACTTCGGTCAGGGCCGGGGAATTGAAGAAATAAAACCGGTAGACGCTGATATTCTTGTTGGATCTGGAAGCACGCTTACGCTGGATCTTGGCGGACGTGGTGTAGAAATCATTGATTTCGGTTTTGCTCAAACAGGTGGTGATCTTTTTATCTGGGAACCTCAATCGAAGACGATGTGGACGGGTAACCCTGTTATAGCAACAAAGCCTTCTTTACCGTGGCTGCTTGACGGGCACCTGGTCGAAACATTGGGCTCACTGACCAAGGTATATGACTTTTTGCCGGATGACGCCAAAGTGGTACCGGGCCATGGTGCGGTGATGACGAAAGACGATATCAAGTGGCATATCGATTATCTTTCAGCTGTTAAAACTGGGGTACAGAAAGCGATTGATAACGGTTTGACGCTAGAGGAGACGGTAAAGACTGTCACACTGCCGGAGTTTCAGGGATATGCCCTGTATCCTTGGGTGCATCCAAGCCTGAACATTCCTGCGGCATACCGTGATTTGAAGAAATAACCGTTACCGGTTGAGAAGAACAAAAAAAAGGGGCATTCATTGCCCCTTTCCTGTTTCGACTTTTGCAGGTCATTAAACGATACGTGTACCTACCGGCATAGAGCGTTCCGGCTTCAGAAGGACACTTTCGGATTCATCGTCCAGCTCCGCACACAACAGCATCGCTTCAGAGGTTTCACCGCGCATCTTGGCTTTTTGCAGGTTGCACAATACGATGACTTGCTTGCCCATCAGTTCTTCTTCGGTGTAATACGGAACCAGGCTGGTTACGGTCTGGACGGTGCGTTCACCGATATCAATTTGCACGATGTAAAGTTTGTCGGCATTGGCGTGACGGGCAACTTCAATGATTTTGCCGACACGCATTTCCAGTTTGGCAAAGTCAGAATAAGCGATGGTATCCATATGTCCTCTCAGAATTTATTAATTGTGTAAACGTTTACACTTTGCGTGCAAGGTAACACCAAGAAAAGAAACGATGAATCCTGTTTATTCTGAAATGTGATATTCAACACATGGAAGGCCAATCCGGATGGTGTCGTCCGGATTGACGTTTACCAGCGGATTACTTGCGCTTGAAAAATAACTTGCCGACTTCTGTAAGGAAAGTCACCAGTGCAAATTCCGGGTGAGCGTTGCCGTATTCTTCCGTTTCATAAATCCAGTTTGACTTGAATTTTTCGACAGCTTCTTCGGCAGTCCTGGCAACAATATAGGTTCCTTCCACTGCAAAACCCTGCTCAAGCAGCACCGCTTTTTCATCCAGAAACCGCTCTCCGGACATATCCAGGTAAGTGAACTGATCCCTTCCGGATTCCGGTAAGCAGAAAAACTGAAATTTCGCCATGTTGTACTCCCTGTTGAACGTTGCGTAAACGGGGTATAGAAAGCGCGACTTATGTTCACAGGGGCAACAGAATCAGATTACTTATTTGCTTACGGTTTGTAAATTTTTCCGACTGGCTTGTTGCTGTGCTGGCAGAAATACACTTCGCACTGGGGTGAAAGTGGCGTGTTTCAAATCGGTGCGTTTCGGGTGATTTTCTGCACCAAAGGCGAATAAGAATCTTGTTTCTTATATCTTTTTTTTAACTCTCAATGTCTGGATTAACTGTCTGTTAATTAGGAAAAATATAATGATCCTTTGAGCGGTTTTTTTGTTGGCCTGCTGTTTGCGTAATGCACTCCAGTCGTGATTTTTAATGTCAAATGTATGGAGAGCAAATATGAAAAAAGCAGTGACGCTGAAACTGGCAGGTTTGGCTGCCGCTTCCGCCATTTCCTTTCAGGTCGTAGCCGCAGGCGACACCATTAAAGTGGGGGTATTGCACTCACTTTCCGGCACCATGGCTATCAGTGAGACCACGCTTAAAGATACTGTCCTGATGATGGTGGAGGAGCAAAACAGAAAAGGTGGTTTGCTCGGCAAGAAACTCGAAGCCGTTGTCGTTGACCCTGCATCAAACTGGCCGCTTTTTGCAGAGAAAGCCCGCGAACTGATCGAAAAAGAGAAAGTTGATGTGGTTTTCGGCTGCTGGACATCGGTATCGCGTAAATCTGTCCTGCCTGTATTTGAAGAGCTGAACAGCCTGCTGTTCTACCCGGTTCAATATGAGGGAGAAGAATCCTCGAAAAACGTGTTCTATACCGGCGCTGCGCCAAACCAGCAGGCCATTCCCGCAGTTGACTACCTGATGGATGACCTTGGTGTAGAGCGCTGGGTACTGGCGGGCACCGACTACGTATACCCACGTACTACCAATAAAATTCTTGAAGCCTACCTGAAAGGCAATGGTGTTGCTCCTGAAGACATCATGATCAACTACACCCCGTTCGGCCACTCTGACTGGCAGTCCATCGTTGCTGATATCAAGAAATTCGGCGCTGTGGGTAAGAAGACCGCCGTCGTTTCAACCATTAACGGTGATGCTAACGTTCCGTTCTACAAAGAACTTGGCGCGCAGGGCGTATCAGCAGAAGACATTCCGGTTGTGGCTTTCTCGGTTGGGGAAGAAGAGCTCTCCGGTATGGATACCTCCGCGCTGGTGGGGCACCTTGCAGCATGGAACTATTTTATGAGCGTGGACACCGAGCAAAACGATGAGTTTGTTGAAAAATGGCAGAAATACATCGGCAGCGAAGACCGCGTAACCAACGACCCGATGGAAGCGACGTACCTCGGCTTCAACATGTGGGCAAAAGCGGTTGAAAAAGCCGGTACGACTGAATCTGATGCTGTTCAGGATGCCATCATCGGCGTGACAGTGCCCAACCTGACCGGTGGTTTTGCCACCATGATGCCTAATCACCACATCACCAAGCCGGTACTTATCGGTGAAATCCAGGACGATGGCCAGTTTGACGTGGTCTGGGAAACGACTGGTGTCGTTGCAGGTGATGCCTGGTCCAACTTCCTACCGGGTTCTAAAGACTTGTTTGCCAGCTGGGAAAAACCGCTTTCCTGCGGTTCATTCAACGTCACTACGGGTCAGTGTTCCGGTGCCGGCCAGTAAATAACAGAAATACGTTAATTGAGCGGCCGGGGGAAACCGGTCGCCTGTTTTTGCCTGCCTGTGCTCCGGATACATCGTAAACCTTGGCTCATAGATGGTGCCGGCAGGCTTTTTCCTTTCATGGAAGATAACAATGACGATTAAGACACCTACACAAAGCCGGGAAGAATATTCCGGATTTGTCCATGTGCTGGTCAGGACGATATTGCCGGTATTGCTGGTTTTGTCGGCCTTCCCCGTACTGGCTGTTTCTACTCTGTCCGATGTGGAATCGGCATTGAGTGGCAGAGACTTCAACAAAAAAGCGCAGGCCGTTGACTGGTTGGCAACCTCCGGTCATGAAAAAGCAAAGCCTGCGTTGCAAGGACTGCTCGACAGAAAAATCACCTACCACAAAAAAGCAAAGACGCTCTGGACTGTCGCAGAGGGCCGGGCAACCCACTTGTTTACCGGGGAGTCAGTCGCGGTAAAGAAAAAACGCGATTACCGCAACGTGACTATCAATAACGCATTACGCAGCCAGATACGAACTGTGCTGGCTACACTGGACCTTCGCTCTCCGGACGAAGCTGTCCGACTTGCTGCCGTTGAAGGTCTTATCGGTACAACGGACACCGAAATATTGCAGTTGTTCAGCGGGTTGTTAAAGCACGAAACGGTTCCTTCAATAAGGCGATCGATAGACGTAGCGTTGGCGATTGGGATATTGCAAGGGGAGCGCAGTATTGAAACGTCCGATAAACTCACTGCCATTGCGTTGCTGACAGATGCCGGGCACCCCAAGGCGATGCAGGCATTGCAGAAAGCCCTGCAGAAGGTCACTGAACCTCAGGCTGTCCGGGCCATAGAACGGGGTTTGGACAAATACGACCAAACCCAGCGGGTCAACACGGCAGTCGAAACCCTCTACTTTGGCCTCAGCCTCGGGTCTGTGCTGGTGCTGGCCGGGATTGGCCTCGCCATTACATTCGGGGTGATGGGTGTAATTAATATGGCCCATGGCGAGCTCATTATGCTTGGTGCCTATACCACCTATGTGATGCAGTTGTTGCTTCCGGAAAGCACTGGCGTTGCCCTTTTGCTCTCCATTCCGGCAGCGTTTGTGGTTTCGGGGCTGGTGGGTATTGCCATTGAGCGTGGAGTGATCCGCTTCCTTTACGGCAGGCCGCTGGAAACCCTGCTGGCAACCTTTGGTATCAGCCTGATTCTCCAGCAGGCGGTGCGCTCGATTTTCTCCCCGTTGAATCGCTCGGTTGCCACGCCGGATTTCATGTCTGGCATGCTGGAAATTACGCCAATGCTTTCCCTTACCTGGAACCGGCTTTACATCATCTTCTTTTGCCTGATGGTATTCCTTGCACTGGTGTTTGTACTGAAGAAAACCCCCCTTGGCCTGCAGGTCCGGGCGGTGTCCCAAAACAGGGCAATGGCCCGGGCTATGGGAGTGCGATCTGAGTGGGTGGATGCCATGACATTCGGGCTTGGCTCCGGTGTTGCCGGGGTGGCGGGCGTGGCGTTATCACAGCTTACCAACGTCGGTCCCAATATGGGGCAGGCTTACATCATTGACTCCTTTATGGTGGTGGTATTCGGCGGGGTCGGAAACCTGTGGGGCACCATGGTTGCCGGTCTCAGCCTTGGACTGTTCAACAAAATTCTGGAGCCCTGGGCCGGTGCGGTACTGGCAAAAATCCTGGTGCTGGTTTTCATCATCCTGTTTATCCAAAAACGCCCGCGCGGACTCTTCCCGCAACGCGGCCGTGCAGTAGAGGGATAATGCCATGCTGATGCAATCAATTCTCAAACAAGACAGAGGCGGGCAGATCCTTTTACTGGCATTGCTGGCTATCGCTGTCCTGGTGCCGGTTTTGAACCAACTGGTGCCTGCGGGCAACCCTTTCCATATTGAAACCTACACCGTTTCCCTCATGGGGAAATACCTGTGTTACGCGCTTCTGGCACTGTCAGTGGATCTCGTGTGGGGATACCTCGGCATTCTCAGCCTGGGGCATGGTGCGTTTTTCGCACTCGGCGGCTACGCCATGGGTATGTACCTGATGCGCCAGATTGGTGATCGCGGTGTTTATGGCAACCCGGAGTTGCCGGACTTTATGGTGTTCCTTAACTGGCAGGAATTGCCGTGGTTCTGGCTTGGGTTCGACCAATTCTGGTTCGCTTGCCTGATGGTAGTGCTGGTTCCGGGGGCATTGGCGTTTGCGTTTGGCTGGTTGGCATTCCGTTCAAGGGTGTCCGGGGTGTACCTGTCTATCATGACCCAGGCGCTGACTTTTGCCCTGATGCTGGCTTTTTTCCGCAACGAAATGGGTTTTGGCGGCAACAACGGCCTGACGGACTTTAAAGATATCCTCGGTTTCAGCCTGCAAAGTGATGCGACCCGGCTTACCCTGTTTGTGTCGTCGGCACTGGCGCTGGCGGTGTCCTACCTTATTTGCCGGGCGGTGATTGCCAGCAGGCTGGGCTCTGTCGCCGTTGCTATCCGGGATGCCGAGCCGCGCACCAGATTTATCGGCTACCGGGTGGAGAACGTCAAGCTTTGGATCTTTGTTCTGTCCGCCGCCTTGGCCGGAGTGGCTGGGGCGCTTTATGTACCCCAGGTAGGGATTATCAACCCAGGTGAATTTGCCCCGCTGAACTCCATTGAAATCGTGGTGTGGGTAGCGCTGGGTGGCCGGGCAACCCTGTTTGGCGCGGTCGTCGGTGCAGTGCTGATTAACTACGCAAAAAGCTGGTTTACCGTGGAATTCCCGGAAGTATGGCTGTTTGCCCTGGGGGCATTGTTTGTCGCATCAACACTGTTTCTGCCGCAAGGCGTTACCGGGTTGTTCACCAAACTGAAAGCGGGTAAGGAAACTGTGAATGCGGATAAAGCGAAGGAGGCCAGCGCATGAGTACGATGACAGAAACCGCGCCGACGGCATTGGAAAAAGCGGCTCTGAAAACCGGGCCGCTGGGTGAGCTGACCCGCCGCAATGAAGTGTTCAGTTTCCTGAAACCCCAGGAAAACCCGCTGATTGATACCCGGCATAACATGATGCTGTATGTCGAGGGCGTATCTGTTTCCTTCGACGGCTTTAAAGCGATCAATGACCTTAACCTTTACATCAAGAAAGGCGAACTTCGCTGCATTATCGGTCCCAATGGCGCAGGGAAAACTACCATGATGGACATCATCACCGGTAAGACCCGACCGGATGCCGGGCAGGTGTGGCTTGGCAGTAACCTGAACCTGTTAAAGATGGATGAGGCTGAAACTGCCAATGCCGGAATCGGGCGGAAATTCCAGAAACCGACGGTGTTTGAAGCACTTTCTGTCTGGACAAACCTTGAACTGGCGATGGCCGGGCCGCGAGGGGTCTGGCAGACGTTTCGGGCGCGGCTGAATGGTGAACAGCGTGATGACATAGAGTACGTTCTGGAGCTTATTGGCCTCAAGAACCAGCAAATACTGCTGGCCGGGAATCTTTCCCATGGACAAAAACAGTGGCTGGAAATAGGCATGTTGCTGATGCAAAAACCAAAACTGCTGTTGGTGGACGAGCCGGTTGCCGGGATGACGCACCAGGAAATGGACCGCACTGCAGAGTTGCTGCGTTCGTTGGCTGGTGAGCATTCAGTGGTAGTGGTTGAGCACGATATGGACTTTGTCCGCTCCATTGCCAGTACGGTGACTGTGTTGCACCAGGGACATGTGTTGGCGGAAGGGTCTATGTCGGACATTCAGTCCAACCCCAAAGTCCGTGAAGTCTACCTTGGCCAGTAAGGGAGTAGGGATAACATGCTGGAAATAAAAGGGTTAAACCAGTTTTATGGGGAGAGCCATACGTTGTGGGATCTGGAGATGTCCGTTCCGGAAGGGGAATGCACCGTCGTGATGGGACGAAACGGAGTCGGAAAGACCACACTCTTGCAATGCATCATGGGGTTGCAGGCGGTAAAAAGTGGTGAAATATCCGTAAAAGGTACCGATCTGGTAAGAAAGTCAGCAGAAAGCCGGCCACGTTACGGTATTGGATATGTCCCGCAGGGGCGGCAGATTTTCCCGTTACTGACGGTGGAAGAAAACCTGCAAATCGGCCTGCCCATCCGAAAGAAGGGAGACCGCAAAATACCGGAATACATATATGAGCTGTTTCCGGTGCTCAAAGAGATGCTCCACCGCCGGGGAGGCGACCTTTCCGGCGGTCAGCAGCAACAGCTGGCCATCGGCCGGGCACTGGTTGTTGAGCCGAAATTGCTGATCCTTGATGAGCCGACAGAGGGAATCCAGCCCAATATCGTGCAGGAAATCGGCGATATTATCCGTCGCCTGAACCGGGAAATGGGGCTGACGGTGATGCTGGTGGAACAGAAGCTGCCGTTTGCGAGAAAAGTTGGTGACCGGTTTTGCCTGCTGGATAGGGGCAGGACAGTTGCTGATGGCCCGATGGAAACCCTGGATGACAAGCTTATCCGGGAATACCTGACGGTATGAATGTGTGAGATTCGAGCGGGTGAAAGCCCGCTTTCTCGTTTCCAACTAAAAAAGTTGCGACCTTTTCATGGCTGTCCCGTCTTTAAAGGCACATCCACTGTGATGAACCTTCAATAACACAAACGGAGTAATTCATGAAAAACGTAACTTGTTGTGCAAATGGCGAACCTACCCAGTCGGCTTGTGCCTGTTGTTGTTGCCCTCCGGGTTGTTGTGTCCCTGAAAGTGATAAAGCGCCGGCTACTGGTGTAGACTGCTGCAATACAGAAAATTGTTGTTCAGGTGAAAGCCGGAACAAATGTTGTCCGGAGGCGTGTTGCTGATGACAACAGCACTCAACCAGATTGTGACCCATTCTGAGATCGGGGCGGCTTTTGCCGCCCTTCAGCAAAGCCTGAGAAAATACCTTGGCCGGAAACTGCCGGAGGCCGTTGACGCCGATGACGTTATCCAGGATATCTTCGTCAAAGCCCTGCTAGCATCAGAATCACAACGCTTCATCGAAAACCTGACCGGGTGGTTGTACAGCGCTGCGCGAACAGCGGTGGCTGATTATTACCGCTGCCACCGCAACGTTGAGCCCCTTCCGGATGACTTGCAAGCGGAAGAAGCGGATGATGCGCTTTTTACTGATGTATCAACATGTTTGACGCCGTTTATCGATACTTTACCGGACAAGTATCGGGACACCCTCAAGGATGTAGATATCAACAACCGCAAGATGAAGGAATTGGCAGAAGAAGAGTCAGTTTCTCTTTCTGCGGTAAAAAGCCGGGCTGCGAGAGCCCGGAAAATGGTAAAGCAACAAATCCAAGCATGTTGTGAACTGGAGTGGCAGGATGGTTTTGTGGTGGATTGCCAGAAAAACCCTTCTGCTATCACAGGGAGTAACAATTCGGGTGGGTGTTGCGGCTGTTGAGCCTACAGTACCCTGGTTCGCTTCCTGTCTTGTTCAATTTCAATATCACGGTAACAACATCTCCCGTTTTGCCGCATAAATACGGTGTTGGCGATAAGCCAAATCCGGGTGATATTTTGGGCGGGTCCGCCAATGTGGGCGTGGTAGTCAGCAAAGAGGTCCCGCTCTTCAGTCAGCTCTTTCCCTATCAATGCCGGATCATTGCGCTGCACGACATGCGTCTCAATAGGGTTCCACATCGGGATAGGGCAGCGAAATACTTTGCCAATGGGCAGCTCGCTGCTCCACATGTAGGTAATGTCCTGCCCGTCATCAAATTCCACTGCGATGGAAAGATAGTCATGAGTAATCAGGGCATCCTCGGCAACGTCGGACGGCAGTTTTTCCGCAGTCCATTTCCAGTGGAGCTTCGTCTGCTCTTTAAGCGGCAGAGACATTGGGTATTGGAGAATGCCGACATTCTTGTGGGTATTGCAGCAAATATGGCCGGATTCCGGTTGGGTAAAGATACCTCCGTCACCGAACAGGTAGTGGTTGTGCCATCCGGGCGGGAGTGATTTGGCTTCGTTCAGTCGGTTAATTTCCGACGCCAGTACGCCCCCCGCATCACCTTGGGACGATATCCGGTAAAGCCCGTCAAGTGCCTCGCCTTTCCAGAAGATGGCGACCCCCTCAATATGCCCCTCTTCAGCAAGGTAGGTTTCCATCGTTGGGAAGAGTTCGCCCTGCTCATTGGTAAAGTCCCCGGTTCCCCTGGCAATAGACAGCATGCCACCCTCCGGCGCGGTATAAGTGCCGGTATTTCGCATGGGGTTATAAATAGGGCTGTTGCCCACCTTGGCGAAGAAAGCGAGCCCCGGCTCAACCCATAACCCGGCTTCCTTTGACATCCACCATTTCCCGTTCAGCAAAAAGGTGACATGTTGCCCTTTGGCAATGAGCCCAAGGTTCTTTTGCCAGGGTCGATCGGCAGGCACCAGCTCAAACGTTTCCACCCGTTCAATATCGACACCGGAAGAGTCGATTAACCCGGTCAACGTTGTAGTGAAATTTTCTGTTTCTCTCGGGGGTTGTGCCAGTGCAGCCGCGCAAGGAAGGGTCAGACCCAACCCCGCAACAGTCTGGAGGGCATGTCGCCGGGATAGCTTTCGCATTTCTTGTTCTCCGTTTTTGAATACATCCGGAATTAAAGCTGGATGAACGGCCGCCCTGCGGGTGAGGTGCGGGTAAGAAATGGGTAAGACTATCCTGAGATTAACGTCAGTTTTGTGTCAGGGCAGCCGAGGAGTCAGGGATCTGGTCAAACCGGTACCCGGCACCGCGAACGGTTTTGATGATCTCGGGTTCTGCCGGTTCCCGCTCCACTTTTTTACGCAGGGAAGCGATGTATTGATCCAGAGCCCGGCTGGTGGGAATGTGGTTTCGTCCCCAACAAATGTCATAGAGTTCGTCCCGGCTGACAACATGCCCGGCTTTTTCATACAGCAAGGCGAGGATCCGTAATTCGCGACGTGTCAGTTCAATTGTGTTGCCATTACGGTAGGCGCGCATGGCTTGTGGGGATATATGCAGGTCTGCCATGAAAAAGCCGGATTCATCCTCCAAGCGGGATGAACCCCTGGGGGGATGTGTTGGCCTGTTTTTAATAACCCAAGCACTCAGGAAAAAGGTAAGGGGAACAAGATACAGCCACGGGGAATAAACCGTTCCTGGTAATGGGAATGCCGCTGTAGAGGCCGAAATTGTAAGTCCGGGGATGGTTTCGATTGATGAGGCATTGTAGCCCCGAATACCGGGCACAAGGTTGCGGCCAAAGGCATCCTGAATCGAAAACCGGTTTCGGTTTGCAAGGAGGAACGGCTGTTGCCATAGCCACCCATAGATCTCCCCGGCTTTACCAAGCGCGCACTGTGTGAGGCTGTTTTCCCGCCAGCAAAACAGGTATGACGCGCCATTGCTGGTGGTAACCGGCTGCCACAGAGGGATGGAAGTATCTTTGTCCAGTTGCTGGTGAAGTTGCCTGACAGTTGCCAGGGTATCTTTTGCCAGTTGAATTTGGTCTACCGGGATCAGCCTGTCTGACATCGGAAAAATCAAGCCATCATCTCCGTACACGACGAAGAGATCGGTAAGCGGATTATGGTAAATATAACCCCACGCCTTGGCGTGATCCTGATAGGCAGTAACTTTTGCCAGTTCGCGTCTATAAAGCGTTTCTAACGTTTCTGTCCGTTCTGAAATGACTGACGCAAAGTGGGTCGTCTCCCTGTCCAGCATGGTTCGCCATGCTTGCTCTTTAAATGAGTCCAGCCACTGCAAAGCTGCCACCAGCAAAGCACTGGCGGCGGCACAGACGAACAGAGATGATGCCACCCCTTTACCCAGTCTGCGTAGTTCGTTCCCTGACATGTGGATATTCGGTCAATAAAGAAGAATGTTATTTGGCTATCTTCGCAGATCCTTTTGTGGGTGACCTGTTTCAACCCTGTGATTAGGCGGCGTTACTGTTTTTTCAACTGCTCTCTTAACTGGTATTTTTGGATTTTTCCGGTTGGTGTCCTCGGAATTTGGGTAAAAGCAAAATGCTTTGGTACTTTGAATCCAGCCAGGTTTTCGCGGCACCATGAGCGCAGCTCTTCTGCCGAGGCAGTTTTGTCGTTGTGGCATTCCACGAATGCAAAAGGAGCCTCCCCCCACTTGTCATCCGGGATTGCGACAACGGCAACCACTGCGACAGCCGGGTGTTTGTAAAGCACCTCTTCAATCTCGATAGAGGAGATGTTTTCACCGCCGGATATAATGATGTCTTTTGAACGATCTTTAAGCTGGATATAGCCGTCGGGATGTTTTACAGCCAGGTCACCGGAATGAAACCAGCCGTCTTTGAATGCTTCCTCTGTTGCCTGAGGATTTTTGAAATACCCCTTCATAACCACATTGCCCCGGAACATCACTTCCCCCAAGGCAGAACCGTCACAAGGAACCGGCTTCATCGTTGACGGATCAAGTACGTCGAGAGACTCCAGCGGAAGGTAACGTACACCTTGCCGGGCTTTCAGTGTCGCCTGTTCCCCTGCCGGGAGGGTATCCCATTCCCGGTGCCATTCGTTGACGACAGCAGGGCCATATACTTCAGCAAGCCCGTACAGGTGGGTCACGTTAAACCCGGCATTCTTCATTCTTGCCAATGTTCTTTCCGGTGGCGGGGCGGCGGCAGTAAAAAACTCCACCCTATGGGCAAGTGAGGGGGTGGGAATGTCGGCGTATTCCTCGCAAACCGAAAGAATAATATCCATGACGACGGGGGCACCACAAAGCAGGGTGACATTGTGTTCATTCAGGGCTGCCCATACCGGTTCCGGGCGTACCTGGCGAAGACAAATATGGGTACCGTAAATTGCCGATATCGTCCAGGGAAAACACCAGCCATTGCAGTGGAACATCGGCAGGGTCCACAGATAAACCGTATGTTTGGGCATATCCGCGGTGAAAACATTCCCGAGTGCCAAAAGGTAGGCTCCCCGATGATGGCAAACCACGCCTTTGGGGTTACCAGTGGTACCTGAGGTGTAGTTGATGGATATGGCATCCCATTCGTCCACGGGTTGCAGCCAGTTAAAACCCTTTTGTCCGAGCTCAATGAAAGCGTTGTAGTCTTCATATCCCGGTGGTAACGCCGAGTCCGGCTTGAAACCTTTCCACTCAGGGTCGCAGTAAAGCAGCAGTTTGGGAGCAGCATTTGCCTGCGTCAGGGCCTCTTGGGCCACTTCCAGAAATTCAGCATCTACAATCAGAACTTTTGTTTCAGCATGGTCTAGTTGGTAGGCAATGGTTGTTGCATCAAGCCGGGTGTTGATGGAGTGCAGGACAGCACCGGACATTGGCACACCGTAGTGACACTCCAACATGGCCGGGGTGTTTGCCAACATTGCTGAAACCGTATCACCCCTGCCGATCCCCTGTTGGTGTAGCTGGGAAGCCAACTGCCTGCTGCGGTCGTAAAACTGCTGGTAGTTCCATCGTTGCTGGCCATGCACAATAGCAGTGTGCTCTGGAAAATTGGCTGCTGCCCGTTCAAGAAACCCCAGCGGTGTCAGTGGCTGGAAGTTGGCTGGGTTCCTGTCCAGGCCGGAATTGTATGGATTTGTCATAACCCGCCTTACTTATTTGTCCAGACCGGGGCCCGCTTTTCGACGAAAGCTCGGATACCTTCCTCCCCGTCTTTCGCAAGCATATTACTGACCATAACTTCACTGGCGTAACGGTATGCCGATTCAAGTGTCATTTCGCGCTGGTGGTAAAACGCTTTTTTGCCGGTCGCCAGCGTCAGTGAAGACTTCTCAGCAATTATTGTGGCCACAGTCTGGGTAAATTCATGAAGGGATTCACTGTCTATTACCCGGTTTATCAGGCCAATCCTCTCAGCATCTGTTGCAGAAAACACATCACCGGTAAGCAGCATTTCCATAGCGTGTTTGTTGGACACGTTTCGGGACAGGGCCACCATCGGAGTTGAACAGAACAGGCCGATATTGACACCGGGCGTAGCAAACCTGGACGTATCAGATGCGTACGCAAGATCGCAACTTGCTACCAATTGGCACCCTGCGGCGGTTGCAATGCCGTCTATTTCAGCAATGACCGGCTTGGGGTTATTGACGATGGACATCATCATGGCTGAGCATTTTTCCATCAATGCCGTAAAAAAAGCCCGCCCGCCATCTGATGCCTGTCTGGCTGCTGTTATTTCCTTAAGGTCATGACCCGCACTGAATGCGGGGCCATTGGCGCGTAAGACGATGACTTTTACCTTTTGGGATTCTGACGCATTTTGCAGGGCGTTATGCAAGGTCACAATCATGTTTTCGGACAATGCATTCCTGCGTTGGGGGCTGTTCAACGTCAGGTGTAATACGCCGGATTCTGCCAGGCTGGATTGAATCAGTTCACTCATGTGTGGCTCCCTTCCCTGTGTATGCCCAAACCACCTCAAGGTGCGTCATTCAGAGTGATTTCAGTGCGTTGAATTCAAGGAAAATACCTGAAGGAATGGCTGTTCCCTTTCAAAGGTATTTGACGCAGAAGTGGACGCACTGAAACCCTCCCAAAGGGCGAGTTTGATTGGCTCTCATTCTGCGTTGCTGTTTTTTGATTTAGAGCCACTAGATCGTCAAAACAGCGCCTTGACTGCGAGCCAATCAACTCTCGCTGAAAACTGCACCTTGAGGTGGTTTGGGTATATTTGTATTTTACGCCACACTCCCGGGCTGCCTTTTTGCTGTCAGCGACAAAAGAGTTTTGCTCACCGGGGATATTTGCACTGTTAAAGCGCATTACATGGGGGAACTGGTGCAAAACCTGAAACACCGGATGCGTTTATCGCCATGTAATTAAGATAAATCAATATGTTATGTCTGTTTCCGGACGGGTGAAGGTTGGTGCAAGTATTGCTTGAAACCTGTTATCCAAGAAAAAGGGTGAGGGGATATGACGGATAGTTTGTGTGGGGAAATAGATGTACCGGAAGCCGGGGGATGGTTAGCCCGGTTGTACCTCGGTTTTGCAGACAGGGGCGATAAAACCGTATTGCGGAACAGGCATCAAGAAGGGCCACTTGCTGTCCAGAGGCCGCTTTACCCGGAGGGTCGCACATGCCACACCTATTTGCTCCACCCTCCGGGAGGAGTGGTCGGCGGAGACAAACTGGAGATAAATGCCGTAACGGAGCCTGGGGCCCATGCCCTGGTTACCACCCCCGGAGCGACCAAGTTCTACCGATCTGCCGGTAAGGTGGCAACACAGACCCAGACGTTTACTGTTGCCTCAGGCAGCCTGCTTGAGTGGTTGCCGCAGGAAAACATCCTGTTTCCCGAAGCCAAAGTCCGGTTTGAAACGGATATTTACCTGGCTGAGGATGCACGCTTTGTAGGCTGGGAAATGCACTGTTTTGGCCGTCCGGCAATAGGGGAGACATTCCCCTCAGGATTGGCTACTGGGTTAACCCAGGTATATATCGGCGACAAATTGGTACTGGCAGAACAGCTTAGTGTCCGGGGTACCAGAGATTCTCAAAGAGCAGCCAGCCTGCGTGAATTCCCTATGACAGCCACAATGATGATTGCCGGAGGTGCTGGCAACCTGCTTGAACCGGTTCAGAAGTGGTTACTGCAAAACGACGTCCAACTAAACAAAGAAGGGGTGGTGGCCGGGGCAACACTGATCGACGGATTGTTGGTCATACGGGCATTGGCTAAAGGGACAGAGCCCCTGCTCGCGATGTACACCCAGTTCTGGCAAATGGCCCGTGAAAACTGGTTTGGATATGCTCCCGATGAGCCGCGGATATGGAAGACCTGAAAAAATATAAACGTAAACGCCGGGACAGGATCCCGGCTTAGTCTATTTGTTTTTTGGATCAAGTTACTGATATGGCTGGGCCAGTGGTTTCAGATCGTCAGCAACAGTGATTTTGGCCTCGGTAACTGCCTGTATATTTTCAAGTGTGAAGCCTGGTGCGATCTCCGTCATCACCATGCCTTCCTCGCGGATTTCAAACACACCCATTTCGGTAATGATCATGTCCACCTGGCCGACAGCGGTGAGCGGCAGGGTACAGGCTTTAAGGAGTTTGGCGTTTCCTTTGGCTGTGTGCTCCATCGCCACGATGACTTTCTTCGCACCCACCACCAAATCCATGGCGCCGCCCATACCCGGCACCAGTTTGCCCGGGATAATCCAGTTGGCAAGGTTGCCATTCTCGTCCACTTGCAGCGCACCGAGAACCGTTACATCAACATGACCGCCGCGAATAATGGTGAAAGAATCGGCACTGCTGAAATAGCAGCAGCCGTTGACGGCGGTAATCGGTTGGCCGCCGGCGTTCACGCAGTCCTGGTCCAGGTTGGTTTCATCTGCCAGTCCGTCGATACCGAGCAGGCCGTTTTCCGATTGCAGGATAAGCTCTACATCTTTGTCGACTTCGTTGGCAACCAGGGTAGGCATACCGATACCGAGGTTAACTACGTCACCATTGCTGAGTTCCTGTGCTACACGCCAGGCAATATTGCGGCGCATGCCCTCTTTGCTGATTTCAACTGCCATGGCATCAGGCTCCTTTCTGGTAAATGTGGTCAACAAAAATGCCCGGTGTATGCACGGCTTCCGGCATGATTTCCCCGGTTTCCACCAACTCGATAGCTTCTGCGATAACGAGATCCGCCGCCGTTGCCATCATCGGGTTGAAATTCTGGGTGGTGCGGGCATAAAACACGTTGCCGCGACGGTCAACTTTGGATCCGCGAATCAGGGCAAGGTCAGCACGAAGCGGTTTTTCCAGCAGGAAGTCTTTTCCGTCAATTTGGATCACCCGCTTGCCTTCAGCGACCATGGTGCCAAGGCCGGTAGGTGTCAGCACACCACCGAGGCCTGAGCCTCCTGCACGGATACGCTCTGCCAGCGTTCCCTGCGGGCACAGTTCTACTTCGAGTTCACCGTTGCACATCTGGCGGCCAGTTTCCGGGTTGGTACCAACGTGGGAGGCATAGAGCTTTTTGATGCGTTTTTCTGCGATCAGCCTGCCTGAGCCTGATGTTGGCGTGCCGGTATCGGTCGAAATCAGCGTGATGTCCTTAATGCCTTCTTCCAGCAGGATATCAATCAGTCCCTCAGGCGCACCGTTGGCCATAAAGCCGCCGATCATGATGGTCATACCGTCGTGAAGTTTGGCTGCAATGGCTTCGCGGGTGGTTAACTTACACATAGCTCGTCCTCACTTCTCGATACGGCGGATGATGACTGCGGTTCCCATACCACCACCAATGCACAGCGAGGCGAGGCCAAGGGTGTGCTGCTTACGTTCCATTTCGTAAATCAGCGAGGTCAGGATGCGAGCACCGGATGCACCCAGAGGGTGGCCCAGTGCAATGGCGCCGCCGTTCGGGTTGGTGCGTTCATGGATCCATGCTTCTGTGACGCCATGCTTTTCAGCCAGCAGTTTTACAACACCCAGCGCCTGGGCCGCGAAGGCTTCGTTGAACTCAAAGCACTCAATGTCTTCAATGCTGAGATCTGCTTTGTCCAGGGCGTTGGCAACCGCAGGAACCGGGCCAAGGCCCATAACTTCTGGAGACAACCCAGCCTGGCCGTAGCCGACCACTTCAGCCAGTGGCTCAAGGCCATGGCGCTCACAGGCGGACTTGGAGGCCAGGATAATCGCTGCAGCACCATCGTTGATACCGGAGGCGTTACCGGCTGTAACTGTGCCCTCTTTTTTGAATGCAGGGCGAAGGCTGTTCAGTGCTTCCAGCGTGGTGTCGGTCTTCGGGTATTCGTCACGCTCGACGGTGTACTGCTTGCGGCGGAAAGTGACTTCAACAGGTTCGATCTCGCTGTCAAAGCCGTGGTTTTCCAACGCGGCGGCGGCCTTTTGCTGGCTGGCGAGGGCAAAGCTGTCCTGTGCTTCACGGTTGATACCATGGCGCTCTGCAATGTTTTCGGCTGTGATACCCATGTGGTACTGGTTAAACACATCGGTCAGGCCATCTTTGATGATGGTATCTTCCATAGACTGGTGACCCATACGCACACCGCCACGTACTCCGGCATTCACCACATAAGGTGCCTGGGACATGCTTTCCATACCGCACGCCACCACAATGTCAGCATCGCCGCTGCGAATGTGGCTGACTGCATCCATCACCACTTTCATGCCGCTGCCGCAAATCATATTCAGGCTGTAAGCCGGGACGGTTTCCGGGATACCCGCTTTGATGGCTGCCTGACGGCCCGGCCCCATGCCGATACCTGCGCCCAGTACGTTGCCGACAATCACTTCATCAATAAGGCTGGTATCAAGCTGGCACTGGTTCAGCGCGCCGCGAATAGCCACTGCGCCAAGCTCTGGTGCGCTCAGTGGTGACAGAGCACCGTTAAAGCTGCCGATTGGGGTACGCTTGGCAGCGACAATGTAGATAGGTTCCATGGTAGATGTCCTGATTATGTGTTTCCGTTGGAACCAGTTTATTGAGCCTTGGGGGCAAAGTGATATAGCCAAGGATTCAAGGCCGCTTTGCAAAAATGCAAAGCAGGAAAGTGCGCTTTGTCACGCCCTTATTTACGGATGTTCACTACGCTGGCTGCAATTTTGATGAACTTTGAGGGAACAAGTCATGGCAATCAAACTCGCTTGTGCGCCTTGCTGCTGGGGCGTTGAATCTGCAAAAAACGGCAATAACCCAAGCTGGCAAACCGTTCTGGAAGAAGCCCGTCAAGCCGGGTTCTCCGGCCTTGAACTGGGGCCTTATGGTTTCCTGCCGACTGACGGGGATGTGTTGTCGGCTGCGCTGAAAGAAAATGGACTGGAAGTGGTTGCGGGTACACTGTTTGAACCGCTGTGGGACAAGAAATGCCAGGTGGATATTTTGGTTAAAACCTACCAGCTTTGTGCCGTGCTAAAGAGCATAGGCTGCAATCGGCTGGTGGTCATAGACAGCGTGAACGACGTGCGAAGCAAGTATGCCGGGCTGCCGGATGAAGCACCAAGGCTGGATGAAGCGCACTGGCAGCATATGATGGAAACCATTCGCTGGGTAGCAACGATTGCACGCGAAAAAGGTATACGGGCTGTGGTTCATCCCCATGCCGGCGGCTACATAGAATATAAAGATGAAATTGACCGGATGCTGGAAGAGGTGTCAGCAGAGGATGCCGGTCTGTGCCTGGATACAGGGCACCTTTACTATGCCGGTATGGATCCCGTGCAAAGTCTCGCGGAATATGCGTTCCGGCTGGAATATGTCCACTTCAAGGACATCCACAAAGATCGTCTGGAAAACGCCATAGAGCGTCGTACCGGTTTCTGGCAGGCCTGTGCGGATGGCGTGATGTGCCCAATCGGTGAAGGGGATATTGATTACGCCGGTGTAGAAGCCGCGCTCAAGCAAATTGGCTATGAAGGCTGGATCACCATAGAGCAGGAACGCGATCCCCGGGACTGCGCAACTACGCTCCCGGATATTACCCGAAGCCGCGAATATCTGGTGGAAAGAGGATACCGGGTTTAATTTTTTTACTCACCTCACTGATTAATGCCGATTTGCGAAGCCAGCAATTAATACCTGCTGGCTTTTTTGTGTCAGCCATTTATCCGATGCAGGTTTTTTTGTCATACATGCTGTTTCTCAACGAGTTAGATAGTTTTAGCTACTAAGTGGACATAAATATTAAAATATGTGAACCAAAACAGAAAAAATATTTGTAGAGAATTAATGAAATCCACATAACCATTTAATATATAAAGACATATTCATTAATTCTTGATGAAAAAAATATACTTTAAAACAGTGTTAAATAAAATAATCTCATTGAAAAATATATTCATGGAGATAATTTTCGCCAAATATAGACTTATTTTACACAGGTATTTCATTAGGTTTGAGAATAATGTCTATATATATCGTCATTATGTGTACGATTATTTCATTAATGAGTGTTGATTCATAATAATTTGCAACTGTGCTAATAAATGGATATTTGTAGATTGTCAGTAGATTATTTTTCGGAGTGAATTTTATCTTCTGCTGCTACAAGGACGTGTTCCAATAGGGGGAATCGATGTACATTAATAAAAAAGAAATACTAAATTTATTTCATTACAGAGCAGTCACAATAGGTGTATTGTTTCTTTTGCTCTTATCAACACAAAAATCATTTGCAAATGAATCAAGCAATTATGCCCTAGAAGCATCTGATCTTATAAACCGGGTGTTTGGTGGTTCTTATTCTAATAATGTTGATTTTGAAGTTCTGGTATCTTCATCTGGTTTAGATAGGTTTGAAGTTTCCACAAGTAATGGGCGGCTAAAGATTAAAGGAAACAATGCCGTATCTATGGTTTCAGGCTTCAACTGGTATCTAAAAAATAAATTGAATCAGCATGTGTCTCGAAATGGTACCAATCTGGATGGTGGATTCCATCTCGTACCATTAGACAGCGCCGTTTCAATAGAGTCGCCATACAAATACCGATATGCACAGAACTACACGTTTTTCGGTTATCAGTCTCCTTATTGGGGTTGGGATGAATGGCAACGAGAGCTAGATATTCTGGCCCTTGAAGGTTTCAATATGCTTCTCAGTCCGGTTGGTGTTGAAGCGGTATTAAAGCAGACCTTTATGGATGAAGGTTTGAGTGAAGCTGACTTCCATCAGTGGCTCAACGCCCCGGCACACATTCCCTGGCAACTTATGAGTAATACTCATTCTCAGGGTGGTCAGGTTTATGGACAAAATTCAACTTGGTTCAATCGCCAAATTGATTTACAGAAAAAAATTCTGAACAGGCAAAGCGCATTAGGAATAACATCGGTTGTTCCTGGGTTTTATGGCGTTATTCCCAAGGAGTTAAGCGCGAATTATTCCGGTGCGAGAGTTTATCACCAAGGAAATTGGGTGGGTTTGCCATCGGTTTCATTGTTAAATGCGGAAGAACCTGATTTTCAGCGCATTGCGAAAAACTATTACAGCAACTATTCCAATACCTTCGGTTTTCTACCTAAGTATATTTCTGCAGATCCATTCCATGAAGGAAGTCCTCCGGCAGGCTGGGATATTTCTGAGCTAGGTAAAGCGATTCAACATTCAATGATTGAAGCCAACCCAGATGCAATCTGGGTATTCCAACACTGGCTTCATACTCCTCATGCGGAAATATTCCACGCAATCGATAGATCTAAAGCTTTAGTTGCGTCATTGTTTAATGATAGCGCTAACCAGTGGTTGCCTAGAAATGAGTTTGAAGGGACTCCTTGGTTAAGGGGAACCATTGAGAACTTCGGTGGAAACTCTGGATACTCCGGAAAGCTGGAATCCCTAAGCCATGCTTTACCTGGCGATATGGCTAATTCGCAGTATATGGTTGGTATGGGAAGTTTCCCTGAAGGAACGCATTACAACCCGATGTATTACTCTCTTCAAGCAGATATGATTTGGCAGAGAGAGAAAATGAATCTGGATAGTTGGATTGCCCAATACCAACAAAGGAGATATGGCTTCTCAAACACTAATACTCAACTTGCTGCAGAGATTTTGCGGAGAGATATACTTTCACCGAAGAATACACAAGGTGCCTATGAGTCCATTTTAACTGCACGACCTGCGGATGAAATTAGAAGTGCATCTACCTGGGGTCCTGCGGTTAGAATTTATCGACCATCTCAAGTCAAGAAGGCGCTGGGATTAATGCTTTCCGAGTCAGGGAGCAGCAATAGCAGTGCTTTCAGGTTTGATCTTGTTGATTTAACTCGACAGATGATGGCAGACACAGCCAGAGTCATACATGAACAGATGGTAGCGGCAGCTGATGCAGGTGATCTTGATAAGTTCAATGCACTGTCCAGTCAGTTTTTGGTGTTAATGGATGATCAAGATAGGCTGCTTGGTTCTCGTTCAGAGTTTATGTTTGGAACTTGGTTGAAACATGCAAGGGCTGCCGGTGGAAATGAAGCTGAATCTGATGCTTATGAGAAAAACTTCCGCCTGCTTGTTACGGCTTGGGAAGATTCGGAGGCTCTCAAAGACTACTCCAACAGGGAGTGGAGTGGGTTAATTGGGACGTTTTACAAAGAACGTTGGCAGAAGTGGATTGACTATAAAAAATCAGTTATTCAAGGGCAGACTCCACAGGCCATTAACTGGCATCAGTTTGAGCTCCACTGGTCTGACACAGTCGCTCCATTTGCTACACAACCTGTCGGTGACAGCGTATCACTGGCTCGCGAAATGTACAGCAAGTACGCAAAACTGATTGATCACAGTGATTCTCAAAAAGGTGAACTGATTGTCACACTGAAAAATCGTTACTCTGGTAAGTATTTGGTGGACACTGGCAGCGGTGCGCAGGTACGGACAGACGTGTCTCCAGGTCATTTCTCCAGCCAATGGCATGTGAATCAGATAGACGGTACAAACCGCTATCGCTTTGTGAATCGGTTCACAGGTAAAGCGCTGCACATCGAGAACTTCACTGGTGCACTTGAATCTGGAGATGTTCCTGAAACGTGGTGGAGCTCACAGTGGTTACTTTCTGTTGGTAATACTAATGAGCCAGAGACAAGTGGTTTACCAGTAACTTTTGCCAGAGTGTCTAATTATTGGCAGCAACATATTGAATTAAACAATGAAGACCAGTCTTCAACGGTTGCAGCTACAGATGTTCCCGATACTTACTGGTCGGCCGACTGGAAGCTTACTCAAGTCGCTGACTTTACCGGACAGACTCGTATTTCAACTAAAAATAGCTATGAATCTATTGTTGATGAACAGTCCCATAGTGGAGATGCTCAACTTGAACAGTATGCGAAGTCAATTGGTTATTGGTCAGCAGATTGGGATTTGGTGCATATCCAAGATGGTTACTACCGCGTCACTAACCGTTACACGAAGCGCGTTATTCATGTGGAAACAACTAACGGTTATGCGAACCTCACATCCTCTGTCGAGGTACCAAATACCTGGTGGAGTGCACAATGGCTTATTGAACAAACGGAAGATGGTTATTACCGCTTACGCAATAGGTTTATGACTGACTACTATATCCATACTGCAAACCAGGATGGAGTTCCGCAGACAGACAAGCGTGTTGAAAGCTACGATATTGCACCGAGCAATACACACGCTCACTTTGTTTTGCAGTCTGAAAGTGATAAATACTGAGAGGCTACCTGAAAGGAAAGCGCTACCTGCTACGGGTGGCGTTTTTGTATGTAAGATCAATATTTTGTAGGTGCTGGCCGTACCGTTGATCGAATGACAAATTGGGGTTCGACCCGGACTGATTTGGAAGCGCCATCTTCATTGATGAAGCTGATAGCGAGTTCGGCTATTTCTTCAACAGGCTGGCGGAAAGTTGTTATGTCATATCCGGCCCATCCAGCCTGTGCAATATCATCAAAACCCACAACGCTGATATCCTCAGGAATTCTGATTCCAAATTTGTTTCTGGCGGTGTCTATAAAGCCACACGCTAATAAGTCTGTCGCACAGAATACAGCATCTGGATGGCTTGATTGGCTAAGTATCTCCACAGCCAACTGGCTTCCGCTTTCGTAGCTTGTCTCTCCGATGCGAACGACCTGAGCGTTGAGTTTTAGTTTTTTGGCTTCGGCCTTAAAGGCCTGCAGCCGGTCGAGTAACCCTTGGGAGTCGGCTTTTGAAGCTGCAAACGTCACGTTTGAAAAACCGGAACGGGTAAATAGTTGGCAGACTTTTGCTGCGGCAGATAGGTTGTCAGGCCGGATGCTCAGGCTGTTTTCAAAGTTTTCTTCCCGATCAAGGAGAATTAATTTCTGACCAAACCGGATGCATGACTCAGCCAGAGATCTTGGGGGAGTACCGGACAGTATGATTGTTGCCTCTGCCCGAAAATGAATGGTACGCCTTAAAGCGCTTTCGGCATCGCCTGCTGCGGAAGTCACCACCATGGCAACCCTGCCACTGTTTTGAATTGCTTCAATCAATACATTACTCAATTTCGCGTGCCAAGGGGTATCTACGTGGTCAGACACGATGCACACGATACCACTTTTCCCTTCAATGAGTCCTTTGGCTAAACGGTTTTCTTCATATCCAAGTTCCGCTGCCGCCTTAAGTACCTTCTCGCGGGTCTTTTTTGATACGTGGCCACCAGAGAATGTCCGGGAGACAGCTGAACGAGATACGCCAGCCAACTCTGCGACAGCGTTGGATGTGACTTTCTTGTTTTTATTTTCAATCATTTAAAAGATTCCGCCGATGGCCAATTACCTTTTGAATGACCAGTATCTAAATTACCAATTATACGGTCAACCATGACCCCATAATGAATTAACAAAAAGGGTAATGCAAACGTTAACTGGTGTTGACATAAGATTAACATGGTGCTTACATTAAATAATTGCACACGAGTGCAATATTGCAGGGATATGACATGAAACTCTTAAGGAGAAGAAGAGATGAGTTTTAAATTGAAAGCGACCGTGTCTGCTTTAATGTTAGTTGGTGCAACACAATATGCATATGCGGAAGGACGGCTGAATCTGGTTTGCTCCGCCACTGTTGATGTCTGCGAAACGCTGGCAAAGGGGTTTGGAGAGGAGGCTGATGTCAAAGTAAATATGGTGCGGCTGTCTTCAGGTGAAACCTATGCTCGCATCCGTGCTGAGGCGCGAAATCCAAAACTGGATGTATGGTGGGGGGGAACCGGTGAGCCACACCTGCAGGCGGCTGAGCAAGACCTGACACAGGCCTATAATTCAGAACACTTCTCCCAGCTTCATCCTTGGGCGCAATCTCAGGCAAAGAGTGCCGAATACAAAACGGTTGGTGTCTATTCCGGCGTTTTAGGCATTGCCTATAACGCTGACTTGCTTGAGAAAAAAGGCATTAAACCTCCCCAATGCTGGGCGGATTTGGTTGACCCACGCTTTGCCGGCGAGATTCAGGTTGCCAACCCCAATTCTTCAGGAACCGCTTATTCCGTGCTGGCGACGCTCAGCCAACTCTTCGGTGAAGATGCGGCATTTGATTACCTGCTGAAAATGAATGAAAACGTCTCGCAATACACCAAATCTGGCTCTGCACCTGTGAAATCTGCTGCCCGAGGTGAAAACGCCATTGCCATTGTTTATCTCCACGATGCGATCAAACAGGCTGTACAGGGATTCCCAATTAAGACAGTCGCACCATGTGAAGGTACGGGATATGAAATTGGTTCAATGTCTATTGTCAAGGGCTCACGAAACCTTGAAAACGCGCAGGCTTTCTATGACTGGGTACTGACTCCTGATGCCCAAAGCCGTTTGGCGGATGTAGGGTCTTACCAGCTCCCTTCCAATACAGGTTCAACCATTCCAGAAAAAGCCCCACGTTTGGAAGACACAAATCTAATTGATTTTGACTTTGAAACTTATGGCGCTTCAGAAACCCGTGTCCGGCTTCTTTCCCGTTGGGATAAAGAAATTGGTGCGGTAGCGAAATAAGTACTGAGCATTCTATTTGAATCACAGAACAGGGTGGTGAAGGCTAACACCTCGCTGTTCTGTATTATCAATATATAAGAGAAAAGCTGATGTACCTACAGAACCGACGATTTTTTACAACAATAGTGACGGCTATTTTGGCATTCCTGATCCTGCCTTGGTACAGGCAGGACGAAGGATTTTATTCTTTCGACTGGCTCAGTAATTCGCTGACTGGTGAAGAAACAGCATCTGGCCTTTTGCAATTGCTGATGTATGGAAAACCCTGGTTAATATTTGCACCGATCATTTTTGCCCTTTTTATCTTCGCAACGCGCTTACCCATTTCATCTCATAATCGTACAAAGGTCATGATTTATGGCTCCATTGCTGGACTGTCATTGCTCGTGTTTCAAGGCTTTGCAATTACATGGAGTGGCTGGAGCTGGACACTGTTAGATAGCCTGTTCCCTGCCGTTTCTGGACAGCAGCCTTTTGGTGCCGGAGCCGTTGTTTTCGGTATGGCGATGGTCGCTGTTTTTTCGTTTGGGTTGGCAGAGCGCGGTGTAATGAAAGGCGATGCGTTTGTCATTGGAGCAATTTCTTTCCTGGTTGTGCTGGTAGCTACATTTGTGCTTTACCCCGTTTTCAGCATGTTTGCCGGGTCAGTGCAGGATTTTGATGGCAACTTTAACCCCGATGGTATGGTGAAAAACCTCTTCCATGAAAATGTATGGAGTGTGGCCTGTTTTACAACGGAAGCACGTTGCGGCGTCGCAATACGTACATTGGGTTTGGCGTTGTCTACGGCAACTGCATGTACCTTTCTTGGTCTTTGTTTCGCGTTGGTGGTAACGAGAACCGGGTTTAAATATAAGAAAACCCTGCGCATCGCGACAATTCTGCCCATTATTACGCCGCCGTTTGTTATCGGCATGGCGCTTATTCTGTTGTTCGGACGAAGTGGCATCATAACGACAACAATGGCTGACCTTTTTGGGACAGAACCGGATCGTTGGTTGTTCAGTATGAAAGGTATCTGGCTTGCTCAGGTTCTGTCCTTCACGCCAATTTCGTTTATGGTTTTAATTGGTGTGGTGGAAGGTGTCAGTCCGTCTCTTGAGGAGGCATCCCAAACGCTGCGTGCCAACGCCAGCCAGACATTTCGCAAGGTGTCTCTGCCCCTGATGCGCCCCGGTCTTGCCAATGCCTTTTTGGTGTCTTTCATCGAAAGCATGGCAGATTTTGGGAATCCGTTGGTGCTAAGTGGTAGTAATGGCGTACTGTCGACAGAGATCTTCTTCGCTGTTGTGGGTGCGCAGAGTGATCCATCTAGAGCAGCGTCACTTGCACTTGTTCTTTTGTGCTTCACGTTGTCAGCATTCCTGATCCAGCGCGTGTGGTTATCAGGCAAGAACTACGCGACGGTAACCGGCAAGGCGGATTCCGGTGTACATGCACGCCTTCCCAAACCGGCAGAAAAGGCTGTTATTGCCGTTGTACTTGGTTGGATGGGTATAACCGTTGTTGTTTACGGCATGGTGCTCTTTGGCGGATTTGTTAACGTTTGGGGTCTTGACCACAGTTTTACTCTCAAACACTACGCACATGCATTCAGTGTTGGTTTTGGTGAATCTGGCCTTGAATGGACTGGGGTAGCCTGGAATTCCTTCTGGACCACCATGGAAATTTCACTGATTTCGGCACCACTAACGGCTGCAGTAGGTTTGCTAACGGCTTACCTGATTGTACGGCAGCACTTCGTGGGGCGGAGCATTTTTGAATTCTCCCTCATGATGAGCTTTGCTATTCCGGGAACGGTTATCGGTGTGAGTTACGTGATGGCCTTTAACTACCCTCCACTTGAAATGACAGGAACCGCGCTGATTCTGATCCTCGGGTTTGTTTTCCGTAATATGCCGGTCGGGGTGCGCGGAGGCATCGCTGCCATGTCCCAGTTGGATAAGAGTCTTGATGAAGCGTCCCAGACTCTGGGGGCAACCACCTGGCGTACATTGCGTAAAGTTATTTTGCCGTTACTTCGTCCGGCCATCCTGGCAGCGATGGTTTTCTCCTTCGTACGGGCTATTACCTCCATCAGTGCGGTGATCTTCCTGGTGAGTGCAGAATGGAATATGGCAACAGCCTATATCGTCGGTTTGGTTGAAAACGGTGATTTCGGCGTGGCGATTGCTTACTCCTCGGCGCTTATCGTTGTGATGGTCATTGTTATCTCTGTCTTCCAGCTGTTGATTGGCGAACGCAAGTTGCGACGTCAAAACCGCCTGGCAAGTAAAGAACCTGCAGCTGAGCCTGCAAAATAAGAAAAGGAAGTTGAAATGGATAAGTTGAATAAAGGCTCAGTCGTTTTTTCAAGTGTTTGCAAGAAATATGGCGACTTTACTGCTGTGCCGGATCTGAATTTCCGCATTGAGCCGGGTGAGATGGTAACGCTTTTAGGGCCATCAGGTTGTGGTAAGACGACCACCTTGAGGATGCTTGCTGGTTTGGAACACCCCTCATCAGGCAGAATCAGTATTGGCGGGAAAGACGTTACAAATCTTCCGGCCAATGAGCGTGACGTCGCAATGGTATTCCAGTCCTACGCCCTGTTTCCGCATATGACGGTGTCGGAAAATGTGCAATACGGCCTTATATCATCAGGAATGTCCAAAATGGAGGCCGTCGAAAAAGCAGAGGAAGGGCTGGATTTAGTGGGGCTTGCAGGGTACGGCGAACGACTTCCTTCTGAGTTGTCCGGAGGCCAACAACAGCGCGTAGCCGTTGCCCGGGCGCTTGTATTGGAACCCCAGGTATTGTTGCTGGATGAACCGCTTTCTAATTTGGATGCGCGTTTGCGTCGTCAGGTACGGACAGATATCCGTGAAATTCAGCAAAAGTTAAATCTGACTGCTTTGTATGTTACCCATGATCAGGATGAGGCACTGGCGGTATCAGATCGCGTGGTGATCATGAAAGAAGGCCGTCTTGAGCAGGTGGGTACACCAAAAGAGCTCTACTCCCAGCCGGAAAATGAATTTGTGGCAGATTTTATCGGAGAGGCCAATCTGGTCGATTGCCTGGTTGAAGACGTCAACAATGAGGTGGCATTGATTAACGTCTATGGCCACAGCTTCTCTCTTAATTCGGATCATGCACGAGCAGGTAAAGGAAGATTGGCGGTACGCCCGGGGGCTGTGAAGATCTCTCCGGAGTACACTGCTGGTACCCTTAACGGCCGGATAAAAGTTGCTTCTTTTCTGGGCGACCATATGGAATATGAGGTAGAAACACCGGCTGGCTTGCTGTTTGCGGTGGCGGATAACTCTGCACCTGCAGTTTCAGCAGGACAAGATGTATATATCAGCTTCCGAGAATCAGATCTGGCGCTGCTTCGACAGGGAGTAGCTGGGAAATGAGTTCTGAAGTACAACAATTTTCCGCCCCAATTCAGACCCGTTTGGCGTTAGCTAAGTTGGTTGCCAAAGAGGCGGGTAAATTAGCGCTGCAATACTTCAGCGATCTGGCATCGCTGAATATCGAGAATAAGTCCGGTGTACATGATGTGGTTTCCAATGCAGACCGAGAATCTGAACAACTGATCCGGGAACGTATCAACCAAAACTTCCCTGTGGATGGGATCCTTGGTGAAGAGCTGGGGTATGAGAACGAAGAGGCGGATTATGTTTGGGTTATCGATCCTATAGATGGGACGCAAATGTTCCTGTCTGGAATACATTCATGGTGCGTTTCGATTGCGGTGGTTGCGAATGGTAAACCCGTTATTGGGGTGATCTACGATGCAATCCACGACGAATGCTATTTTGGTTCGGATGGAAATGGCGCGTACCTGAATAACAGGCACTTGGATATGAACAATCTCCACTCGCTGAAGGATGGAATGGTCGGCATTGGTACCAATCGGCCTGGATCGCATAAAACAGTGGTTGCCGCAATTGATCACATTCTTGCTCAAGGAGGGCAGGTAGTGAGAAGCGGATCGGGTGCGTTGATGCTTGCTCAGGTTGCGGCGTCTAAGCTGGTTGCTTACTACGAGCCGAGGATGTATCCATGGGATTGCCTTGCTGGGTTTTGCCTTATTAAGGAGGCAAACGGAGTAATTGTTGATTACCCGCTTTCTGAGGAAACTGTAAAAAGTGGCGGAACGGTATTAGTTGGTACTAAATCCTCAATGGAAGACCTGCTTTTAAACGTAAAAGTAACCAGTTAAACATTCTATCCGGTGTTTTGGTTTGGATAGTTAGAAGTCCCGTATCTTCTCTATCCAGTCAGCATTTGCCACCCAGCCGGGTGGCTTTTTTCATTTAATACTCCTGTATAAACGGGCGTATTTCCCTCAATAACGCATCCGGTTTTTCTTCAATCACCAAATGGCCTGTCCCATCAATAACTTTTAGATTGGAGCCGGGAATAAGGCTGTGAAGCTCGTGGGCTTTATCAAGCGGGATCCATGTATCTTCTCGGCCCCAGAGTATAAGGGTGGGGGTTGAAATGGTCGGGTACAGTGGCTGTACCTCTTCCGTATAAGCAGAATGTGACTGTGCAATCTGACAGTAAAATGCCGCTTTTCCTTTCTCGCCAGTCCAAGGGGCGACAATGCCGTCCAGTGTTTCCGATTCAATCGGATTAAATGCGGCGGTTTTTACATAAGCCCTGACAATGGCATCGTGGATATAATCCGGGACACCTGCAAACGCAGATTCATGCTTGTGTACATGCTTGAAAAACGGTGACCCCCAGGGTGAGACAGCAACCGGGTCGATGAGAATCAGTTTGGAGAAAGGGCGGCCGTTTAGTAAATGCGTCCTGAGTACAGTCGCACCGCCGAAATCATGGCCTATAGCCAGGGGGTTATCCAAGCCCCAATGATCGAGAAGCCGGTCAAGGATACGGTTTTGGATTCCAAGGGATACATCACCTTCTTCCTTGCTGGATTGACCGTATCCCACCAAGTCAAAGTAGTGGACCTTATATTTACCTGCCAACCCGCGAATTAAATGGCGAAGGTTAAATGATGACCATGGGGTACCGTGAACAATGACCAGGGGTTCGCCGTCACCGATAATGTCATAGTGAATTTCCCGTCCTTCAAAATCCAGGCTGTGGCTGAGATACCATCTGCCCTTTAGGTATTCAGAATTTTCGTTTTTCATCGGTCAGTCGACCAAACATTCAACCAATGAGTTAAGTGTGCCTTTTCGATGGGGTTTGGTTTCTCTTAATTTTAAAACACCGGATAATAATCAGGCTGTTGGCAGTCTCATCTCCAAACTATCAAGGATCAGGTCAAGCCCGAACTCAAAATCATGGATACCGTTGTGCTCCCCGCTGATAACAGCCCTGGCCATCTTGTTGAGGTAAGGAAAGACATCTTCCGGGATCATATCAATGTAGCCTTCGGCCACTTCCGCGTATTCATCGCTTTCAAACGGGAAATTCAGTGCCTGCAGTGTGTAGCCGTACAAATGGCTGTCTATCAGGTTCCAGGCATGGTCACAAACACCAATGGGAAACCCGGCTTTGTACAGGCAGCCTACCGTCGCGTCCACATAATGCAAAACCACAGGTTGGGTGTTTACCCTGGAAACGAGCGGTTGGGTTGCCCAGCTGTGGCGCATTAAAACCCCATAGGCGGAAAGGCAGCGTTTTCGGATTTCATCCTTCCAGTAGCCATCCGGATCTGGCCTGTAAATCCCTTCAACAATTCGACCGACCATGCCGTCGATCATCTCTTCTTTGTTTTTAACATGGTTGTAGAGTGACATAGCCTGCACACCCAGACGCTCAGCCACTTTGCGCATAGAAAGTGCCTGAAGCCCATTTTCATCGGCAAAAGCAATGGCTGCATCAATGATTCTTTCCTGGCTAAGTGCCTGTTTCATGGTGTACTCCGGCTTTATCTAAGAGTCACATTCTAATAACAAGTTGCGAAAACTTACAGTGTATGTTTGACTTACACTGTAAGTTTTCAGGGGTGGGGAAGGCCTGCTGAAAAACGATGGAACAGGATTCATGGAGGAAGAAATGAAAGCAGCGGTGTGCGAAAACTATGGAGGGGCCGACGTCCTTGTGTGCAGGGACGTCCCCAAACCAGAACCCGGCACGGGGGATGTGCTGGTTCGAGTCTGTGCGGCAAGTGTCACCCGGGCAGATACAATGATGCGTTCAGGTACGCCATTGTTTGCCCGCCTCGCGACTGGGCTGCGTAAACCGAAATACCCCATACCTGGAACCGGCTTTGCCGGTATTGTTGACACGGTGGGAGAAGGTGTATCCCAGTTTAAGGTTGGTGACCGTGTGGTGGGTGAATCCGGTCTGACATTCAGTGCCAACGCAGAATATGTGAGTGTTCAGGAAGACGGGATACTGCAAATACTGCCGGATGAAATCAGTTTCGAAGAAGCCGCTCCGCTTTGTGATGGCATGCTGACAGCGTACAACTTCTTATGCCTGATTGGTGAATGCAAGCCGGGAATGCGGGTGATGATTAACGGGGCATCGGGCGCTGTCGGCAGTGCCGGTGTGCAAATTGCCAAACTGACAGGGGCAAAGGTAACCGGGGTGTGCAGCGGAAAGAACCGGGATTTTGTGCTGGCTCAGGGGGCTGATCGGGTCATCGATTATACCCGTGAAAGCCTGGGAGCTGAGGGTATTAAGTACGACCTTATCTTCGATGCCGTCGGAACGCTGACGTTCTCGGAGTGTAAGTCATTACTTACTGACAACGGCACATTTTTAAGTCCGGTATTGTCGTTCCCACTTTTGTTGCAGATGCTGGCTACCCGGTGCTTTTCGAAAAAGAAAGCCGTGTTTTCAGCCACGGGATTGAAGCCGCCGTCTGAAATGAATGTCCATCTGCAAAAGATCCTCGGTTTTTACAGTGAGCAAAAGCTCTGGACTGAAATCGACCGGAATTACAGCCTGGATGAGATTTCTCAGGCGCATGCCTACGTGGACACAGGCAGGAAGAGGGGAAATGTGATTTTGGCGGTCTCTTAGATGGCGGAATGAGACGGGTCATGTGAGAAGACCCGTCCCTTATTACTGTTATAAGAGGTTATTTAGCCAGCGAGTTGGCCATGGTTTCGGTCAGTTTACCATCAGGGTCACCGGAGAGATCCCATACAAACAACCCAGCGTGTTTCTGGGCTTTGGCCCATTTAGCTTTGGCACTGATAGATCGTTCGTTCTCATAGGATATAAACACTTTCTTTTCCGGGTTCCAGAGGTAAGGCGCTTCGGCTTTGTCATCGTAACCTTGCTGGTAGCCCTGTGCAGTGGTGTAGTTACGCATCAGATCCCAATACATGAAATAGCCCGGTTCGCTTTCACTGGTTCCGAATGGCGCGCCGCCGGTTGAACTCAGTTCTTTCGGGAAGTTCTTGCCGTCAAAGTCCTGTGTGCCTTGCCAGCCTCGACCATAAAAGGCTGCACCCACCACGATTTTTTCTTTCGGCATACCGAGGTCTGTCATCTGCTTGATAAAGACATCCGTTCCCATACCCCACCAGCCGTTGTCAGTGGCATGCAGGTTGGTGAGGTGACCGGTTTGTGGCCCCCAGCCACCCAGGAAGTCATAGGTCATCGCAAACATATGGTCGAGGTGGGGGGACACCGCTTTCCAGTCGATCCCGGCAGCTTTAAAGCCCACACCGACAGCGGTTCCGAGTTCATAATCCCGGCCTGTTTTTTCAGAAAGCACATCAAAGTTCTGGCGCAGGCTTTGTACCAGCAGGGTAAAGGCTTCTTTCTCGGAGGCTTTCTGTTCGTCAGCCAAGGCGGTTTCCGGGTTCCATGGTGAGGTAGTCAAGCCCCCTCCGCCTGGGTATTCCCAGTCAAGATCGATACCGTCGAAGAAGTCATACTTGGCGACCAGTTCAACAGCGGTTTTGGCAAACCATTTCACGTCTTCAGGATTTTTTGCCATGGCGTGGAATGGTTCAGACATCGTCCAGCCGCCGAAAGAGGGGAGGATTTTCAGGTTAGGATACTTTTTCTTGAGTTCGGCCAGTTGGGCAAAGTGGCCCTTAAAGGGCACATCGACACTGACATCACCGAAATCCACATCCAGTGCAGATTCCTGGTCGACCACAATGGCGGTAAAAGGCTTCTTCCCTTCACAGGCTTTGGCTACCTGTTGCTGAACGTCTTCACCTGCACCGGTTACCGGCCCACACATTCCCAGAAATGCATAGATAATATGGGTCAGTTTGTCTGCGGGTATGTCTTTTACGCTGTAGGGGTTGGCTTCGTTCTTGTATTGCCAGTCAGCGAAATAGCCGCCAACCACATTATCAGCGGCCATCGCTGAAGGAGCAGCTACGGCCATAGCAACGGCCAGGGCAAGTGCAGTTTTCATTTCAGTACCTCTTGGTTGATCTTGTTGTGTTGTGAGTAAAGCCAAGGAAAACAGTCAGATGTAAATCAGGGTGGTACGGAAAACTGCACTGAACCGCGGTAAAGCTCACAGTTGCCTGAAATTTAAGCGATGGTGAATAGGTAATTGCGAGGAGTAAGTAGGCCCAGCGAGGATAGGTATGTAGGTTTTCATTTCCGTTGCGAGGGAAAGCACACAGCAAAAAGCCCACCGAAGTGGGCTTTTGACTGCTTGTCAGCGTTGATTAAACGCGTGCTTTCACTGGCTCTTGTTCTGGAACCTTACGGCCCAGTTTGGTTGCCATCACCTGTTCCATTTTCTCCAGGCTGACGCCCTTGGTTTCAGGAACGAATTTCACCACGATAACCATACAGATCATGGAGAGAGCGGCGAACAGCCAGAAGCTGAATGCGCCGTTGAAGGTTTCTTTCAGGTATGGGTTTTCGTTCAGCATTGGGAAGCTCTGGGTTACCAGGAAGCCGGTAAACCACTGGGCACCTACCGCGATAGACATAGCACGGGTACGGATGCTGTTAGGGAAGATTTCGGAAATCATTGTCCAGCATGCACAGCCCCATGATGTGGCGTAAGAAACGACATACAGGCACAGAGCGAACAGTGCTGCATAACCTGTGGTGCCTTGGTAAAGAACAAAACCAACCACGGTCATACCGATGGCACAACCCAGGGTCCCCCACTTCATCAGCGGCAGGCGGCCAACCTTGTCAATCAGGTACATACCCAGGGCGTTACCAAGGATAAAGACCACACCGACGAATGTTGTCTGGAACAGCGCGTTTTCAGTACCGCCGGCAATCGGTTTCAGGATTTCCGGAGTGTAGTACATGATAACGTTGATACCGGTCAGCTGCTGGGCGGCGGCAACAAAGGTACCGATAACCAGAATGGCGAACAGGAGTGGTGAACGCAGGCTGACTTTGTTGCCTTTGGCTCCGGCACTTTCTTTCAGGGAGTCCTGGATTTCAGAAATCAGGCGGTCAGCGTGTTCTGGGTTGGAGATACGGCACAGGGTGTCTTTTGCTTTGTCTACTTTACCTTTCAGTACCAGCCAGCGTGGTGATTCAGGGATAAGGAAAAGCAAGCCGGCAAAAAGGGCCGCCGGAATAACTTCAGAGCCCAGCATCCAACGCCAACCCATGTCTACCAGCCAGGTTTCAGACATCCCCTTGGCAATCAGGTAGTTCACATAAAAGACACCGGTCTGGCCTACCACCGCAGACTGCTGGAACATACTTACCGCTCGGCCACGAAAGTCTTTGGGGGCCACTTCAGACATGTACATTGGCGAGACGACACATGCCAGGCCAACAGCAACGCCGCCCACAATACGCAACCAGATGTAAAAGTCGAAGGTTGTCGCCAGTGCCGAACCGATAGCTGAGATGATAAAGAGGATTGCGGAAATAAAGAGGGTATTTCGGCGGCCATAGTTCAGGGCGAACCAGCCGGCGCTGACGGCACCCAGAATACTGCCAAGAACGACACTGGACACCGCCCAGCCGGTTTGAGCCGGAGTAAGGGAGAAGTAGTCACGGATTGGACCGATGGCACCGGATATTACAGCAGTGTCGTAGCCCAGGAGGATGCCGCCGAGTGCGGCGATACAACAGATTCGAACGATATAAGCAATATTATGTTTATTGGAGGGTTTCACGTTATCAGTCGACATTGTCGAATTCCTTATTTTTATCCCACTCCCTTACCTGACCATCGAAACAGTAAGTTTATGGTGAATTTCCTGGGCTGTTTTGTGCGTAGGGTATTGCCCGGGATTTCAGCTAACGCCTGTCGTATTTATTGTATTAATGATTTGGAAAATATTTTTCAGTTTGGCGTTGAAATGCATGTTAGTTCTGAAGGTGTGGTTACGCCATAGCCAATAATCGCTTTTGTCTCAAAATGATACGCAAGTCATGTTGCGGAAAAGATTTTTCAAATATTGAAAACGTTTTACATCATTGATAATTAAAGAAAAAATATTTTGTGATCTTGGTTCATATTCCTCTGTGACCCGCATATTCCCTAGGGTTTTCCATTAATTTCATATTTTGAGCTGATGGATTTTTGATTGAAAAATATTTTTCATTTTTTGAAAAACGAGCGTATGTTTATCCCAACGCAAGAAAACGGCCCGACGCGAAACAGACTTCCCAAAGAAAGTGAGATTCGGGTCACTTTAATTAAGCAAATTTAAGCCCTATAAAAAATTGGAGATAGAACATGAGCAAAGTTAAATACGGCATCAGCCCACTGACCTGGACTAACGACGACATGCCAGAGCTGGGTGGTGACATTCCACTGGAAACCTGCCTGAGCGAAATGGCGGAAGCCGGCTTTACCGGTACTGAACTGGGCACCAAGTACCCACGTGAACCAGAAGTGCTTATTCCTCTTCTGGCGAAGCATGGTCTGGTTCTGGCGTCTGGCTGGTTCAGCGGAAACCTGATGACTAACACGGCTGAGCAGGAAATCGCTGCCATGCAGGATCACATCAAGCTGCTGAAAGCCGCCGGTTGTACTGCGATGGTTTACGGTGAAGTTAGCAACACAGTACACGGTGACATCAACACTGCGCTGTCCAAGCGTGTCATCCTGACCATGGACGAGTGGAAGATCTACGGTGAGAAGCTGACTACGGTTGCTGATTACCTGCTGAACGAGCACGGCATCAAGCTGTCTTTCCACCACCACGTTGGCACCATCGTAGAAACAGAAGATGACATCAACCTGCTGATGGAACTGACCGGCGAATCTGTACACCTGACGCTGGATACCGGCCACATCACTTACGGCGGTGGTAACCCTGTCACTATGATCAAGCGCTGGGGCCACCGTATCGGCCACATGCACTTTAAAGACCTGCGTCTGGATGTAATGAAAGCGGCACGCGATCAAGACAAGTCATTCCTGAATGCGGTACTGGACGGCGTATTCACCGTACCAGGCACTGGCGATGTGGATTATGACGACGTGTTCGCGGCACTGAAAGAGCGTAACTACGAAGGCTGGCTGCTGGTTGAAGCAGAGCAGGATCCTGCCAAGGCGCATCCTCTGACTTACGCGAAGACTGCTTACGAAAACATCACTGGCTACGCGAAGAAGTACGGCCTGTAACCGGAAGGGAACTGCCGGCCTGTAACCGGGCCGGCAGACAGGGATTACTCACAGATTGAGTTCTAGTTCGAGGAAGAAAATGAAAACTGTACGCCTGACTGTTGCCGAAGCGCTTGCACAATATCTGGCAGCCCAGAAAATCGAAATCGACGGCAAAGTAGAACAACTTTTCGGTACAGCCTTTGCGATTTTCGGTCACGGAAACGTTACTTGCTTTGGTCAGCAACTGAAAAATATTGAAGACAAAATCCCGACCTGGCGCGGTCAGAACGAACAGTCGATGGCGACTGCTGCTGTGGCTTATGCCAAAGCGAACCTGCGCCGCCGCATCGGTATTGCGACCACTTCTATCGGCCCGGGTGCAACCAACATGGTGACGGCCGCCGGTATTGCACACACCAACCGTCTTCCTCTGCTGATGATTTCCGGTGACGCTTATGTCAGCCGCCTGCCGGATCCTGTGCTCCAGCAGCCAGAGAACTTCTACGATCCGTCCATTACCTGTAACGATGCATTCAAACCGCTGACCCGTTACTGGGACCGTATTGTGTCGCCTTCGCAGCTTGTTCATACGCTGCCGCATGCAATTGATACCATGCTGGATCCGGAAACCTGTGGCCCGGTATTTATCGGCCTGCCTCAGGATATCCAGGGTGTTGCCTGGGACTTCCCGGAAGCCTTCTTGCAAGAACGTATTCACCGCATTCGCCGCCCAGAGCCAGAAATGGTTGCACTGGAAGAAGCGAAAGCGATGCTGATGTCAGCGAAGAAGCCGCTGATCATCTCGGGTGGCGGCGTGCACTACTCGCTGGCGACCGACGAGCTGGCGGCATTTGCTGCCAAACACAATATCCCGGTGGTGGAAACCATTGCGGGACGCGCGACCATGCTGCAAGACAACCCGCTGAACGCCGGCCCTATCGGTGTAACCGGTTCTGATTCTGCCAACTACATGGCTGCCCATGCAGATGTGGTCCTGGCTATTGGTACCCGTCTTCAGGATTTCACTACCGGCTCTTGGTCGGTATTCCGTAACCCTGATATGAAGCTGGTCAGCATCAACGTTGCCAAGTTCGATGCAGTTAAGCACCTTTCTTACCCGGTCCTCGGTGATGCCAAGGTCTGTATGACCAAACTGTCCGGCCTGCTGGGTGAGTGGAAATCCGGCCAGGACTGGGCGGATACCGCCAAAGAACAGGCTGACGAGTGGAAAGCACTGGTTGAGCGCCGTACCCACCCTCAGGAAGGTGATTTGACTCCGGGCCTCTCTTCTTATGCAGAAGTGATTGGCAAGGTTAACCGCCTGATGGAAAAAGGCGACACCGTTCTGACTGCGGCCGGTGGCCTGCCTGCCGAGCTGGCGATGAACTGGCAGAGCTACCAGATTGGCAAGTTCGACATCGAGTTCGGTTTCTCCTGCATGGGTTATGAAATCGCGGGTGGCTGGGGTGCCAAGATTGCCAACCCGGATAACGATGTGATTGTCCTGGTGGGTGACGGCTCTTACATGATCCAGAACTCCGACATTTACTCTTCTGTCCTGACTGGTCACAAGATGATTGTGGTGGTGTGCGACAACGGTGGCTTTGCGGTTATCAACAAGCTGCAGAACAACACCGGCAACGAGTCTTTCAACAACCTGCTGGAAGACTGCCGCCGCCCGGATGGCGAGGTCGCCCGTGTAGATTTCGCCAAGCATGCTGAAGCGCAGGGTGCAATTGCTGAGAAACTGACGTCTGTTGACCAGTTCGAAGCCGCTTTTGCCCGCGCCAAGGAAGCAGACCGCACTTATGTGATTGTCCTGGATATTGACCCGGTATCGCCAATGGCATGGTCCAAGTGCGATTGCTGGTGGGAAGTGGGTCTGCCTGAAGTCACCCGAAATGAACACACTGCAGAGAAAGTGACAGCCTGGGAAGAAGGCCGCGTCAACCAACGCCGCGGTGTTTAACCGGACCCGGATTTAAAAATAACAACCAAATCCAAATAACAAATTTAAATCAGAAAGTTTGGCCCGGCGGATATACGCCGCCGGGACCGTAAGGAGCCCTACATGTTTAATGAAGAATTCCACTTTGAACAACCAATCCGCTGGGCAATGGTCGGCGGCGGCCGTGGCAGCCAGATCGGTTACTCTCACCGTAACGCCGCGCAACGTGATGGCCTGTTCAAGCTGGTGGCCGGTGCTTTCGACCTTAACGCAGAGCGCGGACGCGACTTCGGTACCAACCTGGGTCTGGACGCTGACCGCTGCTACGCAAACTACAAAGAGATGTTCGAAGCGGAAGCCAAGCGTGAAGACGGTATTCAGGCAGTATCTATTGCTACCCCTAACTCTACGCACTTTGAAATCTCTAAAGCGGCGCTGGAAGCTGGCCTGCATGTGGTGTGCGAAAAGCCAATTACCTTCACCACAGAAGAAGCGGAAGAGCTGAAGAAGATGGCCGCCATGCAAAACCGCGTTATCGGTGTGATGTATGGCTACTCAGGCTTCCCTATGGTGCAGCAGGCGCGTGAAATGATTAAGCGCGGTGACCTGGGCGATGTTCGCGTGGTAAACATGCAGTTTGCGCACGGCTTCCACAACGAAGAGCACGAACTGAACGATCCGGGCCTCAAGTGGCGTGTAAGCCCTGAAGCATCCGGCCCGACCTATGTTCTGGGCGATATCGGTACTCACGCTTTCTATCTGTGTGAAGTGATGACCGGCCTGGAAGTGGATCGCTTGTCTTGTATGCGCCAGAGCTTTATCAAGTCCCGTGCACCACTGGAAGACAACGCGCACGTGATGATGGAATTCAAGGGCGGTGCTGTAGGTACGCTTTGGGCGTCAGCGGTTAACTCCGGTTCAATGCACCAGCAGAAGATCCGCGTTGTCGGTTCTAAAGCGTCTATTGAATGGTGGGATGAGCACCCGAACCAACTGCGCTATGAAGTACAGGGCGAGCCACCACGTATCCTCGACCGTGGTATGGGCTACCTCTACCAGGACGATGCAGGTGTCGGCGCGAACCGTATAGGTGGCGGCCATGCGGAAGGTTACTTCGAATCCTGGGCAAACCTTTATCACCGTTTTGCGCTGGCATTCTCAGCAGCTGACCGTGATGACCAGGCTGCATTGGCTGATATCTGGTTCCCGGGTATTGATGCAGGCATCGAAGGTGTTCGCCTGTGTGAAAAATGCGTTGAGTCGGCAGACCAGAACGCTGCCTGGGTGGAATACAAGTAAGGAACTATGACCATGACTAAGATTGCACTTCAGCAGGATCGTCCTCTGGATGCCATCGTCCTGGGCCGTGCGGGCGTCGATCTCTACGCCCGTGAGGCAAACACCGACATGGCAGATATCTCCGGGTTCAATAAATTTGTCGGTGGTTCTGCTGCGAATATCGCGGTGGCTGTTAACAAGCTTGGCGGTAAGGTCGGCTTTATCGGTTGTGTCGCTGAGGATGCATTCGGCGGTTATGTGAAAGGTTACATGAGCGGCCTTGGCATCAACCTTGACGGCATGATGACTGACAACTCAGGAAGCCGCACGTCAGTGGCCTTTACAGAAATGAAGCCGAGTGACTGCACCGTGCTGATTTACCGTAACAAGGTTTCCGACCTGACGCTCAAACCTGAGCAAATCAGCCAGGCTTACATTGCCAGTTCAAAAGTGTTGGTGGTGACCGGTACGGCACTGTCTGAAAGCCCAAGCCGTGAAGCGACACTGCTGGCCATGGAATATGCCCGTCGCAGCAATACCGTGGTAGTGCTGGATGTGGATTACCGTCCTTACTCATGGCGCACCGATGTTGATGCATCTATCTACTACGGTATCGCAGCTGGCCTGTCTGACATCGTTATCGGCAACCGAGAAGAGTTCGACATGATGGAAACCGTTATCGCACCCGGCAACAAGGACGATGACGCAACCGCAGCCCGCTTTATGCGCGCCAACACCCAGGTGGTGGTGATCAAAGCCGGTGAGCTGGGCTCTAAGGTTTACTGCCGTGACGGTCACAGCTTCCAGCAGGGTATCTTCCGCGTGAAGGTGAACAAGCCTTTCGGCTCGGGTGATTCGTTCGCGGGTGGCCTGATTTGGACACTGGTTAACGGCGGCACACTGGAAGACGGCGTGAAGCACGGTTCAGCAGCGGCGGCGATTAACGTCAGCGGCACCAGTTGTACCGAGGCAATGCCTACCCGGGAGCAATTGTTCAACTTTATTGAAACCCATGAGCAATCTGCTCATAACGCTGAGTAGTCCACCTTAATGGTTGAGTAACCAGCACTGTAAATCGAGTTACGTTCTTCGGATTAAAGACCCATAAATTAGGTCAGCCGGGCCAGCAAAAACAATGTGCAACCATCGTGGCCCGGCACTTTTCCCAGCAAAGTAGCCTTCGAAACACCGAGAAAAGGACACTTTCCTGAGCAAAGTTAAAACATTACTAATCCAATACGTGAAACAGGCACCCCCAGCAGGTTGTTTGCTGGGGAGTGAGGAGGAAAGCATGGGTAAGCATATCCCACCATTTGATAATAAAAACAAAGCTATCATCGACATAAACGATGAGGTGACCCCGCTGTGTTATTTCAACCAGGTTATTCTGGAAAAAGGCCAGATTCATACTTACACCCTGGACGAGTATGAGTCCGTGATCGTGCTGGCCGGCGGTACCTGCTGCATCACCGTGACTGATGAAACCGGTAAGTCCGAAACCTTCGACAACATCGGTAAACGTGCTTCGGTCTGGGAAGGAAACCCGGAAGCAGTTTACGTACCGGTTGGCTACACCGCGCAGGTTGAATGCGTCAGCGACAAGGCTGATGTCATGATTGCCGGTGGTAAATTCGAAGCAGCTCTGGAGCCGTTTGCAGTGCGCCAGGAAGAAGTGGATATCGTCCAGTACGGCTCCGATGACACCAAAACCCACCGCAAAATCAAACACGTTCTTGGCCAGAGTAATGCCGAACAGCGTGGCCGCCTGCTGGTGAGTGAGCTCTTTACCGTGGGTGCGGGTGGCTGGTCCGGGTTTCCGCCGCATAAGCATGATGAAGACCGTGTGAAGGAAGACGGCAGCCGCGAAACCCTGTACCAGGAAGTGTACCAGTTCCGCTTTAACCCGGACTTCGGCTTCGGTGCTCAGTTCCTGTATGAACACGAAGATGACTTTGGCCCGGTTTACCACGTTCGCACCGGCTCTGTGATTGCCATCGACAAAGGCTATCACCCGAGTGTTGCCGCGCCGGGTTACGAGATGTACTACTTCACCATCATTGTGGGCAAGACCGACAAATCATTGGTCCAGCATTTTGACCCCCACCATGAGTATCAGGTGCACACCATTCCTGGCATCAAGGACATGATTGCCAAATTCAAATAACAGGGAGAGAAGTCATGTTGGTTAACCTGAACGATTTGCTACCGGATGCTGCGGCATCTGACTATGCCGTGCCTTGCTTCAATGTGTTTGGGTACGAAGATGCCCGCGCAGTGGTGGAAGCTGCAGAAGCGACAGGCAAACCGGTTATCTTAGCTTGCAACAAGGATGTTGCTGATTTTTATGGCGTAGAAACGGCGGCAGCAATGTTCCTTGGCCTGGCCCAAAAAGCCACCGTCCCTGTGTGTTTGCACCTTGACCACACTTACGATGAAGACATTATCTTCCGCGCCCTGAAAGCAGGCTTCAGCTCTGTAATGTATGACGGCTCCCAGTTACCACTGGAAGAGAACATCCGCCGTACGGCCGCTGTAGCAGCAGTTGCGCACGCGGTAGGAGCTTCGGTTGAGGGCGAGATTGGCTCCGTTCCTTATGAAGAAGGCCGCGACCATATTAAGTCTATCTTTACCCTGCCTGAAGATGCGGCGAGATACGCTGAAGAGAGCGGTGCAGATTGTGTAGCGATATCTGTTGGTAATGTACACCGCCTGACTGAGCCAACCAGTACCATCGATTTTGGCCTGCTGGACAAGATTGAGTCCGTGGTTTCCAAGCCATTGGTCATCCACGGTACCAGCGGTATTAAAGATGATGATATGCAGATGCTCAAGCGTACCCGGGTCTCGAAATTTAACATCGGAACCTGTCTGCGTCAGGCGCTTGGTCATAACCTGCGCGAATTGATGAATGAGGAACCGAACAAGTTCGACCGAATCTACTTTATGCAAAAGACGATGCCGTTTGTGAAAGAAGAAGCGATTCGCAATATCAATTTGTTATCGTAGAATGAAACTCCGGCGTAAAGCCGGAGTTTTTTATTGCCGTATGATGGCTGGGAGACACCCTCGAATGCAGACAGACGAATCAACCCTAACCAAGCCCAAAGATTTGGATTCGCTGCGCGATCTTATCGTCAAACGCTACGACACCCTTAGCCAACGCCTGCAACAAACGGCCGACTATGTACTTTCACAGCCAATGACAGTGGCCATGGAAACCATGTCGACCATCGCTGAAAACGCCGATGTCCCGCTCTCCACTTTAAGCCGCTTTTCAAACACTATGGGATTTTCCGGTTTCAGCCAGATGCAGGGGCTATTCCGAGACCAGTACCTTAACCGCCCACGTGACTACAAAGAGCGTGTTAAGCAAGCCAAGGAAAAAGAGAAAAACCCGACGTCACCTCAGGCACTGTTTCATGATTTCGGCCAGGCGAATATCGAAGCGCTGGAACAGCTCCAGATTTCTGTGTCCCCGGATAAACTGGAGCGTGCAGTCGAGTTACTGTCGCAGGCTGATACCATTTATGTTCAGGGTATCCGCCGGGCATACCCGGTTGCCTTTTACTTTTGGTATGCCCTGATGAAATCAGACGCCAACGTGGTATTGCTGGACGACATGGGTGGAATGTTGGGCCCGCTCACCCGCCGCCTGACCGACAAAGATGTGCTGGTGGCTGTCACCTTCAGCCCTTACGCGCCGGAAACCAGTGAGCTGATCCGCCAGTCCTATGACAGGAGAACCCGGATAATCGGAATCACCGATAACCAGAAAGAATCCCAGGGCAGCAAAATGGAAGTGTGCTTTGAGGTTCAGGAGGGCGAAATCATGGGCTTCCGTTCACTCAGTTCCTCTATCTATCTCGCCCAGACACTGGCAGTCAGCTATATGTGCCGGGAGCGGGGGGAGTAATCTTATTCCGTCAAAAAAGCCCTGCGATTTAGCGGGGCTTTCCTTTTTTTGATAAACTTTTGTGACATTATTTGATGTATTTATTGCTGGAGACCCGAGACAAAAACGATCTCAACTCTTTGGCATCTTGGGGAGCAAATTCCCTGATGAAAGTCAGTATTGTTGTGACGTCCTTGAACGGTCTGGCCTTACTGAAATACCACCCCTGAATAAGGCTGATCCCCATATTTCGCAGCCAGTCCAAATCCTGCTGGGTTTCCACGCCTTCGCAAAGCAGTTGCATATTGTGGGCATCTGCCGTGCCTTTTATCAGACGCATTAGTGCTTCTGTTGTAGGGTTGATAGATACACCATGAACAAACTGACGGTCTACTTTGAGAAGCTCACAGGAAATCTTTTTCAATGAATCAATGTTGGAGTTTCCTTTACCAAAATCATCAATTGCTAGGTGAAATCCCGCCCTGTGGAGCTCGCGCAGTCGTTCCGCTGAACCTTGTTCATTAACTTGAAAACCGGTTTCAGTGATTTCCAGTAGCACATGGTCCGTAGACAGGCCAAATTCTGCAAGTATTCCTATGAACGTAGAAACTAATGCCGCATCCTGTAAGGTTACCCGTGATACGTTTATCGATATTTTGGGTGGAATTAATCCAGAATCGAGCCAAACACGAATGTGGCTGCATACCTTGCGGAACATCAAATAGTCTACAGAGGGGATCAATCCTAAGGACTCAATGGCGGTAAAAATTTGTCCGATATTGATTTTTTGGTAACTGGGGTTTTCCCATCTCAGTAACGATTCAAAACCAAAAAGCTCCCCGGTGTTGATATTAATCTGGGGTTGGTAATGAGGCTCGATGCTGTTTTCCATTGCTTCATGGTATATCGCATGCCTCAGATCCTTGGTTAGCTGAGTTTTAAAGGCATTGCCCGATTGGTAACACACACTGGAAAGTCCGCACCGGTTGTTTTCATTAACAGCAAGCTCCGCCATGTTTATCAACGCCTGGGGCGTTATGGTTCCGTCAGATGTCCTGGCAACACCGATGTTTGCGATGACCGCAAAGGTCAGGCCGTCAATCAATACCGGCCTGGAAATGTATGTTAATAAAGCATCAAGGTCTCGAGTGCTTTGTTCTTCTGTCTGCCAGAAACAAAAGTTACCCAGTCCAAAATGACCGAGAGGTTGATTGCCAGGAAGCCATTCCAAAAGCCGGTGAGAAATGGTTTGGATAAGGAGGTTGGCGGTCTCATTACCGTAGAGGGTACAAACGTTATGTATCTGCTGTATTTGCAGATTACATAACGATACCGTGCCGCTGTCGCTTTGGATAAGGGTTTTGAGCCTGCGGGAAAAGCCTTCCCGGTTGGGTAGCTTTGTCACATCACAGGAATATTGGTTATCTACGCTCTGGACAACATATTTAGCCAGGCTCTGCAGAACTTGTGCGGTTTCCTGTGTGATGGATGTGGGTTTAGTATCCATAATCCAAACCGTACCCACGGCGAACCCGTTTTCTCCGCGAAATGGACTCGCTGCATAGTAGCGGATATTAGGAGCGTCTGTTACCAGAGGATTGTTGAAAAACCTCATGTCGATGGTGGTGTCTTCGATGACAAACAGATCTTCGTTTTCATCAACCGCAACAGCGCAAAAAGCCCCTTCACGGGGTAACCAGCAGGCTTCTATGCCGAAGTGTGCTTTGATCCAGACTTTCTCGTCATCAACGACACTTATTCCGGCAATGGGGACATTGCAGAGAGTGGCTGCCAGCGAGGCAAGAGCTTCAAATGAGGCATCATGTTCTTCAATGACCGCGTCATATCGCTCCAATTCTTTTTGTTTTAGATGGTTATGTGCAGTATTTAAATCACTCGAGAGCTGATATTTCATGACAACAACGTCCATGTCATAGGTAATGGGATTAATTGATTGCCATATTCAGTATAGGAAGAAACTCGGAAGTGGAAGCTAAGATTAATATTTAAGTTATTTTACAAGTACAGAAAGGGTGGCATGGTATTTCAATTTCCTCCTATATCCATAGTTTAGCTGTGCTTATTTTTCTAGATTATTTTTAGTTCAACGCTTTGGCGTTGGCCAGACTTAAACTTTGTTTTTTGATGCCTGTATAATTTCCTAAACGCACTCGGCGTCATGTTTTTACTGATTTTAAATTGTCTATTGAAATTAGATTGGTTATTAAATCCCGTATTTTCAGCAATATAGGAAATAGACTGGTCAGTGTTGATCAAACGTTCGCAAGCTTTTCCAATTCGATATTGCTTTAAATGTTCGGCAAAGCTTTCCTGGAAATGTCTTTCAAATAGGCGATAGACACTACTTTCGCTCATGTGTAGTTCTTCACACAAATCGGCCATTCGAACGGGTTCTGTATAGTGCCTTTCAATATAGTGAAGTACTCTTTTTACTTTGTTTTGCTGTTGACTTGACGATTCGGGCTGGCAATAAGAATACGAACCCGAGGCCAGTGGCTTTCGGTAACCATCTTCAGCCAACGCCATTAAAATTTCCACAACAACAGCAAACTGCCGGGTCGAGGGAAGGTTGACAGTATTTCTTATCAAGGCAGAAACGCGTTCGGCACACTGCGAGCTAAAATGTATCCCTCTGCAGGCTTCATTAAGTACATTCCGTACAGGCGTGAGTGATGGCTCGAGTTCAATAAGTTTGTCTATCCAGTCTGGTGAAAACCAAAGAATGTGATTACTCACCTCAGTATGACGCTCACATGCTGCACTAGCGGTAACCATATGTGGGACACCTGGCCCATAAAGGACAAGTGTATTGTGGCACTGGCTGAAGCACTGGTCACCAACCATCGCAGTACTGTTCAGTACTGAATGTGGATCAAAGCAAACCACAAGTTCGTATTCATTGTGGTAATGCCAGCCAGCAAAAATATCGTAGCTTTTACCAATGTTTATATAGTGTTTTATCAACCATCGGTCGCTGATTTTCTCCACGTAGGGTCGCAAGAATTTTTACCTTTCATTTAGTAAACTGGATAAATATGAAGGAATAGTATTGATCAATGAGTGGCTTGTACTACATCGCTTTTTCTCCTTACGTAAACTATTGGTGAATCACATCACATTTGCGTTTGAGGAAGTGCCGGATGGCAAAGAATAGAACGATGTTGCTCTTTGTTTTTTCGACTTTTATTTCGGGGCTGGGAGGCGCGTTTCTTTTCCCGATCAGTTCTATTTATCTGGTTGAAGCACTGGGAGCATCACCGAAAATGCTCAGTGTTTATATGATGTCCAGTGTCATAGCTGGCATCACAGTATCCTACCAGCTTGCCAAACTGTCAGACCGTGGTTTCAGCCGGAAAAATCTGATTGCAGTGGCTATGGTCTGCTACTTTTTGACGGCTGTTATTTTTGCTTTCAACCGCGACTACTGGGTGGCGTTGGTAACGGTTGTTGTAGTGACCAGTATTTCTTCAGCGGCTTTTCCCCAGATATTCGCGCTTGGACGTGAATATGCTGATAGCTACTTGGGAGATAAAGGCACTCTATTTCTAAACACCATGCGCGCTGGTATCGCAATTGCTTGGGTTTGCGGTCCACCTTTGGCCTTTATGACGCAGGCTGAATACGGTTTTACCTATTCATTCCTGGTCACCGCCGCTTGCAGTTGTGTTTCCCTGATCGTCGCACTGAATCTGCCGGACATAGGATGCGCTCCAAATAACGAAGATGCTGGACTACCGGAAGTAAATAGTGCTTTCGTTCCCATTCCTTGGTACAGAAATGGGCAAGTTGTGCTGTTTTTTATTGCAGTTGTGTTGATGTTCTACGCCAACAATCTTTACATCATTTCGATGCCCCTCTACGTCACTCAGGATCTGGGTCTTCACAGTGGGATAGCAGGGAAGATGATGGGATTGGCTGCATTGAGTGAAATTCCAATAATGCTTGGAATTGGAATTGTCGCGTCCCGTCATGGTGCGCACCGCATCCTCATGATTGGTGTAGCTTTTGGTGCTGTGTTTTACGCGGGTATGCTCTCCTATTCCCTACCTTGGCAGATGATGACATTGCAAGTGTTTAACGGTCTGTTCATTGGGGCAACGGCCACCATGGGCATGGTAGTTATGCAGGATCTGATGAAAAATCAAATGGGTGTAGCCACTACGTTGTTTAGCAATGGCATGCAGACCAGCATGCTGCTATCAAGCATGACAATCGGTATCGTGGGGGAATATTTTAGTTATCATGAAGCCTTCTTTGTCAGTTTTATCATGGCGATGCTGTCCTTACTGACCATGGCTTTTCAAAGTGTGCTGAATCGAAGAAAAAGTGGCATTAATGGTGATGAATGCTTTGGTGAAACATCAGCATGATAGGAGCCAAATTATGCTCCCTCTTATACCGTATAAGAAGGTAAAATCGAAACGGAACGGTTGTATTTCTTTGAAAACCATAGGTTGCCGGGCAAAATTGAAACGTAGTCTTCGCTAAGGCACTCCACCTACGGGAATACAAGCCTCAGGGTATATGTATTGATTATTGTATTTCGTATACACATTAATGTGCTCAAAGGTAAAATATCTGACATTTATCGCTAGAATTTTGGGCGTTTTTTTATCATTTTTGCCGCATTAATCTCATCTTTATAATCTATACTCAAATCAGATAACTGCGCTTCATTTACTGGACGAGTAATGGTTATGGATACATGTAACATTATGCCCGCGGAAGAGTTTGAAAAATTATTTCCTGAAATACATCAACAGGTTTGTGAAGAGTTGGGGATGGGGTTTGTTCCTCTTATCTTTAGGATGGTTGCAGGTTTGAACCCCGCGATAGCTCTATCGTCATGGAACATGGTCAGATACAATTTATGCTCAGGGAGTATGCCGAGGATTACAAAGGAATTAATGTTTTCCTACGTAGCCCATAAAAAAAATTGCGAGTACTGTCTTACGGCGCACCATGCAATGGCAATCAAACATGGGTTTTCAGATGAAGAGATGAAAACTATTCTTGATGACCCCGATAATATAAGAAACAGATCACTGAGACTTCTTATTAAGTTCACTGACGCTTCACTAACTAATGACAATGAACGAATTGCAATATGTCGTGAAGAATTGGTTGACGCCGGATTCGATAGTAACGAAATTGCCGAAGTGGTTGGTATGGTATCTTGCGCCCTCTACATGGTTAACATTGCTGACAGCTTAGGTGTTGAGGCAGATAAAGGTTTCTATGACGTCATCGCGCAGAATGGTAAGGTGGCATGGGAGAGTTGAGATTCCTCTCCGATTATAACGATGAGCGGGATCGGAGAGAGCCCTCATCCGATTTGTCTGAGAATGTAAATCCTTATTCAGACAAGAGATCTATTGAAGAGTGCTTAAGAACTGCAAGTCTTTTGGAGTTAAGTGAAGATATAGAAGTAGACTCTGATTTTGAAAAAAACATGAGGAGCGTTTTTAAGAAAATCAGATTTTCAGTTGATATTGATAATTGTATTTTATTCCGATTTGTAGATGGTTTATGGTGGGAGTACATGATCCTTGTAAAGGATCGGAGATTGGAAAAAAAATGTAAATGGTTACGAGTATCAAAATCTAATTACACGACAATATTTTCCCTGTTTGAAGTCAGTCATAGTGTAACAGATGTTCATTGGGCATTGGACAATGCTGATTTATCTCTTTCAGAAATGTTAAATACCGGCAGAGTATATTTTGAGAGATTTAGGATGTCTTATGGTGGTGTAGCCTTTGTAACACCAAAAACATCCAATGAAGACATAGCAGAATTTGATAATGTGTATTTAAGTTATGTGGCAGCCATTATTTCTTATTGTGTTGATAAAGATATATCATCAGGTTATTTGGAAAGTCTATATTTAAAATTACAGAGTTTCGCTGAAGGCAACTCTACTGACTCAAGTTGTGTGAGTGTAACGCCAGCAATTTATATAAATCCTGAGACAGGATTTCACAGTAAATTGGGGTTCTTGAGGATCATGCAAAATATATTGCATGAAAGATGTAAGCAGTGTTGTGTTGTGGTGTTTTCCATTCAACGTGGTGGTAATTTTTCAAAATTACTTGATGAGGATCTGAAAGAAAAGATCCTAAACGATGCGAAAGAGCGTTTTTATCAAGTGTTCCCTGATAATAAAACACTATCAGAAATGGGCCGAAACGAATTGGCATTTACTGTTGTTAACCATGATGAAGAAAAAATAGTACAGCTGCTTACCCAACTTATTGATGAAACAAAAACTTTTGTTGAAGTGGATGGTTCTAGAGCTTCTTTTGACATAAAAGTAGGCTACAGCATGATTAATGGTGATGAAGTCCTGCCCGAAGACTTGGTTCGAAGGGCTGAAGTGGCTCACTATCAGGCTAAACATATCAATAATAAAAAAATTATTTGCTATGATGAAAAAATAGTTAAAGACCTTCAACTTCAACTTGAACTTGCCAAGTATTTACCAGGCGCTATTCGTGATGAAGAGTTTAGTCTGGTGTTTCAACCCATAATTAATCCATTTTGTGATGATAAGAAAATCAATTATTATGAAGCATTAATAAGATGGGAGCATCCAGAAAAGGGGCAGCTTCCACCTGATTTATTTATCGATCTCGCAGAAAAAAGCGGAGACATAATTCAACTTGGATATTGGGTCGTTGAAGAAGTTTGCCGCTGTCTCTCTAAGCCAAATGTCCCGAAAGATACTAAGGTTTCAGTGAACCTATCCGCTGTTCAATTTACTGAACCAGAACTGGTCGGTAATATTCACGAAATAGTCAGGCGCTTTTCTATTCAACCAAACCAAATAGTTGTTGAGATTACTGAAAACTCAGCAATGACTGACCATGAACTGACTATTTCAAAATTTAAAGAATTCAAAGAAGCGGGATTTTCAATTTCGATGGATGATTTTGGTACTGGTTATTCGTCATTGAGTTATTTGCTTAGCTTCGGTTATGACAACCTTAAAATAGACAAGAGCTTTATTAAAAACACGATGACAGATGAAGGTTGTGCGATCATCTGCAAAAAGGTCATTGAGCTTGCTCATGAGCTTTCATTAACCGTTATTTGTGAAGGAATCGAAACAAAAGAGCAGTTGGCTATGATTAAGGCATGGAATACTGACATGGTACAAGGGTACCTGATCAGTAAACCTTTACCCTGGAGTGAGTTCTATCCGTAATTGAATTTAAATCAAATGTCTGGTTTTAGGTGGTGAGAAATTTTCATCATTATTAAAAACATAATAGTATCAGTTAGTTGTTCGGTGTAAGAGTATTATTGGAAAATAACCGTTAAAAAAGTTGCGACCATTTCAGTATTGCTTCGTCTTTATGGGTACAACCTCTACGAAAAGAGATTACCCAATGATTAAAGTTGTCAGCTTCAAAATTTGTCCTTTTGTGCAGCGTGTTACTGCGGCATTAGAAGCAAAGAAAATCCCATACAAGATTGAATTCATCAGTCTGAAAGACAAACCGGACTGGTTTCTTGATGTCTCTCCCAACGGCCAGGTTCCACTTTTGATCACAGAGTCAGGTGCAGCCTTGTTTGAATCCGATGCCATTATAGAATTTATTGAGGATGAATATGGCCCGCTTGAGCATGGAGTGACAAATGAACAACGGGCGCTTGATCGAGCATGGAGTTATCTTGCTACCAAAAACTACATGACACAGTGCGGTACTATGAGTAGTAAGGGTCAAGAGACATTTAATCAACGTCTTGAACGATTGGATACTGTGTTTGCCAAGGCAGAGAGAAAACTTACCGGAAAGACCAAGTTTTTTAAATCCGACAAGTTGAGCAATGTGGACATTGCTTGGTTACCTTTGTTGCATCGAGCCGCTATCATCAAACAGCAAACCACCTTCGATTTTCTGTGTGGAAAACCCAAAATGCAGGCATGGCAGCGAGCATTGCTGGCCAGTGGATTAGGCCATATGTCGGTTGCAGAGGACTTCGAGGATGCCTTCAATGAATTTTACCTGAGAAATACCTATTTGAGCGAAGCCAAGTCCGGTTCTACTGGCAACAGTTGTGACACTGTAAGTTGTTGTATGTGATTTTTGAATAGCCCGGAATATTTCTGGGCTTTTTTTCTATGCGATACTTATATTCTTATTTTGTAGTATTCAATATGAATGTTGGCTCATTGCCATCGAACCAAAAACCACCAATTCTACCTATATGCCTGCTAGGGCTACTCTGAAAAAATCACACCTGTAAAAGAAACAAATAACTCTCTAGCAAATAAGATGGGAATTGGGGTCATTATGTCTTTAACAGGGAAAAATAATCAGCGCATTATAACCTGCCTACAATTTTTGGGGCTTGGAATGTGTTCACTTGGTGCAGTAGCAACGCCGCTGTCAATGGATAGCTCTTTCGGCATAAGCGGGAGATTGGAACTTAACCACTCAGAGTATTCAGGCAGCGATAAGCGGTCATATTTCAATGATGTGGAAAACAGCCCGGATGGTAAGTTTGTAGCGGTTGGGCACGTATCAAAATCTGCAAGTGAGTACAGCTTACTGGTGGTTAAACATCTGGAAGATGGTTCTTTTGATACCAGTTTTGACGATGACGGCAAGCTGATATTGTCACTGACCGATGATGACAAAGGTATTGCAATGGCGGTGCAAGGAGACGGGAAAATCCTTGTATTGGTAGAGACCAAGAAAGCGGGGACCTCGTATACATCCATTGAGGTTATTCGATTTAATGTTGATGGAACACTTGACCAGAACTTTGCTACCAACGGGAGATATGAAATTCTTCCGGTTACGTCACCTAACACCTTACGCGCAAAGGATATTGGCCTTACTTCCACCGGCAAGATCGTGGTGTTGTACCAAGAGCGGTTTGATACCACAGGCTTTAATCGATATGACTCGAAAATTATTCAATTAACTACCGCCGGTGTTCCTGAGCCAACCTTTACTGCTGTCACGGCGAACCCTGTTGTCGTAGGAAACAAAGCAGATCATTCTATTGAACTAGAAAAATTCAGCTTCGATGATACTGATGCAATTTATGTGTCTGGTCGAATGATAGGATTGGACAGTGGAACATTAAGATTCGGAAGGATACTCGGGAAATATACACATCAAGGGAATACCACTAATTTCGGAGGGTCTGTAAATGGGGTTAATTTCTGGTATTCACATGAAGATCTGACAGCATCAACATCAACTCAACCTCCTCAATCACAGGACGTGCTGAAAAGTACTATTGTACTTGCCGACGGGAATATCCTCAGCGGAGGATGTGATGAGCATGGGAATCCATTTAGCCAAAAGAATGATGCGTCAGGTAATTTGGTAAGCAGCTATGGTGGAAATGGCGTAAAGACACACAGCTATTTGTCTGGAAGTACCGGCTATGGTGCAGTATGCGTTAATGAACTGAGTTATTTTCCTGGGTTGGGCGTTGTAGCAATCGGTCAAGACAATGGATCCCAATTTATTGCAACAATAAATGAAAATGACGGCACAGAAATTCAGAGTTCGACTGGCGATCTTCTTTTTTCATCGACCAATAACGGCGCCTCGACTAACCCCGCATCCAGTAACGGTACGGTCAGCGCGATAGCAGTATTGAAAAATGGAAAGATCATTGTCGCCGGAACCAGCGGAATTCCATACAACACAGGGAGCCATGTGGATTCTTCATTGATTAAATTCGACGGTCAGGCGTTGCCTTCCGCCTCTTTTTCAATCAATGCATTAAACTTCAGTTCTGTTACAACGCAAGATAAATCTACTAAGCTAACGTCGAATACAGAAACATTTACGATTAGTCCTGCAACATCTTCTATATCCGCCAATGTCTTTAATGGGACGTATGAGTTTGACAATAAACCGCTCTCTGTAGGTGTTTCTGGTGCACCTTTTTCTGTTGATGATGGAGATAATATTCGCTTATCACATGTCTCTGGTGCAAACGATGGTGACATCACAAGTACTTATTTGATTGTAAGTACTAACGTTGGGTATCACAGAAACAACAATTCTTGGAATGCAAATAATGACATATACTCCTTTACATCGACTATAGGTAATCCAAACAATTCGAACGCATCGCCATCGCCATCGCCATCGCCATTACCCGACGAAACTAATGGCAAAAAGGATGATGACCACTGGTTGTTTGGTGCTTCCTTTGGTCCAGTGTGGCTGTCTCTTATCTTTATCTTTGGATGGGTAAGAAGATATTTTAATTAAAATAGTGGATTTCGAGGTGGGTATGAGAAAATACCTGCCTCATTCACATTCATTTGAGTTAGTATCGTTACGTTGTTATGAGTTTAGTTGCTTTCTGTTTTTTGAATTGAGTTGCCTAACGAGGAAGGCTCGAGAAGAGATACCCAGCTTTTGATAGATCTTTACGAGATGATTCTCTACGGTTTTTTGGGAGATATTCAATTTCGTCGCAATTAAGTTGTTTTTGAACCCTTGACTTATATAATAACAAACAAGGAGTTCCTTAGGAGATAGGGACTTAAAATCGTCGCCAAAGTCAACAGCATTGGCGAGATAATAATCATCACTTTTATTAACTGTTACAATGATACCGGAAGCAGCAAAAATTGATTCACCTGAATATAGATTCTTAATACTATCCCTATTTAATTTAAATGCTTTCTCTTTAACTAACTGAGAAAATCCGCCATCTTCTTCAAGCATTACTCCATCGCTATTGAATATTGCGATGATTTTACATTCTTTTTTATCTCCCATATAAAAATTAGACAGTAAATTTAATCTAAAACTTTCCGCTAAATGAGGCAATATAAAAAGTATGACGCGAGTAAACGTCTCACTATTAGGTTGTAACGAACTAGGTTGCAATGATGCGTAGCTAAAACTAAGGGCGTGGTAAACACCAGATTCTTGTGCCTGATAACTGAACAAGGCTGCTCCAGAATCTGAATTTTGAAAAGGGTTACGGCTTATTAGCCAGTCACAGGAGGAGGTATTGAGTAAACTTGCTAAGTTTTGGGTACACCAAAGTCGAAAGCTCGGTGTTGATAGCAGTTGGCTTTGATGGTAAAGCCCTGCAATATATAGGCTTAATTCAGGTGTTAAAATACATGTGTCATTTTCTAATGCCATTTATACTCCGAAAGTAACGCGATTGCTTGATACCGTGAGGAAACATTGAGTAGTTTATTGATGTCTTTTAGATGACTATTGACCGAATTTTGCGAGATAAAAAGCTTACGAGCAATTTCTTTGTTCGATAATCCCTTACAGAGCAAATCACATATTTGGATTTTTCTTTTACTCAATGAATCCCATATGGGTAATGTTTCTACTTCTATATAGTACAGTCCATCATAGTTGGTGATATTGATAAGTATGTTTTTCTCTTTTTTGAATGCTGGGTTCTGTATCTTTTCAGTATCGATTTTATTATTGTATAGAACCTCTAGCTCGATAGCTAAGTGAGTGAAACGTTCTTCTGATTCTATAATATGACCGTGTTTGTCGACTACCCCTCTTAAGCAAAGGGTTTTATCCTTATTTTTACTTAAAGAAGAGATGAGATTGATTCGTAATGACTCAACTAGATTAGGTACGACAAACTGAATTATCTTTTTTTCTTCAAACGTGAAATTTTGATGATTTACGCCACGTCCAAATGAAAAAGTATTTACTATTCCTGTATTATTATTCACCATCATCATAACGACCGAATTTTCAATGTCATATTTTTTGCAATGAAGAAGATATAAATCAGATTTGTAGTAAATGTCTTTATCAATGATATCCAGAACGTCAAATGCCTTGTTTAGGTTTTCCAATAAGAATTTTGTTATGTAAACTGCGGATTCTGATACTGAACTCAATTCTATGTAATGCTGCATCACACCATCAGGAAGATTATAAGTAAACGAATCATGGTCAAAGTAGGGTGTGTCTACTTCTGAACGCGTTATCCAAAACCCCATATCGATATGAACTAGCTCTTTAAGCCTGTCCATTGCCGCCTGCTTAAACTCGGAGATAGGTAGCCTGTAAGCAAGTTTGTATATATCAACAATACACTGACTTACGGAGGAATCATGATTCATTTTAAATTCAGAGATGCCTAATTTAATTGTTATTAATAATATTGCTAATAAGTGATAATAGTATTGATTGCATCGGGTTGTCTATAGTGAGAAGGAGGATGCAATAATAACGTAACACGTCGGAGAGTCAGAATAGTTGGACATGGCTGTTGGTTAAGACATAACTATATCCAGCAGATTAGATATAATGGGTGCTTTTAATAAGGTGTTAGCAAACTGGAGTAAACGGATAATGTCCACGTAATTAACGGATACCACGAAAAATATACTGCTATAAATTAGGGTCACTGCTGTGCGCTGAACCTATGAAATAAGAGAATTAACTGCCCACACTTTTTTAGCCAACTCTCTGATATTACGGTTTTTTCCGTTACCCTAATTTCTGCAAATACCGAGATGTGATAAATAGAGCCTGCAATATCGTTCAATAACTTCGTTTCTGAATAACTTACTCTCACTACTATAGTGAGGAGAAAGCCAATGAACAGTTTGATTGCAGCTATGACGGTATTTGCTTTTGTCGGTGCAGTAACGCCGGGGCCGGTTAACCTGCTCGCGACCAGCACTGCAGTGAACCTCGGTTTTAGACACGCGGTTTGGCATGTATTAGGGGCATCATTTGCCTATGCGTTTGTGGTGTTTGTTTCCGGCAGTGTGATGCATTCACTGCTAAAACTGCTTCCAAAGATGGAAATGCTTATGCAGATTGCCGGCACGCTGTTTTTGCTCTATTTGGCTTTTAAGATATATGCGACGTCACCAGGTACTTTCTCCGGGGAGCGTTCACCAAATGGTGGGTTGGTCACCGGCTCTCTGACGCAGCTTCTGAATCCTAAAGCGTGGTTGTACGCTACATCCGGCGTCAGTATTTATGTCATAGGTCAGGAAAATGAAGGTTTAGCGCTATCTGCATTTATCGTCGTATCATTGATTGTTTGCATGCTTGGTGTGGGTGTCTGGGCGGCACTTGGCCGGGTTTTGGTCAATCATCTTGAAAATCCTGCCAGACAACGCCAGTTTAATAAAGGGATGGCGTTTTTACTGTTTGGTACCGTAGCGATGATTTGGATGTAAGCAGGGAGGTGACATGAAGAAGGATGAAAGTGCCAGTTTTAAGCAAAGTACTGTGCTCCCATGGATAGAAATGCGTGTCGCCAATCAAAGCCGTGCTTGTTATGAAGCGCACTCCCACGATGAATTTTCTTTTGGGATGATCGAGCAGGGTAGTGCTGAGTACAGAAACCGTCACAAAATTCACCGAATTGGTAACGGCGATATGGTTACCATCAATCCAGGGGATGTCCATTCGTGTAACCCGGATAAAGGAACCTGGTCTTACAACATGTTGTTTGTCGATGCTAAGGAATTAGGGGATGTCCAACGGGATGTGTTGCAACAAACTTGTCTGGACTATGTACCTTTTAACGCTGATGTATCAGAGAACCCATTAACGTTCAGTCGCTTTCAGTCTCTCCTCAATGCTCTGGGGGATGAATCATCTCGCCTACAAGCTCAGGCTTGCGTTTATGATTTCGTTGAATCTTGTTGGGGTGTTGTTCCCACGTATGGGAGAAATAACTTTGAAAGTGTGGATCCCGGCATTGGTCGAATAAAGGAAAAGCTTCTGGATGAGATTGATAATGCCCATCAGCTGGAAGATCTGGCAAAAGAAGCGGGTATGAGCCGTTACCAATTGCTGAGAGCGTTCAAAAATGAATATGGCTTACCGCCGTATGCTTTCCTGATTGATGAGAGAATTAAGCGTGCGAAGGTGATGCTTAAAACCGGTCAGACGATATCAGATGTTGCATTGCAACTGGGGTTTTCTGACCAAGCACATTTTCAACGGCATTTTAAAAAGAAACTGGCTGTTACGCCTAGATATTACCAGTCGCACTTTGAAAATCCCCTTCAGAAAAATCCTATCGGCAAATAGAAATCCAGCTCAAATCTTTCGTCTTCGCGCAGGAAATGGTTCTTGTGATAGTGGACATATGCAGGACTGGAGCGCATTTTGAATCCGGATGAAGGTAGCCATTTCTCCAAAACCATACTGATTTGGGGGAGCAGTTCACCGTATACCCCATTCAAGGGAAATACCGCGTGAAGACCACCTGGTATTACCATTTGGTTAACGACACTCCGGTATTTCAACGGTTTGTCGATGTTGATACAGGCAACGTAACGACATTTATCCAGTTTTACCCAGGCGGGGTTTGAGTGATGCAGGCCAAATTGCAAGGAGGCATCGCGGTTTTCTGATACTGCCCAGGCTTTTAGGATGAGCCAGGCATTTTTTATAGACCGGTTGTAACCCGTATGGCGTACGTAGGCGGCGAGCCTGTCAGGCACTTCAATGATCCGAGGCTGGGGTAACGATGTACCTTCTACTCTCCGGTACCCATCAGCAATCTCTGGGTCAGACAGGTAAGGTTTTTCTGCTACTTGCAAATCCTGTCTTCGCCATTCCCCCGGGGCGACGTTAAAGGTGTCCTTGAAAGCCCGGCTGAATGATGAAACTGAGCTGAAACCGCATTTATTTGCAACTTCATTGACCGAAGCGTCTGTATCGAACATCAATTGGTTTGCTGCAAACTCCATACGGATGCGGCGAATGTACTGGTGTATCGACTCACCAACAACGTTTTTGAATATACGGTGAAAATGCTGCTCAGAGTACGCTGCAACTGCTGCCAGCTCTTTGGCTGACAACGTTCGGCTGATGTCTTTGTGAATGTGAAACAGTACATCATTGATGCGTGAAATGTGTTGCCTGTTCATCGTTCAAATAGCATAAATGGACATAAGTTAGAGCATAAATGGACATTCGAATAACAGCAATGCCATGTAGTATTTTTAAAGGACTTAGACCATTCAATCAGGAAGCAAAATGGAAGTTGCAAAATCCCTTCAACAAATCCCTTCATCGTATATCCGGGAAATACTTGCCGCCGCATGTGATAAGAGCGTTATCTCCCTGGCAGGTGGCCTTCCTGATGAAAAAACGTTTCCAATCGACCTGATGAAACCGACATTGGAAGGTCTCTGTCAGATGCCAGAGGTATTCCAATATGGATCGACGGCCGGGTATGGGCCACTACTGTCCCATTTAAAAGGATATTTTGATCTCCCGGACAGCCACAGTGTGATGGTTACCACAGGATCCCAACAGGGCTTGGATCTTATCGCCCGCGCATACATCAACCCCGGTGATGCGGTAGTAATGGAAGCTCCCAGCTATCTAGGTGCTATGCAGGTCTTCGGTTTGGTACAAGCTGACATTGTGACGGTTCCGCAAACGGAGTTTGGCCCTGATTTGGATAAGCTGGAATCCTGTTTTTCAGAAAAATCACCCAAGATGTTTTATGCCGTACCGGATTTCCACAATCCAACAGGTGTTTGCTGGTCGTTGGAAACCCGTATAAGAGTGGCGGAGCTTTGTATTAAATACAATGTGGCGTTTATAGAAGATGCACCCTACAGGGAGCTTCGGTTTTCTGGTGAGGCGGTTCAGTTGGTATCAGATTTCTGCCCCCAGCACTCAATCGTTTTGCGGTCGTTTTCAAAAATCGGCTCACCGGGGCTTCGCGTTGCCGCCGTAAGTGGGAAAAGCAGTTTTATTGAACCGTTGATAAAGATTAAACAAGGCGCAGATTTACATTCCAGCGTCCCAATGCAAGCTCTGCTTCTTGGCCTTTTGAAGCACAAAGGATTTGAAAAACATATTGAGGCAATCCGTTCACTGTATAAATCCCGCTATGAACGCCTGTTTACCGAACTGAAAAAACAGCTTCCTGAAACCTGCTTGGTTAAGCCTGTTGATGGCGGAATGTTTGTGTGGGTAGAGCTGCCTGAGTGCGATACGTTCTCGCTTGCGAAGGATCTGTTGGCAAATGGTGTTGCAGTCGTACCCAGCCCGGTGTTTTATCCCGACCCCAATGGTGCAAAAGCAGCATTACGCCTTAATTTTACCAATGCCGAACCTGAAGAGTTGGCAGAAGCAGTGCGGCGATTGGCGCAGGTGCTCTAAGGCTTGTTGCCGCCATTGGAAAAGAAAAAAGCCATGCCAGGATCGGCATGGCTTTTGTCATCACGAAAACTATTACGCCATTTCCACCAGTCGGTAAGCTACCCGGTAGCTGTCCGCAAATGACGGTATCGGCAGGAACTCGTAAGGGCTGTGGAAGTTATGGGCACCGGTGAAGAAGTTTGGTGTGAACAGCCCTCGGGCAGACAGGGCTGAACCGTCGGTACCGCCACGCATGGCGATGGTTTTTGCAGGGATATCCAGATCTGCAAGTGCTGCGTAAAGACGATCCAGTGCTTCGGTATTCTCTCCCATTGCCTGGGCAATGTTTCCGTAAACATCATCAACCGCCAGCTCGATTACCGCTTTAGGGTGCTTGGTTTTCAGAAAGCACACTAGGGATTCCAGATACGCCTTTCGGTGCTCATAGCTTTCCTGATCAAAATCGCGGATAGCGACTGAAACGCTGGCGCGGTTTTGGCTGCCGGCCATATCTGTGACCCAGAAGTAGCCTTCTCGCCCTTCAGTTTGTTCCGGCTTACCCATGTCATTCAGCATGCTGATAAAATCTGCAGCCACCAAGTTCGGGTTAACCAGTACATTTTTGGCGCTCATCGGATGGGCGGTAATGCCTTCAACTTTCAGTGTGGCACTGCCGGCATTGAAGGTTTCATAAATGACCTCCCCACGCTCGCAACAATCGATGGTGTAGCAATGATCTACCGGGAACAAATCAAGTGGCAGCGCCTTGGCTCCCCTCAATCCGATCTCTTCATCCGGAACGAAGGCAAAATAGATATCTCCGTGGTCCCTGCCGGTGTCTCTGAGATTCTTTGCCAGTGTCATCATGACTGAAATTGCGGCTTTGTTGTCAGCACCGAGCACACTGGTACCGTCTGTAAATAAAATGTCCTGACCACGGTATTTCGCCAACTCGGGATGGGTTTCTTCACTAATATTGAACTGGATTACATCATTCAGGCAAAGGGGTTTTCCTTCATACCTAACCAGCTGTGGATAGATATCTGCACTCAGGCCAACATCTACAGTGTCCAGGTGGGCAACAAAGCCAATGGACTTTGCACTGCCTTTTGTGCCTGGCAATCTGGCGATCAGGATGCCGGATTCCATCAGTTTTGTTTCGTTATAGCCGAGGCTGATCAAGTCACTTTGCAGCAAGGCAGCAAGCTGTTTCTGCCCCTCTGAGGAGGGAAGCGCCGGGTTGGCAGCATCAGACTGGCTGCTTACAGCCACATAGCGACGGAAATAGTCAATCAGGGTAGATTCGAGATTCATTGTGTTTCCTTTAAGTGCGGCCGGGTTGGCCGCACATCAAATCATTACAGGCCGTAGGTATAGCCACTGTTAAATCCAAGTGGGATCTCAAAGCCCCAGAACAGGTACAGCATAACAGTCAGGGCGACCAGCAGGCCGATAGAGTAAGGCACCATCATTGAAACGAGAGTACCGATACCGGATTGCGAACAATAACGCTGCATGTACGAAATAATCAGCGGGTAGAAAGCAAACATAGGGGTGCTCACGTTGATGGCGCTGTCTGAGATACGGAAAGCGGCCTGCGTCAGTTCCGGCGACAGGCCGACGGCCATCAGCATTGGAACCAGCACCGGGGCAAGGATCGCCCATTTGGAAGAGGCCGATGTGATAATGAGGTTAAGACACGCGGTCAGCAGAATGACGCCGAGGATAGTGAGCTGTCCCGGCATGTTCAGTGCTTTCAGGCCCTCAGCGCCTGACAGGGCAATCAGGCTGCCGATATTGGATTTTCCAAAACAGTACAGGAACTGAGCACAAAAGAAGGCGAACACGATAAAGGAGACCAGCGAAACCGTGATGTTTTCCATCGATTTGGTGACATCCTTGGCGGTCTGGAACTTCTTGCTGATAAAGCCATAAACCAGTCCGGGAACAGCGAAAAAAACCAACAGCAGGGGAACGATGGTCTGCATAGCAGGTGCCTGCGGGCTGGTTAATGAGCCGTCCGGTGCGCGAAACAGTGAGCTCTCTGGCACCATCAATGCCACACAAAGCGCAATTAGGCCGAGAAGGGTGTAGTTGGCAATACGGAATGCGCGGGTTTCGCTTTCCGAAAGTTTCTCGCTGCCTTCCTCGATTTGTTCCACATCGACCGGCAGGGTTTTGGCAAGTCGCGGCTCGACAATTTTGTCGGTCACATACCAGCAGGTACCAATGACGGCAAAGGTGGATGCAACAGAATAGAAGTAGTTACACAGCACATTGACGGTGTATGTAGGGTCAAGGACGCGGGCACCGGTTTCAGTAAAGCCCGCCAGAATTGGGTCGATTATTGATGGCGTGTATGATGCGGTGAAGCCGCCGGCGAGGCCGGCAAAACCGGCTGCGATACCAGCCAAAGGGTGTTTACCGGTTTTATAAAAAATGTAAGCGGAGACCGGCATCAGGATAACGTAAGCGGAATCTGAGGCTACGTGAGCCAGTACACCAATAAAAATTACTGAAGGCGTGACGGCTGACATAGGTACAACTGAAAGCAATTTTTTCAGTGCGGTGGTGATGTACCCGGAGCCTTCAGCGATACCGATTCCCAGCGTTGCCACAATAACAATGCCCAGTGGTGGGAAGTTGACAAAGTTTTTCACCATGGAAGTGAAAAGCCCCATCATTTCATTGGCAGTGAGCAGGTTGAGTACCTGTATAGGCTGTTGGGTCAGCGGGTGGATGTAACTGAATTCAATTTTTGACAACAGAAAAGAGAGACCGATACACAGCAAAGTGGCAATAAAGAAAAGCATGGTGATATCGGGGATCCTGTTACCGATGTCTTCTATTCGGTCAAGCCAGGTTCTGGTGGGTTTACCCAGGGAGGCAACGCGGGTAGTCATGAGAAATTCCTTATACAACATTCCAAACACAGCGTAATAAGCGTGGCGCTGTTACCCCTTAAAGATAATTCCCTCAGTAAGTTGGCAGCAATTGTTAAGTGCGTGAGCGCCACAGCAATTCAAACACCGAAAAAACATGTTTTTTCACAAGAAAGAACAAAGCGTTAAACAATTTAGTTGTGGAAACAGGCCATTGTTGTTGTTTCTGGTGTGAGTTGTTTGTTTTTGCATGCCTACCGCATCAGAGAAGTTTTTCCATCGCACTAAATGAGTGCGTACGACTAAACACGCACCAAAATCGGTCGCACCGGACGTTACGTCCAACAAGCCCCTGTGGCATGTCCTGAATTAATCTTTTTAAAAACAGCAGATTATCAGTAGTGAAAATTTGAGCCAATTACGGGCACAGGCTTTGCACCAGAACCTGCAGATATCGCGAATGAAATTCAAGGTAGTGCGGGAGAAGAGATGGAACTCACACCAAGAGAAAAAGATAAGCTGCTTATCTTTACTGCGGCCCTGCTTGCTGAACGACGTAAGGACAGGGGGCTGAAACTGAATTATCCAGAGGCCATAGCACTGATTTCTGCCGCTGTGATGGAGGGAGCCCGTGACGGTAAATCGGTTTCCGAGTTAATGGACTTTGGGCGAACCATCCTGACCACTGCGGATGTGATGGATGGGGTGCCATCCATGATTCATGACGTCCAGGTAGAGGCAACTTTCCCGGATGGTACAAAGCTTGTCACCGTCCATGAACCCATCGTGTAAGGAGTCGGGAAATGTCTGAACAATGTGCTGCGGGAAAGGCGTTGATCCCTGGGGAACTGAAGGTTGCCCCAGGCAGTATCTTACTGAACGAGGGACGTGACACCCTAAAAGTAAAGGTTTCCAACCTCGGTGACCGGCCTGTGCAGGTCGGGTCCCATTACCACTTTTACGAAGCCAACAGTTCCCTTGATTTTGATCGTACGGTAACCCGGGGATACCGGCTCAATATTCCTGCAGGTACGGCGGTCCGTTTTGAACCCGGACAGAGCCGCACTGTGGAACTGGTAGTGTTCGCAGGTAAGCGTGAAGTTTACGGTTTCCAGGGCAAAGTGATGGGTTCCCTCGACGCTGGGGGAAAAGGTTGATGGCGAGTATTTCAAGGCAAGCGTATGGCGAAATGTTTGGCCCAACGACAGGCGACAGGCTGAGGCTGGCTGATACTGAATTGTGGTTGGAGGTTGAGCACGACTACACCGTCTATGGTGATGAAGTTAAGTTCGGTGGTGGAAAGGTGATTCGTGACGGCATGGGTCAGAGCCAACAGCCAAGCAGTGAGACGCCAGATTTGGTGATCACCAATGCGGTTATCCTAGACTACTGGGGGATTGTAAAGGCGGATGTCGCCGTGAAAAGCGGGCGTATCAGTGCTATCGGCAAAGCCGGTAACCCGGATATACAGCCGGGTGTGGATATCATCATTGGGCCATGTACGGAAATCCTGGCCGGGGAAGGCTGCATCCTGACAGCAGGAGGTATCGATGCACATATCCACTTTATCTGCCCACAGCAAATAGAAGAGGCTTTGATGTCCGGTGTCACCACCATGATCGGTGGTGGTACCGGCCCTGCAACCGGAACCAACGCAACAACGTGCACGCCGGGGCCCTGGAATATTCACCGGATGCTGGAATCACTGGATACGTTTCCGATGAATTTCGGGCTTCTTGGAAAGGGGAATGCCAGCCTCCCAGAAGCCCTGTATGAACAGGTGTCTGCGGGGGCGATAGGTCTCAAGCTTCACGAAGACTGGGGGACGACACCGGCTTCCATCGACTGCTGCTTAACCGTGGCCGATAAAACCGATGTGCAGGTTGCTATTCACACCGACACACTCAATGAATCCGGGTTTGTGGAGTCAACACTGGCTGCCATTGGTGACCGTGTTATCCATACCTACCATACAGAAGGGGCGGGCGGGGGCCATGCCCCGGATATCATTAAAGCTGCCGGGCTCTCCAACGTATTGCCGTCTTCCACTAACCCTACCCGGCCATACACCGTCAATACGGTAGATGAGCATTTGGATATGCTGATGGTATGCCACCATTTATCTCCTTCTATTGCTGAAGATGTGGCGTTTGCAGAATCGAGGATTCGACGGGAAACCATCGCGGCAGAAGATATTCTCCATGACCTGGGTGCGTTTTCCATGATTGCTTCTGACTCACAGGCTATGGGGCGTGTAGGCGAAGTGATTACTCGCACATGGCAAACCGCGCACAAGATGAAAGAGCAGCGTGGAGGCCTGAAAGAAGATCCTTCGCATCATGACAATTTCCGGCTGAAACGTTATATCGCCAAGTACACCATTAACCCGGCTATTACCCATGGTATTTCCCATGAGGTTGGGTCGGTGGAAGTTGGCAAGCTTGCCGACCTGGTGTTATGGAAGCCTGCATTTTTCGGCACCAAGCCCAGTGTGATCCTGAAAGGGGGAATGATAGCCGCGGCACCGATGGGTGATCCCAATGCCTCTATCCCAACCCCGCAGCCTGTTCATTACCGTCCAATGTTTGGCAGTTTTGGTACAGCCAGTGCGCAGACATCGATGCTGTTTCTTTCCCAGGACGCTGCGGTGAATGGGGTTTCTACTGATTTGGGTTTGAACAGTCTTGTGGGCGTGGTGAGCAACTGCCGGAGCGTCCGCAAAAAAGACATGAAGCTTAATAACTGGCAACCGCATATCGACGTGGACTCTCAAACTTATCAGGTACGTGCTGATGGCGAGTTGTTGGTCTGCGAGCCGGCCAGGGTTTTGCCAATGGCCCAACGGTACTTCCTGTTCTGATAACAGGATATTCGAAGGACTTTAAGGAGCTGGGATGATTGAACTGACCAGAATAATAAAAACAGAACAACAGGCATTAAAAGAGTGGGATACCACACTGAGCCTGACCATTGACCAGAGAATAAAGACCCGCCAGCGAGTGAAGCTCGATGATGGCAGAGATGCCGGGCTGTTCCTGCCTCGCGGTTATATTCTGCGGGACGGCGATTTGCTTGAATCGGAAGATGGCGTGAGAGTTGGAATTATCGCTGCGGGAGAAGCGGTTTCAACGGTTTACAGCAGTGATGCTCACTTGCTGGCGAGGGCGTGTTACCACCTCGGTAACCGGCATGTTCCGCTCCAGATTACCCCTGGATGGGTACGCTACCAGCATGACCATGTTTTGGATGACATGGTTACCCGACTGGGGCTACAGGTGACAGCCGAAAGCGCACCATTTGAACCTGAAGCTGGTGCTTATGGCAGTCATTCGCACAGCCATGCTCATTAAAATTTACTTAATCAGAAGGATCTGATCATGAAACCGACACGTTATATCACGGGCTCACTAACACTGTTGGCACTACCGGTATTTGCTCATACAGGACATGGTTTGGCTATTGATGGGGCATTCTGGCAAGGCGTCCTGCACCCGGTAACCGGTTTGGATCACCTTGCAATACTGTTGGGTATCGGGTTTCTAGCAGCTCAGTTCAAGAACAAAAACAGTCAGCTGAACTTGATGGCTTTTGCTCTGGTAAGCCTTGTTTCCGGCTTGGCTGTTGGTTCAATTGCTGGTGTTTTTGTTGGTATGGAAACGGTGATTTTAGCGTCCATATTTGTAGCCGCTTTTGCGCTTTGGCAACAGAAGCACGGCGGAACAAGGGTATTAGCCATCTTGTCTGCCACAATGCTGGTTGCCCACGGTTGGGCCCATGGCGTTGAAGCGCCTGTGGGTGAACTTAGCGCATTTTGTTCAGGAATGCTGCTGGGCGCGACAGGACTCATGCACATCGGTATGTACCTTGGAGCCCGCATCCCATCAAATTGGCTTAGCCCTGTCTTGGGTACAGGAGCCATCCTTCTGACTCTGGCAGGATAAGCCGTGACGGCTGAGTATCGTCTGTTCCAGCTTATCAGTCCGTCTTTACCAATAGGGGCGTTCACTTATTCACAGGGGCTGGAGTGGGCCATTGAAAAAGAGTGGGTGACAAGTAAGGAATCACTTACGTTTTGGCTGGCTGACGTGCTGGAAAACAGCATTGCGTCTTTGGAATTGCCTCTGTTACGTCGTTATTGGCATGCAGTACATGAACATGATTGTGATGCAGTGATGCGCTGGAACCTGTGGTTGTATGCCTGCAGGGAAACCAGTGAGCTGAGAAGGGAGGAAGAGCAACGCGGTAAAGCAACTTTTACTCTTCTAAAGCATTTAAATGTCGCAGGGAATGATGCCTTGTCCGGCCTGTGCGGGAGCAACCAGTTGGCTGCTTTCGCCCTCGCGGCAGTAGGTTGGGGGATCAGCGAAGAGGACATTTGCCGCGGCTACCTCTGGAGTTGGATGGAAAATGCCGTTATGGCTGGAGTGAAATTGGTTCCGCTTGGGCAGACTGCCGGGCAACAACTGATGATGGAAATGGCAGGCAATCTTGATGAGGCTCTGAGAGCGTCTTCGAAAGTGAGTGATCATGAAATCGGGAGTTTCACGCCAGCACAAGCCATAGCGTCCTGTCGACATGAAACGCAATATACACGGCTGTTCCGCTCGTAAAGCAAAGGAATAAGGAAAAATAATGGACTACAAACAACCGCTCAGAATTGGCATAGGTGGCCCGGTTGGGTCAGGTAAAACAGCATTGCTGGAAGTGTTGTGCAAGGAAATACGGGATGTATATAACATCGCGGTGGTCACTAATGATATCTATACCCAGGAAGATGCGAAAATTCTGACCCATGCAGAGGCTCTTGATGCAGACCGGATAGTGGGTGTGGAAACCGGCGGGTGCCCACATACCGCTATCCGAGAAGATGCGTCGATGAACCTTGCCGCTGTCGAAGAGCTTGCCCGCAGGCACAAGTCGCTTGATGTGGTGTTTGTCGAGAGTGGGGGAGACAATCTCAGTGCGACGTTCAGTCCCGAGCTGGCAGATTTAACGATTTATGTCATTGATGTCGCTGAGGGTGAAAAAATACCTCGCAAGGGAGGGCCGGGCATCACTCGTTCTGATTTGCTGGTGATTAATAAAATCGACCTTGCACCATACGTCGGTGCTTCCCTGGAGGTGATGGATGCAGATACCCAAAGGATGCGTCCGGGGAAACCTTATGTTTTTACAAACCTAAAGGAAAAACAGGGTCTGAAAGAGATAATTGACTTTATCGTCACTGCAGGGATGCTGGATAGGAAAGAGTTTGCTTAAATAAGATTTTGAACGGCAAAGCGGGCACTGTTTCAGACCATGTGTCCGTTTCTTAGTTTTTACAACATGAAGCGAGCCACAACGCTTAACCATATTGTTATTGTGTGATCCTGTTTCATATTGCATGGAAACAAGATGCAAGATGTTATTAAAGTAGGGCAGTGTTTAAGATGCTTTGCTAATAGAGCATAACGTAAAAAACGTTTCGCTGAATATACAGTTTATTAAATCTTTACTGTCTGAAATATTTACATTTTTTACTCTTTTCATTCTGCGCTTTTTAATTCCTTTCATAAATTCATTTACATAGATATTCGGTACAAATTTCGCAAAGACCGCTTGCAAGACTAATAACAAACAAGGAAATGTTATGTATAAGAAAGCACTACTTTCAGCAGCGGTTGCTGGGTCAATGTTGGCTGTGGCCCCCGCTGCTTTTGCTGCACCCATTGTTACCGATATCGTTTCGGTCATTGATGAATCGGGATCAATGGGTGGTGAGCAGGCTTGGCTGTCAGGAATGATTTCACAGCTTGACGGTGGGCTCAGCGCAGCCGCAGGTGCAGATCCTCTCAGTGTGCAATACGGGCTGGTGGGATTTGGTGCCAGTATTGCTGCGGTGAGAAGGCTGGATATGGATACCACGACAGCTGCCATTGACGACTGGGGGACAGCCACTCAGATGGGGCCTGCGTCGGGCAACTTAGTTGCTTCAGGTGCAACGGAAGACGGTTACCTCGGTGTGAATGAAGCACTGTCTTATTCCGGGCAGGCTGGCGGCCTCAGGAACATAATCCTTATCACCGATGAAGATCGTGACAATACGGATTTCTCGTTAACTTACGCTTCAGTACTGTCAGCACTGCAGAGTGCAGACGCACTGCTAAATGCGGTGTTGAATGTTGATATTCGTTGTGGTGACGGTTCTACAGCACTGGGTATCGATGCCGACGGAAATGGTTACCAGGCAGATGGGGCTGGCAGCTACAACACCTGTTCAGGGGCAAGTATCCTGAGTGGAGCGGGATCATCGATTGCAGACTATGCGGACATGGCAACAGCAACCGGTGGAGCGGTTTGGGATCTTAATCAGCTTAGGGTGGGCGGTTTGACCGCCACATCGTTTACCGATGCGTTTGTTGACCTGAAAGTTCGTGAAACGGTGGTCGACCCTGATGTACCGGTTCCGGAGCCTGCAACCCTTTTCCTGTTTGCCGGTGGTTTGGGTATGGCAGGATGGCAACTACGTAAAAAGTCATAACGTCAGCATATAACGGAACGCCCACGCTGGTTGTCATAAACAGCGTGGGCGTTTTGTCATTTACCGAATTTATTTTTGTGGTGAAAGTGCATGCGTTCATGGAAGTAGGCTTTAAGGTGCTCTTCCATGTCTTTGATCTTCTCTTCAATTGTCTCAACTAAGATAGAGCTGTCGTTCATGTCGTTCACAGTGTCCGTTGCCAGAGCTTCGATATACTGCTTTTGCTCTTCGGTCAGTTCACGGGGAGTTTGGCTGTTCATGGGAGTTTTTCTGATTGTTCAAATTTAGGGTCAGATTACACTGCTGGTGGTAGATTCACACAATCCCAATTTTCAGTAAATTAGATTGCGAAACCCGCCTGCGGTGTTGTGAGAATTTGGGTACGGGTTATTACTGCCCATGATGATGACATTTCTGGGCCAAAAACCGGCGGGTGAAACAGCGGGCAGTGCCCGCTGTTTTAGGAGTAACATCTTATTTCCGGTTGGCCATATCAAATTTCTCACCCAATTCAAGGATGGAAACATCAGCGTAGCCTTTTTTTACTGCTTCAAACTGCTTACTTATGTCCTGTGCGTGCGCTTCATCTTCTGCGAGTACTGCTAACAAATAGATTGGGTGCACTTTTCCGTTTTCTACTTTCTTGGTATTGAGGTAAGAAGAAGTTATTAAGCCTGCACGGTTAAGGTTGACGATTTTCTGGAGATCCAGTCCCAGCACTCGATCCACTTCCGCACCGTCAACGCCATCTTTCCAGGTGAGGGTCAGAGCATAGTTGTTGAGGGTTGGGATCTTGTCCAGCCACTTGATACCCAGATACTCTACATTCTGTATGGTAACGAGGTTGCTTTTATAAAGAGGTAAACCGCTCAACTTAGACCTTACGTCGTCCTCACTTTCACCCTCAATAACAAACCGCAGTAACTTCACTGGCGTACCGTTAATCTCACTGTCGAGTAAGTACATGTCGCTGACATCGCCACTGTCGATTAATTTGCCAAACTCGGTTTTTTGAGCTGGCATTTTATCAAGCACAGCTTGAGCATCTTTAGTATTCCAAGTTAATCCTACGCCATACTTGTCTGCCATGACCGGAGAAGCAAACAACATTGCAGCAAATGTTGTGGCAATTATTGTATTCAGCATTCTCATGCGTTTTCCTTTTATTAGAATAAAATTGAAAGATAAAAGGGCGGTCCCAGCATTGATTAATTATCTGTCCGCCTGAAAATAACTTAATTTCCTAAGCGGACATTTTCCATTGAAAGGGTCAAGCAAAATAAAACATGAGCTGAACATGAGACACAGGTTTCTATATTGAGGTGATTCTTAGTGGAAATTTTATATTTTAAGGCTTTGTAATTTAACTTGGTTTATGTACTTGATTGATATTTATAAATAAATAATTTTCCTTTATATATTGTTATGGAAAACTTTCTTATAGTAACCAAAATGAGTCTTTCAGGGATATATTCTATTTTTATCAAATTACCTTTAACTAATTAAGCGAATTTTAAATGTGAAATGGACTCGATATCAGAATCTGAATTGTATTTTAATATTTGGTAAATGTGGTAAACGCCAGATGTAAAATTAGTGAAAACTCATATTGATAACGGATATATCACCATTCTTTATCTGGCTTGATTATAACGTTGTGCTAGGTACTTTTTCTCATGTAGAATTCGGCGCCCAATGTAATTACCGCTAAGGATATTAACCTTGTCTACCCGAATGATTTTGCCCCTCGCTGCTTTGTTGCTACAAGGCTGTGTAGCCCGGATTCAACCTAGCGGTCAGGAAGTGACTGTACTGTGGGGGGAGCCTAATCGAGTTGCCCACTGCGAAAACCGGGGAACTGTCGTTGGTTCAGAAGGGCATTGGTATGACTACTGGATCCTCAGCTATGACGCCATGATTAACGGCTCACTGAACCAGATGAAAAATGAAGCGGGTAAACGTGGGGCAGATACGGTATACCTCTATGACCCCATGACGTTTGTTTCGTCAGTTACCTTTATGGCGAATGCTTACAAATGTAATAGTGATAATGCCCAGGCTGTAGTGACGGGTCTGCCTGAAAAAACGTCTGTTGCAGAAAAATAATCGTAAAGCACGAAAGGCGCATTTTTAGCGCCTTATGCCACTGGAATGGATTTAACGCACTGCTATCATTTCAATTTCTACTTTGGCGTCTTTGGGTAGTCTGGCTACTTCAACGCAAGAACGTGCCGGGTACCCAGCGTCTCGTGTATCAAAGAACTGCTCGTACGCAGCGTTTACACGGGCAAAGTCATTTAGGTCTTTTACAAAAACGGTAGTTTTAACAATACTGTGAACAGTAAGTCCCGCCTGCTCAATAACAGCCAATGCGTTTTCCAGTGACTGTGTAGTTTGCTCTGCAACATCGTCAGGCATCTCTGAGGTTTTTGGGTTAATGGGCAACTGACCTGAGGTAATCACCATATTGCCAAGATCTACACCCTGTACATACGGGCCGATTGCTGCTGGAGCGTTGGGGGACGAAATTACACCCATTTTATTTTCCTGTTCTAATGTCGATGGGCTGCATTGTCGTGCAGCCCGGAATTTTACGGAATGCCGGGTAATATTCTCCCGGCGGTTGATTTGGTTAACCCACAAAAGCAGGCAATTTCCCAAGCATTGCCATAAAGTGGAATAGGGCAGTAAGAGCACCAAACAGAATCACGATACCCACCATAAGTTTGCCACCCGGCGCCATAAAGCCTTTATTACCGTTAGCCAGTGAACGAGATTTCGTTGCCAACAATGCTGGAATAATGCATGCCCATACTGTGGCTGCGGCACCGGCATAACCGATGGCAATAACGAAACCGAATGGGAAAAGCAAAGACATCACAAGAGGTGGAAGGAAGGTTACCGCCCAAGTTTTAGTGCGGCCGGCCTTTGTGTCTTCAAATTTGAAGAAATCAGCCAGGAAGTCAAATACACCCAGACCTACACCGATAAAGGAGGAAAGGATTGCGGCCATAGAGAAGGCGTTAATCGCATTGGCAACGCTGTCCGATGTGATCACACTGTCCAGCTGTTTGAGAAGTACGTCTACGTTACCGCCCTGCGCGATAACAGGCCCAAATTCGTGACGTGGCAGATTGCCGAAGATTGCAACAAGCCAGAGGCAATACAGGGCCAGAGCAATGATGGTTCCACCAAGAATGGCGTATTTTGCCTTACGTTCTTCCCCGTAATAGGCTCGCATTGAGGATACTGAGTGATGATAGCCGAAAGAAGTTAATGCTACTGGAAGCATTGCCATTGCATAAGGTGCGTAATTCGTTTGTTGATTCGCAGTGTCAAACAGTACGGAGAGATCAACATTAACTGTAAGACCTGAGACACCGAACACAAAGCTCAAAACCATGAAGGCAATCAGGATAACGGAAATACGGTCAACGGCGCGAGTTGAATGCCAAACAAAAAGGGAAAAGATTGCAACAAAGCCAATAGACGCAATTTTACTACTGATACCAAGGACATCCTGAAGAATTAAACCTGAAGATGTGATATAGGCATAAAGTAAAATGCCACCTACAAAATAAACTGTAAGGTTGTTGAAAAAATTAACCTTGCTTCCTAATAAGTCTTTTGTGACGGAGTTAAATGATACTTTTAAATCGTAATGTTTAAACGCTTCCAAAAGCATCCAGCCAGAAATGGTCATTACAACCATGGTCAAACTGATTGCAAGTATAGACCATACTGTCCAAGCTCCAGCTCCGGAACTTGGTAATCCAAGCATACCGGCACCGACACAGACGCTGGCAATAATACATGCACCACCAATTAGAGACGGGCTCTTTTCTTTATGATCTACACCTGGTAAGGATTGACTCTGTTCCATCGTTTCTACTTCCTGTAATTGTATTCACGTTATTGGAAATTATTATTGCGCCAAACTATCACTGTTATTTGGGTTGTGTTTTTTCTTATTGTGTATAAACAGAGAGCGCAGCAATATGCTGCGCTCATTGGCTATTTACAGTGCCGCTTCCAATTCGGTTTCATTGGCCGTTACCGTTGCGGGCTCTATTTCCTTCAATCTTGCAGTGAAGTGGCGAAGCACAGCAGGTTCATAAGTGAACTCTAGGCCTTTTACCTTAGACGCGTTCTTCTTCACTTCCTCAAAGGCTTCAATGATGAAATCCATGTGAGATTGAGTGTAGGTAGCACGAGGGATGGTCAGGCGAAGAAGCTCGGCCGGGCACGGGTGTTGTTTACCGGTTGCCGGGTCACGGCCCAACAGCAAAGAACCGATTTCAACTGAACGGATACCCGCTACTTTATAAAGTTCGCAAGCAAGTGCGTGAGCAGGGAACTGGTCTGCTGGGATATGTGGCAGCAGTTTACCTGCGTCAACAAATGCAGCGTGACCGCCAGCCTGCTGGCATACAACACCAATCGCTTCAAGGCCATCAACCAGATACTGGACCTGCTTAATACGGTAGGCAAGCCACTCCTGACGCATACCATCATACAGGCCTACTGCCAGGCGTTCCATTGCGCCACCTTCCAAACCACCATAGGTCGGGAAGCCTTCCTGAACGACACAGAGGGTGCGGCAGTCAGTATAGACGTCCAGCATGCTGTCATCTTTGAAGCACAACAGGCCACCCATTTGTACCATGGCGTCTTTCTTGGCTGACATTGCAAGACCATCAGCGTACTTGTAGGCTTCGCGAGTAATGTCTTCGATTGTCCAGTCTTGGTAACCTGGCTCACGTTGTTGCACGAAATACGCGTTTTCTGCGTAACGGGCGGAGTCCATGATGACCGGGATATCGTACTTTTGGGCGATCTCATAAACCGCTTTCAGGTTTGCGATAGACACCGGCTGGCCACCTGCCGAGTTACAGGTAATGGTGCTGACAATATAAGGTACGTTTGCCGGGCCAGCTTCCAGAATAGCAGCTTCCAGTTTTTCAAGATCAAAGTTGCCCTTAAAATCAGCATTAACAGATGTATCGAATGCTTCTTTGGTGTAGACGTTTTTCGCTACACAGCAGTTAACCTGGGTATGACCCTGGGTGGTATCAAAGAAGTAGTTGGACAGTGCCACCATCTTGGTACGGTCGAGACCCTTTTCTTTTTCGCGCTTTTTGATCAGCACAGGGATATAGATTTGTTCCGCACCACGGCCTTGGTGAGTAGGAATAGTCAGCTCATATCCGAAGATATCTTTTACTGCATTGGACAGGGCATAGTAGCTGCGGCTGCCACTGTAAGCTTCATCTCCGCGCAGCATTGCAGCCTGCATGTCCTGAGTAATAGCACCTGTACCGCTGTCTGTCAGCAGATCGATAAAGACATCTTCACTGTCCAACAGGAACGGGTTCATTCCGGCTTTCAGAATTGCCTGCTCACGGTATTCACGAGTCGTACGCTTTACAGGTTCAATAACACGAATACGGAATGGTTCTGGCAGATGTTTGAAGTTTTCCATTTTTATACCTTTAAAGTTTTTTTAGTAGTTTGAGGTTTTAATTACTATTTCTCGGCGAATTTTATTTAGGCAATGATCGCCCGTAGAAAATTAATTCCAAATTTATATTATATTTTGGGTGTTATTCCTGAAATTCGCACATTAATAATCGATCGCATGATAAATGCGTTCAATGTGTTAAATTTTAGGAATGGTTACACGAATAATTCGTGCAAAGAAGAATTACTTTGAAGGAAAGTAGAAAGCAATTTTGTAGTCAAGCGTAAACCAACGCATTATTTCACTGTACATATTCATTTTCGTTCCAACCTGAAAATCTTAATTCAAGCTAACGAGGACATTATCGATAGCGATGTATTCCCCGTCATCAATGAAAGAGGGAAAGTGAGATACTATCGACAAAAAATAATCAGCTTTGTGAGTATGGCACGTTTTACTCCTTCATACAGTTGCAGAAAATATTCGATGCCTGGTAACTATATAAGTGATGAATGTTTTTGTTTCGGGGAATAATTGTTTTCTGGGTAGAGATGAAAAAAACAGAGTGAGGTTCAGAGAGGAAACCGGGAGGCTCATCACCTCCCGACTTTCTGATTACGCTTCGCCTTTGGTTTTTTCGGCGATAACACGGAGGTTTTCGTAAATCTTGAACATTACGATAAGCAACTCACACCAAATACGAGCACCGACTGCACCCAGTACCATGGCACCCAGGCCAAGAGCGACTGAACTGCCAGTTACACCATAGTAACCACCTGACATTACATTTAAACCGCCAACGATAGATGCCAGAAGCAGCAGCCAGTACACAAACGTCAGGATTTTAGGAGTAAGCATGGCGTCAAAGAAGAAGATATTGCGCATTAGAAAGTCTCAAAGTAATTAGTCAAAAATTTATGCAAAATGCCTGACTATTTTTGCACTGAATCATTTGTATCACAAATGAAAATCTTGCAATGTATTGACTTTAATCAATTTCATGTATGTCCAGCTATCTTGTTGGGTATCAACCAAGTAGTGAGGCGATTGCCCGTTTGAGTGAATTCTATTGCTAGGTACCTATGTTTACACCCCTGCAACGTCAAGATACTTAGCCATTTCTTCCTCAGGTACCATGCCTCCTCCGGTAGCCCAGACAAGATGCGTCGCGTTGTTTAACTTTTCCTGGGTAAAGTCCATCCGGTTTAGGTAAGACGTGTCTGAGAGGATGCGTTGCATTCCGGGCATCCCTGCAAGCGCAGAGGGTTCTAAGCGAATTTGTTCGGTTTTATCCAGCAGGCTTAGGAGGTCGAACATCTCCTGGTCAGTCAGGGTATAGTAGCCGTCAATCAAGCGCTCCATTGCACGCCCAACAAAACCGGATGCGCGGCCAACGGCAAGTCCGTCAGCAGCGGTCACATTGTCGATACCAAGATCCTGGACAGAAATTGCGTCATGTAGTCCTGTATGGACGCCAAGCAGCATACATGGGGAATGAGTTGGTTCGGCAAAGATGCAGTGGACGTTGTCACCAAACGCCAGTTTGAGACCAAAGGCAACCCCTCCAGGCCCCCCGCCAACACCGCAGGGCAGATAAACAAAAAGTGGATTTTCACGGGAAACCACTATTCCTGCATCTCTGAATTGTGTTTTCAGCCTTTCCCCTGCAACGGCATATCCCAGAAATAAGTTGGTGGAGTTTTCATCATCAATGAAATGGCACAGAGGATTATTTTCTGCCTCTTCACGGCCTTTCTCCACCGCCAGGCTATAGTCTGATTGGTATTCGACGACGTTTACACCATGAGCGCGGAGTTTGTCTTTCTTCCACTGCCTGGCATCGGCGGACATGTGGACACTGACGTTAAACCCGAGTGTGGCGCTGATGATGCCTATAGACAGGCCAAGGTTACCCGTAGAACCTACAGCAATACTATACCGGCTGAAAAATCGCCGGAACTCCTTGCTGTCCAGCTTGGCGTAATTGTCGCTGTATGAGAGCAATCCCGCTTCAGTAGCCAGCGATTCAGCGTGAAAAAGTACTTCATAGATACCACCACGAGCCTTAATTGACCCGGATACCGGCAGGTAGGCATCGAGCTTTATCATTAGCTTACCGGGTAAGTCAGTCTTGTAGCGAGAAGCGAGGGCAGATTGCATGGAGGGAATTGCTGACAGGGGCGACTCGATAATTCCCTTTGTAATTTGGGTTTGAGGAAATACTGCTTCGAAATAGGGAGCGAAACGGCTCAGGCGGGCACTGGCATCAGCAACGTCTTCTGCTGTAAGCCCAACATGACGGAGGCCTTCTGCAGCATCAGTGATCGCAGGGTTGAACCATGTCACTTCGTTCAAGGCTATGAGTTCACGCAAAAGAGGGAAAGTGTTTTTCAGCTTTTCTATTTCTGCCATATCCATGACAAACCCTTTGGTAACGGTAAATAATCTTTATTACAGATAAAGATATCAGCGTGATTTTGGGTGGTTCAACTGAAAATTTGCCTCCGATAGGGTGAAGTTATGTCATCTGAAAACAAGATCGGGTGAGTCACCGTGTTAATGGCAGGATAAGCCCGGTATTAAAGGCGCAACTTCCGGGCTTACATATTGTGGATTATGCTTTGAGTGCTGATATTGCATCCATAAGCTGTATTGCCAGCTCAGGACTACGCAGTTCCTGCTTTTCCAGATCGAAATTGTCATAAAAGCTGGGTATTGAAAGTGATGCTTTCACATCGGCAGCAAAGAATGAAGCAGAGCTGACTGCTGCAGACAGTACACTTTGTGCACCTCCTGGCCCTGGGGACGTGGCCAGATATACTGCTGGCTTTCCTTGGAATACCTTCATATCAATACGAGACGTCCAATCAAACAGGTTTTTGTATGCGGCAGTATAGGAACCATTATGTTCTGCAAATGAAATGATGATGGCATCTGCTTCACCAATTTTTGCAAAAAAGCGTTTTGCCTCGTCGGGTTGACCCAACTCCTGTTCCCGGTCAGAGCTGAACAGTGGCATTTCGTAATCATTGATATCAAGAAGTTCAATATCAGCCCCTTCAATCAGACTGGCAGCATATAGGGCAAGTTGTTTGTTGATGGATTGCTTGCTGCTGCTTGCTGCGAATGCGAGTACTTTCATTGTTAGGCTCCTCGGTGAAATTCGTTTTGATGGGTTAACTATAAATTGATGCCGATTGTTGATTAATCCCCGGATTGTGGAATGATTATTTCCAAATGACATTTAATAGAGCCGAAAATTATGGCATTCAATACCCAGCTTCTTGATGGAATGGTGGTGTTTACTGAGGTGGTTAACAGTGGGAGCTTTACCCGGGCGGCAGAGTCTATGGGGCACTCTACATCGTTTATCAGCAAAGAAATCAATAAGCTTGAGGAGCGTCTCGGAGTCAGGTTGTTAAACCGGACCACCCGGTCTTTGAGCCTGACGCCTGAAGGGAAAATCTATTACCAGCAATGTAGCCAGCTTGTGCTGGACGCGCAGGAGCTGGAAAATGCGCTGAGCGGTCATCAACAATCACCAAAAGGCGTGTTGAAAATCAGCTGTCCTATCAGCTTTGGCCTATCCCAGTTGCGTCCGGTATTGTCTGAATTTACTGAGCGTTATCCTGGGGTTGTGTTAGATCTTGATGTAAATGACAGGAAGGTGGATGTGGTCGCCGATGGCTTTGATGTGGTTATCCGGGCGTCTGCCGCCCTGGAAGACTCGAGTTTAATCAGCCGGCGGATACTGACTTCGGCAACCGTTACTTTAGCTGCACCGTCTTACCTTAAAAAATACGGGACACCCACACACCCTATTGAGCTTGTAAACCATAAAACAATGAGTTACAGCAATATCAAAAATCATCATTTATGGCCTTACCACGACAAAGATGGAAACCTTATCGAAGTGGAAGTTAAAAGCCAGGTCCTGACAAACAGTTCACAAATGGAAATCGCGCTTTGTGTGGCCGGACAGGGGATTATGAGGATGCCTCTTTTTAACCTCAACGGTGAACTTGAACGAGGGGAATTGGTTGAATTGTTTCCGGATTATGTGCGTATACCGGTGGAGGTCTATCTGGTATACGCGAGTCGAAAACATATGTCTTCTAAAGTTCGTTGTTTTATAGACTATGTGGTGGAAGCAATTGGGGACCTATAAAAAAGCCATCTTAACAAGATGGCTTTTTTAGGGTATTACAACCTGAACTCACTTAAGGCGCTGACCAGTTCACGCATTGATTTACTCTGGGATTGTAAGTCTTTCCGAATATTTTCTGAGTGATCGAGAGATTCCCGGGAGATATTCAACAGTACATCAACGTCTTCATTCACGGATGAAGCAGTTTGTGCTTGTTCTGACGCGGCAGCAGCGATACTTGCATTGAGCTCCGCCAGGGATTCGATACTCGCTTTCAGCCGGTGAATACCTTCCTGTACTGAGCCAACAGTATCCTGACAGACTGAACCTTCTTCGCGGCTTTGTTGCATCCTCTTATACGCGAGGTTCGATTTGCTGCCAATTTCTTCCAGCAGTGTCTGGATCTCTTCCGTGGATTGCTTACTACGTTGCGCTAGGTTCCGTACCTCGTCCGCAACAACCGCGAATCCACGTCCTTGCTCCCCGGCACGGGCTGCCTCAATTGCTGCATTGAGTGCCAACAGGTTAGTTTGCTCTGAAATACTGCTGATGGTGTCGAGAATACTCTTTACGCTCGCAGTTTGCTGTTCGAGTTCCTCGACGACATTGTAAGAATTTTCAATATGGGCAAGAAGATCGGTTGTCACCCGGTGGGCGTTTTGTCCACTGCGGTCACATTCGTCACTGATGGCTTCAGAGTCGTCTGCTCTTTCACGGACATTGTTTGCGGTTGCCGCCACTTCCTGGCTGCTGTTGGACATTTCGCTCATAGCCGCAGCGATATTATCGCAACGAGTGTAGGCAAGTTGGCCGGATTCTAAGGTTTTGCTCGTGTCTGTGACTAATCGATCCAGCAACTTGGATGATTCATCAGCGGCATTTTTCACATGAATGATAGTACCTGACAAAGTAGCAATAAACTCATTGGTCATTGTACTGATATGAGCAATTTCATCTTTGCCGTCTATTTTCAGGCGCTGGCTTAGATCTTTGTTGGAACTGATAGCATGTAAGGAGTGGGACAATTTGGTTACCCTGTTCCGTAGGTCGCTGCGTACCATTATGGTCAGGCTAATCAAGGGGAGCACAATAAAGCCAAATACTGCAAACAGCACGTATTGTGTCATTTTAGCATCGTTGAGTGCTTTATTCGCCGTGTTAACAGCATCAGCGGTTACGGCATTTTTCAGCTTATTGATTTCAACAATACGCTTGGTTGCCATAGGAAACCACTCTTTGGGAGAGACAAAGTTAACGTCTTTGGATTCCCCGCCTAAAGCCATAAATGTCTGCTCAATTCGCTGTATGGATGCAGAGGTACCAGAGCCTGTAATTTGATTCAACGTGGCATTAAATTCGGATGGCAGTGTGTAACGCGCGGCATCAACAGAGCGATCAAAACCGGTTATGTACTCTGATATATCAAAAAACTGCTTGTCAGTGACACTTTGACGAGCAAACGCACCATTCAAAGCCCCTCTAGATTTACCCGCTTCTTCTTTTGCCCACATCAGGGAAAGGGCACCTTCAAGAAGAGGGGCAACACGGGAGTCAGTTGCGTAGGATTTTACCTTCTGGGCATTTTCAATGGCTGTACTGTTAACATTTGTGTAGAACGCAAACGGCGAATCTTGGATTTGCAGGGAATCAACTTGTTTCCTGATGCTTCCCTTGTTGGCGAGGCTGGAAAGCACGCCGTCGATTAACTTGCTTTCAACGTTTCGGTTGAGATAAACCGTTTCAAAGGTACGGAGTGCGGTTTCAGCCTGGTCAGCTTTAGTTCTCTGGGCTTTCAGTTTCTTTACAATTTCCGGATCTCCACCTGAGCCCACCACACCTGCGGTCAACCCACGTTCAACCGCATGCTCATGGGCCACACGTTCCATTACGAGGAAGAGATCGACAGCTTCGTTTACCTGGTTGGCGATCAGCTTATCCTGTTCCAGCCGGTTAAATTCATAAATACCAAAAGCTAAAAGTAAAAAGATAGGAATCCCAGCAAGCAGGGACACCAGGCTGCCTACCTTAATATTTCTGAAAATCCGGACCATGCTTCACCAACCTTCACGTTAGTCTGCTTGTATAAAAAAGAATCAATTATGAGACATATGTAAAATAACTCATAATATGCATCAATTGATATACAAGAATGTAAAATTGTGAGGGGGATGATTATTAAATGATGTTCACTTGGAGGTATCGGTTTCCTGACTGCATTTTTGTTCGGAGGGATGGCTTCTTAGTAGCGTTTGCCGCCCCCCTCCTGCAATTTATTGCTGTTTTATCAAATATGCCATCAACGATTCTTTCCCGTTGGCCAGTTGTGTAGAGGAATCAAAGCGATGTCGATTTTCTTCTAAGGGCACACCAAATACAGTCATCCCAGCATCAATGCCAGCTTGCGCACCGACATGGCTGTCTTCGATAACTGCGGTATTACGGGGTTTTGTTCCTAAAAGGTGGGCGGCTCGCAGGTATCCTTCAGGATCCGGCTTTCCAAGCAAGACATCATTTCGGGTTACGACAGTCAGCCCCGGTTTCTCGATGCCTATCGCCCTCATTGTGGCTTGTACCAGCATCCGGTCAGAATTAGAGACGATGGCCTGAGGGATACCAAGCTCTTCAAGCGCCAGATAAACTTCACATCCAAAGAGCGGATTAATGGTATTGCTGTGCTGGCAATAGTAGCGGTAGTTCTGTTCCCGGTATTCCTCGTAGCCAATGGAGAGTTTGTATTTATCTGAGAAATACCTGAATGTTACTGGACCTTCTGTACCAATGACATTGTTGAAGTCATCAACTGAAGGAGTGATTCCCAGCCCAGCTAAGACATTGCGCATCGCTTTCTCATGGAGCGGTTCGCTGTCGGCAAGTGTACCGTCCATGTCCCACAATACAGCTTCGAAGCGGATATCTTGTTTTCTCAATACGCCTGTATCTTTCTGTTTGTTTTTAGTGAACCCGTCCATTCGATTCCTCTACAGTTCAATCGCAACCAAACATACACGTTGGCTTACAAGCAACACGATAGATCTTATTGTATCTGCAAGCTATCCATTCTTTCCTGCCGACTCAGACCTTTTCAGATGAAACAGAGTCAAGTAAGTCCAGATCACCGTATAACTGGCTGTTGGTTTCTTTGATTTTCAGGAAAAGAGGGAACATGCGGTCGTAGGTTTCCTGCCAGGCCGGGTTCGGTTGTACTTCCTGTGTGAAACTGACCAGTGACCTGGCAGCCTCTTCGAGGCTGTTGAAATGACCGCTGGCAGTGGCTGCCAACGCGGTACAGCCAATAACACCACATTCTGGTTCGGCGGGCACTACTATCGGGGTGCCATACATGCTGGCTTTTATTTCCAGCCAAAGACGGGACTTGGCCCCACCACTGGCTGCAATAATCTGTTCGGGTGGTTGACCGGTGTTCGACATTTGTTTTATATGGCGGCGAACTGCAAAGGCGACGCCTTCCAGCACCGAACGGTGCAGATCTTCCAGGCTGTGCCCTGAGTTGAGGCCAAAGAACATGGCTCGTGAATTCCGGGTATCACCAAGGCGTTCGCCGGTGAGGTAGGGGAGAAAAAACAGGTTGCGGCTACCTGCTGGTGACAATGCTGCCTTTTCCGTTGCTTCGGCATAGGACAGGCTGTTTTCGTTCATCGCACGTCGAGCCCATCTCACCGCATCCCCCCCGGCATCCAGCAGGGTAAATGCTCCCCAGTTTCCTTCCGGGGTCATCACGTTGGAAAGCTCGGAATGTTTTACCGGCTGTTTCTGGATCAGGGTAATGATGGAGGATGTACCGGTGACATCTGAGCCAATACCTGGTGAACAAGCCCCGGAACCAAGCAGGGTCAGGGGAAAATCCCCCCCTCCTACTGCGACGGGAATACCACTGCGTAGCCCTGTTTCACGTGCTGCCCTTTCTGAAACCGCGCCCAGGATCTCCAGCGGATTACGCAGTGACGGAAGCAAGGATTCATCTATGCCCAACTGTTTCAGCATGGTTTGGGACCAGCGGTGTAAATCAGCATTCATCATAAAGCTCAGAGAGGCTTCGGTGACGTCGAATGCAATCTCTCCGGTCAGCCTGAAATTGATATAATCCTTTGGCATCATCACCCTGACACTGCGTTCAAGCAGTTCCGGTTCATGCTGTGCCAACCACTGGAGCTTGAAGCCGGGCCAGGCAGGGGTAGGGGGATTGCCTGTTTCTTTCAGGCATCCATCTATTCCAAATTGCGCCTGGTAGGCTTTCACTTGTGGGATGGTACGTTTATCGTTCCAGAGCGGAGCGAATTCCCGGACAACATCACCGTCGGAGTCGATAAATACTGTACCGTGCATCTGCCCGCAACAGGCGATACATTCGATATTCGCAGCGTCCTTCCCCAGACTTTCAACCACCTTTCGGACAGATTCCGAAGCCCCTTGCCACCAGTCATCCGGACGTTGCTCACACCAGCCGTACCGGGGGACATGCTGGTCGTGTTCGCGGTTGGCAAAGGCCACAATGGTACCTTTCTTGTCTACTGCCGCTGACCTTACTGACCCTGTGCCAACATCAATCACCAGGAAAAGGGGGCGTGTCATGGTTCCTCCTTGTATGGCATTGCTTAACTGCCGGTGGAAATCCTTTGCTCTGTCTGAATATCGAAGTAGTGGGCTTTTGCCATATCCAGCACCAACGGGCAAGGAGTGTCCAGAATTACCGGATAGTGGCTATCCACCTGTGCAGTAAACAGGCTGCCCTCAAAATCAGATATGACCACAGTATGTGATCCCAGTGGTTCAATGGCTTTGGGTACAATGGCTATCTGCGTCTTGGTTTCCAGTGGTCTTGCTCCTCGAGTGTGTTCCGGTCGGATTCCGAACACGACCCTCTGCCCCTGATAAGGTACAAGGGCAGGCTGGTGGTCAGGGATGACCGGGAGTCGGTGTCCGGAAGCAAGCGCGATTTCTGCCCCGCCGTCCAATACGGTCACCGCGAGAAAATTCATACTCGGTGCGCCGATAAACTCTGCCACAAAGCGGTTTGCCGGGTTTTCATATAACTCTATGGGGGAGGCGATCTGCTCAATTTGGCCGTTTTGCATTACAACCACCCGATCGGCCATGGTCATGGCTTCCACCTGATCATGGGTGACATAGACAGCGGTAGTGCCAAGGCGTCGTTGAAGCTGCTTGATCTCGGTGCGCATCTCTACGCGGAGTTTGGCGTCGAGGTTGGACAGTGGCTCATCAAATAAAAACAGATCCGGGTGACGCACAATGGCACGTCCTATTGCTACACGCTGGCGCTGGCCGCCGGAAAGGTGACGGGGTTTTCTGTCCAGCAGCTTTTCAATACCCAACAGCGTTGCCACGTCACAGACCCGGGTTCTGATGATCTCCGGATCTTCCTTCCGCACTTTCATCCCATAAGCAATGTTGTCATAGACCGTCATATGCGGGTAAAGCGCATAATTTTGGAACACCATAGCGCAGTTACGTTGCCCCGGCTGTGTGTGGGTGACTTCATTGCCGGACAATGTAATCTTTCCACCGGTTACAGATTCCAGCCCTGCTATCATTCTAAGGGTGGTGGTCTTCCCGCACCCGGACGGGCCGACCAGGACAATAAACTCCCCCTGCTCAATTTCCAGATCCAGTTGGGGTATGACGTTCACTGCCCCGTAGGACTTGGTGATGTTTGTCAGGGATAGGTGGGGCACGTACTCTCTCCGTTTTGACATTAGCGGTTTAAACCAACAGGGCCTTACTTCAATCCCATTGATGCACGGTACGCCTTCAACTGATTTTCCCGGCCGAAGTCGTCAGTGAGCTCGTTCCACTGCCTGGCGATATTGTCCAAGGCTTCCTGTTCAGTGATTTCTCCTGCCAGCGCGCGGGAGAGTTCAATTTCAAGGATTTCGGTATAGGAGAAGAAACCTGGCAGGCGCAGATCCAGTGCGACATTTGGTGCATCCAGAGAAGCGCGTTGTGCCGCAAGGTAGGATTCCGCTTCCGGTTTGGAGAATATTGCCAGCCAGTTGTCGATATTCTCGTAGTGGCTGAGCCGGTATGGGTTTACACCGGTATTGGCGGTGACAATAGCCTTGGAAGACTCCTCTTTACTGGTGACTGTTTTGACGAAGTCCCAGGCTGCAGTTTTGTTGGCAGCCGATTCAGGGACCGCAAGTTGCCACCCGCCGAATGCCAGGAAAGGGGATGCAACAGGTTTGTTGTAGGTCTCCCATGTACCGGTTTTGGCGTTCCATATTTTGGAGGAACCGGGCAGCATGGCGGTGCGCACGTTCCCTACAATGCTGGACTCTTTCGGGTTGGCACCGAGTACGCCGGAGTCAGCCCAGTCGATATTCATGGCGACCTTGCCACCTGCATACAGAGGCCGGACGTCTCCGGAGCCGTGGTTCAGTGCACCTGGTGGGTTAAATTGCAGGCCGCGTTTGTAATCCTGCAGGGCTTTCAGCCAGCCGGCATTATTGATTTGTGCATCCATTGTGTCCGGGTCAAAGAACATTGAGCCTGGGTTTTTGGGATCGTTGGTATAGCTTGCGGCGTGAGAGAAAAAGTACCAGAACTGTTGTCCGCCGCGCTTGTAGGCTTCAGCCGTACCATGCAGGCCCTCATCCGGGCGGTTAAAGAATTCTGCAATGTCATAGTACTGGTTCCATGTCACCGGAGCGGCGAGAGGATACCCGTACTTTTTCTCGAAAGCGGCTTTTTCTTCCGGGTCATTAAACAGGTCAGCCCGGTAGTTCAGCATGTGCATGTCGCCGTCCATGGTGGCGGATTTTACCTTGCCATCCCAAACCATCAGACGCTCACGGTATACCGGATGAAGGTCATTCCAGTAATCCCCGGATTGCATGGCTTGCGGCATTTCGGACAGGAAACTGTTGAAGTCAGGCAGCCAGGCAGGAATATAGGAAAGCACATCAATTTCGCTGGAACCGGTCTGCATGCCGGTCATAAATTTGGGGTAGAGTTCTCCGAACGGAAATTCCACAATCTTAACTTTGCCACAGGTCTGTTTTTCCCAGGCGTTACCGGCGGTACGCAGCGCTGAGGCAATAAAAGGGCCGTTCTGGGAACCCACGGTGACTGTGATACCGGAAAAGTCAGGCTCACAGGCGGCATTGGCATAGGGAGTCATCGCAAGGGCCGGCAAAGCCAGCAATATGGCGGCGGCGAGCGGTGAGTTTACTGTCTTTCTCATGTCCACTTCCTTCTTTGTAGGGCGCTTTGGAACCTCTGGTTTCCAGCGCGTATCCATTTGCGTTGAGTAAAGCTGTTGTATTGCCGCTCTCATGCAAGAGCACACTATTTAATTGAGCCGGTTAGCAGTCCGGAGCGCATTAGGCGACCAAGCAGTGCGGCCACCACCACCATTGGAATGACTGAAATCAGGGTGGCGACGGAAATCGCCCACCATTCATCCCCCCGGCTGGAATTCTGGCCTGCAAGCACCACGGGCAGTGTCTGCCAGCGTGAAGATGTCAGCAGCAGGGCGAACAGGAACTCGTTCCAAATAAATGCAAGGGTAATCATCGAGGTTGCAATAAGCCCTGGTCTGGACATTGGCAGTACAATGTCAAAGAAAATCCGAAGTCGTGGCACGTTTTCCACCATGGCGGCTTCTTCCACTTCTATAGGGATTGAGCGGAAGAAATCACGCATCAGCCAAACGGAGAGCGGTAGTCCGAAAGCGGTATAGGCAATCACCATCCCGGGGAAGCTGTCGAGCATCCTAATGCCCTGTTTGCCGAGCTCTGCATAAAACAGATAGAGAGCAAACGCTGATACGATGGGAGGAAACATGCGCTGGGAGACAAACCAGAATGTCATGTCATCATTCCCTAGCACCGGGCCGGGCAGGTTCAGCCGGTTGACAACAAATGTCAGCACACAGGCTACCGCCAGAGAAACCAGGAGAGCCTGAGGAATTGCCAGTCCGGCGTATTTCTGGAGTACGACAAAACCGCCAATACCCATCACTGCAAAAAACACCCCTGCCAGCAACCTGATCCGGAAGGTAAACCGGGCAATCCCGTATGCCGCCATGGAGCCGAGAAGTACCGAGAGGAAAGTGGATACCAGCGCAATGGCGGAGGAATGCCAGAATGGGCCAAGGAAATCGCCGCGGATCCCGGAAAAAGCCTCCCGGAATGCTTCCAGCGTCGGCATAAAATCGATAAACGGCAGGTAGGTGGCTCCGCCGTTTACAGCCTGAGGCGGCTTGAATGCAGTAATGAACACCCAGTAAAAAGGTACCATGAGGAAAGCGAGCCAAATAAGGCAACCTATTAACCCGATCGTTTTCAGTCGCTTTGCCTCCCTGCGGTGATGGTTAGGCACCGGTTGCTGAATGTTCGAGGTATCCGATTTACTTTTGGGCTTTTTTACCACTTCCGGTGTATCCACTGACAACTGCGTCATGTCCGTTTCTCCACCAAGGGCTTGGCTGCTGCGAGGTACAGGGTACCGAAGAGAATAATCACGACTAGGAACAGAAAACTCAGGGCAGAAGCCTCGCCAAGGTCAAATTTCCTGAAGCCCTGGTTGTAGGCAAACAGCGTCAGGGTTTCCGTTGAGGTGCCTGGCCCACCGCCGGTAAGGACATATACCGGGTCAATGATCTTGAATCCTTCCACAATACGGATAAAAACGACCACAACAGAAAGCGGGAGCAGCATGGGAAAAGTGATGTCCCAGAATCGACGCCAGTGGGATGCTCCTTCGAGTGCGGCAGCTTCAAAGACGTCGGAAGGCAGTCCCTGGAGCCCGGCAAGCATCAGCAAGGTAACAAAGGGAGTCCATTGCCAGACTTCTACGGTCACCAGCACACCCAGTGCCCAGTTGGTTTGGGTCAAAAACGGAAGGTTTTCCAAACCGAACAAGCTGAAAAAATCATTGACCGGTCCGAGGGCGGAATGGAAAAGCATACGTGCGACCAAAGCGACGGCGATTGGTGCCATAAACATCGGCAGCAGGAATGCCACTCGGAACAGTTTCTCCCCGGGAACCCTGGCATGCATGGCCACTGCCAGGGCAAAGCCAATAACGTACTGTATGGCAACCGAAGTAAACACAATGAGGGTGGTTGTGCCGATAGACTGCCAGAAACGGGCAGACTCAACCAAATCCTGATAGTTATCCAAACCAACAAACCGGGCAGGCATTGGCGGTACCAGCCGGACGGACTGGAAGCTCACTGTCAGTGCGTAGATTAGGGGAAACAGGGTAACCAGCATGACAACAAAAAATGCCGGCCACACAAACAGGTATTTAACCGAATCTGTCTGTGGTTTTCCCTTGACCTGAATGAACATACTCAACAACTCCCTGTCTCGTATTGGCTTTTCAGTATGAGCTTTCGGAAACTGTAAATGTAGTTTTAGTACATTTAAATTTATTGTCAATACTCAAGTTAACAATGTATTTACTTATCTTATCGGTGAAACGGGCTGTTCACGCTATTTTAGTGCGGTTGATGCCGATGACTGATATTTGATCTTTGGTGAAAATGTAGTATTACTACTCATTGGGGTGTGATTTAAAGATGTGCATTTGGGAAGCACATGGCACCGCATGGTGCACTTCCACAGTTCGACGGGTGCCTTAAACAGTGTGCGGTGAGCCTTCTATGTCCGCACCATCCAGAGGAGGGAGTATGGCGCTAATTAACCCAGTTCATTGCATCGTAGATGTGAAAGAAGGGCTGTTGAAAGGGACGGAGCGGCGTTACAAAAAAACCTTTGCTGATCTAAGCGGCCTTTATGCAGACGAAGAGGCGTTTCGACAACTTGCGTCTGAATTGGGGGAGCGAGTCGTGTATGAAGTGACTGACTACCACCCGGGTTCCCGTTGCCAGGATCTGATTTTTGGTGTGACTTGTATGGTCCCAGGGAAGGTCGGGAACGAGTATTTTATGACCCGGGGGCACATCCACGGTATTGCAGACAGGCCAGAAATCTATGTAGGAAAGAAAGGGCGAGGCCTGATGCTGATGGAATCCCCGGAAGGGGAAACCAGGGTAATCGAAATCGGGCAGGATGATATCTGCTACGTACCGCCATTCTGGATACATCGTTCGGTCAATACCGGCAATGAAGACTTTGTGATGTTGTTTTGCTACCCCGCGGACAGTGGCCAGGACTACGGGATTATTGCCCGCTCCAACGGCATGAAACACCGGGTGGTGGATGATGGGAAAGGGGGATGGGTATTGGAGGAAAACCCGGCTTACCAGCCTCGGGATACCGAAACGGTTAACGCCCTGTTTGGGGAGGATGGGTAATGGAATTGCACCCTGCTACCAGGAAAACCTTTTATTTTATCGGAGTCTCGACACAGCAAAGTTCAATCATGAACGTCTTTCCTGCCTGGGCTGAATTTCTTGGGTTTGGTGAGGTTGAGATAAAAGGTATCGACTTGCCACTCCATGCTCCGGCATCGGATTACCGCCGGGTGACAGCTTTTATTAAACATGATCCCCTCTCTGTTGGTGCATTGGTCACTACTCATAAAATCGATCTATATCAAGCATGCCATGATCTCTTTGATGAAATCGACCTCCATGCCGGATTGATGGGTGAGACAAGTTGCCTCTCGAAGCGGGAGGGAAAATTTTGTTGCAGTGCCAAAGATCCGGTGACCTCCGGTTTTGCGCTTGAACATCTGTTAGCCCGACAACATTTTGCCCAAACCGGCGGGGCTGTGTTCTCGATGGGTGCGGGGGGAGCTACCATCGCCCTGACATGGCACCTCACCCAGAGCTGTCGGGGAGCAAACCGCCCGGAAAAAGTGATTGTGTCTGATACATCCCGGGAGAGGTTGGATGAAATCCGGTCTATCCATGGCCGGTACGAAATAGATGTTCCTTGCGAGTATGTACTGGTGACGGGCCCTGACACCAATGACGGAGTGTTGGCCGGACTTCCCCAAGGTTCATTGGTTATTAATGCAACAGGCCTTGGAAAAGACGGTCCCGGCTCTCCGCTGACGGATGACGCTGTTTTTCCTCAAAATGCCGTTATCTGGGAACTTAATTACCGAGGTGAGCTGGTTTTCCTGCATCAGGCAAAAGCACAGGAGGCCGGGCAAAACCTCAAAATTCATGACGGCTGGGTTTACTTCCTTTATGGATGGACCCGGGTGATCGCAGAAGTATTCGATGTAGATATACCGGTTAACGGGCCGGGCTTTGAGAGAATTTCACATATTGCAGCAACATCAGGCAAGGTAAACAAACGGTGAAAGGGGCGCACATGGGCAAAGGAAAAATTCTGGTTACTCCCCGATCCCTTTCCCGGGACGGGCACCCGTATTTCAGCAACCTGACGGATTTGGGGTACGAAGTTGTCTATTGCGAGCCTGGAATAATGCCGGACGAACCAACCCTTCTTGAACTTGTACCGGGGTGTGTGGGTTGGCTGGCCGGTGTTGAGCCGGTCAGTGCCAGAGTGTTGGATGCAGCGGACAGCCTGAAAGTGATCAGCCGTAACGGTACGGGTATCGATAACCTTCCATTAAACACCTTGGCGCAAAAAGGGATTGCACTTAAAAAAGCCGAGGGAGCTAATGCCAGGGGGGTTGCCGAATTGGCGATTGCTATGATGCTGGCTGGGTTACGCCATATCCCTGAAACGGCAACGGGTGTAAAACGGGGGGAATGGCCGCGGGTAATTGGCCGGGAGATACAGGGTAAAACCGTTGGGGTTATCGGTATGGGAGCGATTGGCAGCCAGGTTGCACAGATGGTAATGGGTCTGGGTGCCCGGGTCAGAGCCTATGATCCACTTCTCAATGGCCGCATGATCCTCGGGGAGCAACTGACTTTTGTCAGTCAGTCCGAACTTCTTTCTACGTCAGACATCATTACCTTTCATTGTCCGTCACCACAGGACGGCAAACCAGTATTGGACAGTGCTCGTATTGATACCCTCAAAGATGGTGTGGTGGTGATTAATACTGCAAGGGCTGCGCTGGTGGATCATAACGTGGTTTACAATGGCTTGCTGAACAACAAAATCGCCCTTTATGGCGCGGATGTCTTTCCAACAGAACCACCCAAACCGCATCCGCTCTGGCAGCATTCCCGGTGTATCGCAACCAGTCATATTGGCGGTTTTACCCGGGAGAGTGTTGATAAGGCAACCATATCGGCTGTTGACCAACTGCTGGATGTGTTGGAAGGACACGGCGATGGTTAACCGCCAGGTTGAAGTGATTGATGCAGCATTCGAGGGAACGTTGCCAGCGAAGCTTGCCCTTGGCCATGCTCCTGATACTGTCAGCCTTTACTGGCTGGGGCAGGCAGGTTTCGTGTTGGTTTGTGGCGAGCATTCTTGGTTGATTGATCCCTATCTCTCTGATTCACTGGCGGAAAAATATGCCGGTACGCGTTTTCCCCACACCCGGATGATGGATGCACCGATTTCAGTCGGTGAACTACCCTCGCTGCAAGGTGTGTTCTGTACCCACAGACATACAGACCATATGGATCCCGGGACACTTCTTCCACTGTTTAACTCTCCAAAGCAGAAAAATACCTGGCTTGTTGCTCCCCGAGCTGAAATCACGGAAGCCAGAATACGAAGCAGGTTACCTGATACAAAAATTAGCACTTTCACTGATGGGGAGTCACTGACATTTCCCGGAGGCCTCAGAGTATTTGCCATACCGGCGGCTCATGAGGAGATCGAGCGGGATAGTGCCGGTAACTGCGTATATCTTGGCTATATCTTCGAATTTAAAAGTGATAAGGGTTATTTGCGAATCTGGCATTCCGGAGATTGTATTCCCTACCCTGAGCTACCGCAGTGGCTAAGCCGGTTAAAACCGGATGTTGCTTTACTTCCTGTCAATGGCCGGGATAACGTTCGAAAAATCAACGGTGTACCTGGAAACTTCACCCTGGAAGAAGCCGTGAATATTTGTATTGAGGCCGGAATTACCCATATGGTTGCCCACCATGTGGGTTTATTCCATTTCAATACCGAAAATCCTGCTCGTATCGCTGCTTATGCGACTGAAAAGGCTGATATGATTTGCATCTGGCCCGCCACATTGAACCGAGAGTACAGGCTGAGCCTGAGATGACCAAAAACAGCAAGAGGAACCAGGCATTGCAGCAGAAACAACCTAACGTCATAGAGATGATTACCCGCTCGCTGGACACCCTTCGTAAATCAGACCGCAAAGTGGCCGACTGGGTGCTTGCCGACCCGAAGCAGGCAATAAACAGTACACTAGTGGAAACAGCGAGGGGTGCCGGGGTCAGTGAACCCACGGTAATGCGTTTTGCCACCGCTGTTGGTTGCACTGGTTTTCAGGATCTGAAAATCCGCTTGGCCCAGAGTGTTGCACTTGGCGTGACACCCACACATGCTGCTTTGCAGGAAGGGGACGACACTTCGGTGATTTCCCGAAAGCTGTTTGATTTTACCCTGACCAGCCTTGACTGGGCCCGGGAACACATTGACAACGACAGTATGGAAAAAGCTGTCGATATTCTCGTTAACGCCCGCCAGATCGATTTCTTTGGTTTCGGCGCATCCGGCATTGTTGCCCTGGATGCCCAGCAGAAATTTCCGCTGTTTGGTGTCCCATGCAATGCCCATACAGACTCGCACCAGCAGTTTATTGCGGCATCGATGATGTCTTCCGGCAATGTGGTAGTTGCCATCTCCAATAACGCAGAAACCAATGCGTTGATAGAAACGGTGAAGGAAGCGAAGGCCCATGGGGCGATGGTTGTGAGTATAACCGGGCGGCATGGCAAGCTCAGTGAACACAGTGACCTGTGCATTGAGGTAGAAACACTAGAAAATACAGACAGGTATACCCCAACCATTTCACGCATTGCCGCATTGGTGGTTATCGACATCCTGGCGACCAGTGTCTCCCTTAGGCGCGACGAATCACACCGTGACCGTATTTCGAGTATGAAAGAGCGGTTGTCCCACTTCCGGACCACCAATAACCAGTAACCCCGTTTTGGGACTTGTAATACCGGGAATTATTCAGCAGGAGGGCGTGATGGATAAGACTATTTTGGACTTACTTACCCGATGTAAGGTAGTGCCGGTAATTCAGATAAACCAAGTGGAACATGCTGCTCCGTTGGCCAAAGCGCTGGTGGATAATGGCCTTCCGGTAGCAGAAGTGACTTTTCGTACTGATGTAGCGGCAGAAGTGATTAAGGCAATGAAGGCGGCGGAACCAAGTCTCTGTGTTGGTGCGGGCACCCTGTTGACCAGAGAACAGATCGACCGTGCAATGGATGCTGGTGCCGAATTCGGTGTGGCTCCGGGACTGAATCCAACCACTGCGACTTACTGTAAAGAAAAAGGGTTCCCTTTTATTCCGGGAATCAATAATCCGGGTCAAATTGAGCAGGCCATGGAATTGGGGTTTTCCCTGCTGAAGTTCTTTCCTGCCGAGGCTTCGGGTGGTATTGCAATGGTTAAATCACTGCTGGCGCCATACCGTGAAGTTCAGTTAATGCCTACCGGCGGTATCAAACCGAGCAACTTACTGGAGTACCTTGCTGTTGACCGGGTGATATGTTGTGGAGGAACCTGGCTGACGGAAACCACCTTAATGGATGCCGGAAACTGGGATGAAATCAGCAACAGGATTAGAGAGACAGTAACAAGGGTTAACTGATCTTTCCCTGCCTTTGAGTAAATAAAGCCGGGTAATCAATCACCGGCTTTTTCGTATCTGAAGGAAATTTCCATCAGACAATCAGGCTACTTCCAGTGCCAGCGGGGCATGATCAGTAATGCCTTTGAACCACCCATACATTGGATCCGTACCGTCATTGTCAATATTTGGAGCCTTTCGGCCCTCTGCCAGATCTATCCGGTTTACCGTTCGCATTTCGATACTGTAACGGATCTCCCTGGTACGGTTGATCCTGCTGGCATGCAAGTGTGCGCTGGAGAAACAGAGAATGTCTCCTGGAGAAACATCCATGCTGATACGGTTGGTTTCATCTATAGGTTCCAATGGTTGGGGAACGGATGGGTAGGCGCAACGCGTGTTTTTGGGAGCGGATGAACGCTGGGAGAGAAATTCTTTAAAACTCCACTTATTGGACGTGTTGGCCAGAGGCCTTCGCCAGTAATCGGGGTAGATAGCGATGCTGCGCCCCGGCTCTAAACCGTAAATGGGAGCCCACCAGTTTTGCTGACAATAAATATTGCTTCCCCATGTATCGCGGTGGTGACCGATTGCCGAGTTCCAAGCCCCTTCAAATGAGGGGTGGCAAGGTACCACGCGAAGGACGAAGTGGTCGTAAAATGCATCATCAAGATCCATTCCACATTGGCGAAGTGCCCCAAAAAACAGGCTCTTTGCCTCATCGCTTCTGTGAATATCCCTTTGTGCTGCCCCTATTCGGTTCAAAAATGTACCTGGCAGCATATCCTGATGGGCAGTGACTGGGTTATTGCCATCAAGATAATACCTCAACATGCTGTCTGTGAACCGGATGAGAGCCTTCATTGCCGGTACCCGGGTAAATACGGCGACATCACCTTTGAACAGCAGGTCAGATCTTTCGTCATCAGAAAGGGGTTGAGATAAATATCTGGTGTTCATGTTTTGCGCCTCATGCGAGAAAGTCAGTGACTTAGATACTCATGGACAAGTGACCGCGGGTTGTTGGTTATTTCCATGAGTTGGCGTCTTTCCGGTATAGGGAATTTTTAGTCTTACGCTACCAGAAGCCTGCAGCCATTAACCCCACCGGCTAAGTATTATTAGATGAAATCAGTAACGGTGTTTCAAAAAAAAGAACTTTAGATTTTAACCGGGTGAATTGCTTTGATGGGGGACTTTGATATCAATTTTTATAATGTCGAACATTTAAAAACTTAAACTCACTTTGTTTCACATTGCCATCAAACGAAGAAATCAACCATATTTAAAATAAGGCCTTTCAATGTTGTTAACTTTGTTCTGGCTTTCAAACCGTATTTAATTGATTTCTGGCTTGTGCTGCTGTCCGGGGGCTTGGATAGGATCTTGATTTAACTATATGTATATGAATTGTATTATAATGGTTTTTAAATAATCATTTAATAAAAGATAAAGCCAGTTTCTCACATCTCAACTAATTTAGTGATTCCCTAATTAGCAAAATTCAAAACGAAATGTTGTGTGGGAAATATCACGAAGAGAACACTGATTTGTGATGTCCGTATTATAAATGCGTTGAAGGGGGAAATAGATAAGAAATTGTCGCCTATTAATATGACATCTGAAATGCATGAATTATATCTGACAAGTTTCGAGTACCCACTCCCGTACCACTTGGCGTAGTGACGTATTTATACCCCCTCCTTAAGTAAATTCCGGATTCTGGCCTTAACTGACGCTGGTTCGTCTTTTATCGCCATATCAAACAGTTCGGTAACTACTGGCCGATATTCTGGAAATTGGCGGGCAAGCTGGAAAAAGCCGTCATATGACCAAGCACGGACAAACTTATTGGGATCCGACAATCCTTTCCTTACAAACACCTCGAGTGAGCGTTTTTCACTTTCTGGCAAGGTAAAATAACGCAGGCTTTGCAAGAGGTGCAACCGGGACTCCCAATGTTGCAGCAGTGGCAATTGTTGAATAATAGTTACGGTGTCACTTTGTGAGGGGAGGTGCCCTTTTTCAAGGTGATGCTTGATAAGCCAGGTTACACCGCGTTCAGATTGTTGATCGGAAAGTAAGACTATGAGTTGGGTAAATAAATTCTTCCTGTTTGCGAACTGCCGGTAAATCCGATGAATTTCATCCTTGTCTTTCCCATCCCAATTGCTGAGTTGCTTACCTAGCGTTTCCATCTGTGTATTCCAATCTGCCCCTGAAGGGGGCAGATTAGGGTGAAAGTGACTTTATTGGCAACCGTTTGAGCCGCAGGCAATGATGTCGAGCACATCTTTGTTTTCAAGGTATCCGGTATGGGTTTTGAATGGTTCAGCGAAAAGGCCAAACCACGTAGTTGCATTACTGACAGGAATGCTTACGCTCGATACCCCTTTTTCGGCATAGTCATCTGTATCAATGTCGTAGCTCAACAGGTCGTTCGGATCAGTAAAAGAAACGACGTGAAACGAGGGTCGCAGTCGCTTGGTTGTCGACAATTGTTTTATCGCATCGGCAAAGGTTGCTGTGGGGTTGGAAACACAGGAGTTGACAGCATTTAGCAGCGGCAGTTGGTTGGAAGCCATAAACACTGTTTGGGTGTTGGAAAGTGCCTTGCCGGCAGCATTGTCCGTAGATTTAATCTCATCGCAAACCAATACATCACGAAGGATTTTGCTGCCGAGGCTTTCAGAAACAAAGAACTTGTTTGGTTTGACCGGCAATTTAGCATCTTCCTTTTCCACATAGTCGATGGCATCAAGAAGGGTTGTACGAATATCTTGCCCACGCTTGCCACCGTAAGTGGTGACATCTGAAAGACAGCCACTGACAAGTTGGTCTTTTACCGAGCCATTGATTTTTGCCTTGGTGAAATCATCGTACAGGTTACCCAGTGAACGTATATTGTTGAAATAGGCATAGTTAAAGCTGTAGATATTCAGTAAATATCCTTCTCGGGCAAGGGAATACTCTTTCAGGAAATAGTGGCGCTCTGGATTGGTATTTTTATCGTCTGCGACGGTAAATGCCAGAGGTGAAGACTCAGCCTTTATCTGCTTTAGTGCAAGTTTCTTGGCAATATCTTCAACGAAGTCATCCGCCCAGTCTTTAGTGTGGGGGCACATGCCGTGGATCATAAATACGGAAGATGCAGAATCCGGTTGGTAAAGCCCGGTAATGGGTTTTGAACCTAGATTTTCGTCATCTATGGGCGAATACGGGCTGCTACAGGCGGTTAAGACCAGGCAGCATAGCACTATCAGTTTTTTCATTGTTGGTACCTGATTGCTTAACGGATTCAGTCTTTAACGTCAAAGATATCTTTTAACTCGTCTTCAACTTCAGACGTCAGCTTATCTTTCTTGCTGTCGAGTGTTTCATGAAGTTTGCGCAGCGCCTGGGCAGAGAGCGACTCATCCAAAAGGGTCATCGACCAGGTTATGACATGGCGCTGCTCATACAAACTGCTGTCAGGCTGGCTTTTGGCTGGGCGGAGGCCGGTCAATGTGCGTGGTTTTGCCTTGGCGGCATCTTTTAGCTTGCCATCGCGAATTTTCAGTGCAGCGACGGTGTCATTGAATACAACCTGCTGGAGGGTGGTCTCCCCATCACGGGCGTAAGTCACCCATTTTATGGTCAGCAAAACGCTGCCATCGAATTTAGTATTCCCGGACAAGTGGGCCCAGTTGTGTTTTACCTTGCGGGGGTCGAAGGTGAGCATGTAAGTATAGTTGTCGTCGGTACTGAGACTGACTGGTATACGTACAGGGTTTGGCTTGTCATCATCCTTGGCTGTAAACGTAAAGGCGATTGTGTTGTTTGCAACGCCGTCCCTGATATTGCAGGAGAATGTCTCAGCGCCCTGGTAGATGGAAACCTTCTTTTTAATTTCCTCTTTGAGTTGGTTGGAAATCTCTTTCACAAATAGCTTGGCAGCCTGTTCAATCAAAAAGGGGGCAGCGGTTGCCAACAGGCTTTTATTGTCGGTGTCACAGATATTGGCGACGTTTCCGATGTTAGGAGTGACTTCATTTGGTCTCAACAGGGTCGTTTGCCCACAGCCTGCTAGCAATCCGGCAGTGAGCGCCAGGGTAATCACGTTTTTCATTCAACTGACATCCTTGTTTTTCAGGTAGAAAGCTGAGTGTAGAAATTTATGTGCATCAAACACAAAAACCGTGTTTTAGTATGTGATCTGTTCATATGAAACTTTGCACTTTGTCGATGAGAAGTGTCTGGGTTATGTAACACTTTTACGATGGCCGAAACGGGTAAGTTGGGTTAGGTTAAGTGATGAAATACCAGTGTTTCTTTAAACCCCAAGGAGTTGAGTAAATGGAAGTAAAAGTGGAGAAAATTGGGCTGTCGAGCCTTGATGCTGTGATTCCGCTTTTTGATTTATACCGACAGTTTTACGGTCAGGAGAGTGATACTGCGGTGGCTCGAGAATTTCTGACTGTCCGGGTCGCCAATGATGAGTCAGTTATCTATGTCGCCAGGGATGGACAAGGAAATGCCCTTGGGTTCACCCAGCTATATCCTTCATTTTCCTCCGTATCTGCTCGCCGGATTTGGATACTCAATGATCTGTTTGTATCCGAGGATGCTCGCGGGAAAGGGGTAGGTAAGGCGTTGATGAACGCAGCCCGGCTACATGCAACACAAACCTTCGCCAAAGGCCTTGCACTTTCGACCCAGAAAGATAATGCCAGTGCCCAGGCTGTGTATGAGTCTCTGGGTTATAAAAAGGACGATGAATTCTTTCATTACTTCCTGACACTTTAGCGCGTCTTTCATAATGCCCCGGTTGTTCACGGGGCATTATCAGTCACTGCATGACTGAAGTTTGGCACTCAGTTTCGCAGAGTTTAACGTTTTAATCGCCAATACCGTTGCCAGAATGAAGGTGATAAATTCAGCCATCGGAAGTGCTGCTAGCAACGGTATCCCAGGGATATAAAACCCAATAATCAGCAGCAGTGAGACCGGAAAAATAAATCCCCGGGCACAGGCGATGACAGCGGAAGGCTTGGGGTAGTCGGTCGCAGTCAATACCGATGAAATCAGCATATTCAGGGAAGAGAGCAGAAAAACCGGCCAGATAAAAGACAGATAGCCTGCAGCGATAGCCTTTGCATTTACATCGTCTTGGTTCAGGAATATGGCGGGAATGCTATCAGCGAATATCCAGGTAGCCAGCATCATTACGCTGGCCAAAACCCCAAGGGTAACCAAAGCGATGATCACAACGCTCCTGACTCGATCGTACCTTCCGGCGCCGGTGTTATAGCTCACCAGTGGGTGTACAGCGTCAATGATGCCGTAAAACGTCATCGAAGCGGTAAAAAGCAGGAAGTTAACCACAGAAAATGCAGCGACACCGGCAGCACCTGCAGTTTTCAGCATCAGCCAATTTACTACCCCAATAACAAGCCCGATAGACAGTTCATTAATTCCCTCAGAAAATCCGTTTTTCACGGAAGCAGTGATAAGTTTGTAGGGGAAGCGGTCAAGCCGCCAGTGAAGGTTCCTGTCAGGTCTTGTGAAATACCGGCTGATGACGGCCAACTGAATGCATTGAGCGAGTAATGTTGCCCATGCAGCACCGGCAAGCCCCAAACCAAGCCACCCCACAAATAAAGCGTTCAGGACAATATTGACCAAGGCACCGGTAAGCAGGGCTTGCGTGCCGATTTGGGGCTGGTTGTCAGCCCTGATGAAGTAGTACATCACCAGTGTACAGAGCTGAACCACCAAGGCAAACCGCATCACACCTACGTATTCATGCATGAGTGGCCACACTGCCTCAGGCGCACCCAGCGTGGCGTAGAGCCCGTTATCCCACACCGTCACGCCAATGCCGGTTAGGCAGGAAAAAACAAAGATGGAAATGACTGATGCTGAAAACAGGCGGCTGGCTTGATGTATTTGCCCCACCCCCAGCCAGTGTCCCGTTTTCACTGCGCCCCCGATTGCCAGTGTGAGGGCGACTGCAAACATCAAGGTCAGGCCCGGAACCAGGAGGGTAACTGCCGCCAGTGCATTTGAACCAACAAAATTGCCGACGAAAAAGCCGTCAACAAGCGAGGCCGTTGTAATTGCCAAAAGGCTTGTGAGCGCATGGCCGGCGAACCGGAAGAATTGAGGGGCAACCGGATCAGACACCAGTGGGCTGGCTTCCCTTTGAAGGCTGGATTCGTCCTGTAACAAATGTAACTCCAATGGTAATGAGAATTAATATCATGCAGATTGTTGACCAATAAGTTAACGGGATTTTACGCAAAGTAAAGTGCCATGATTGATTGACGAGGTGCAAAGATGATTGATTCATCTAGGTTAATTGCTGAGCAAGCCTCTTTCCGTGCCTTCTTGAACTGCTACTTAAGGGAGGTTGACCCTGGCGTTGATTGCAGACATACATTCAGCAACCGGGTTGGAAAGAGCGAATCAGCTGACTGCTTTGAATTTTCACTTCTATCTGTGCGGGCAAAGTTAAGGGTTGGGATTGAGTACTTTTCCCTCACAGGTTGTCACCGGTTTGGTAAATGCTGGGTACGCCAGCTCCATGAGACGATGTGGCAGGAAACTGAATCCTTTTCTGTCATGCTGATGCTGGTGCAGGAAATTTACCGCAGCTTTTGCGAGGGCGACTCTGAATTGCTGCGAGTCAGGGAGCTGGAATTGATCCACCGCCTGACGGACAGCTACAAGCTGATGGCCGATTACGTTGAGGCACAGCACCGGGGAATTTCAGCCGGGGATAGCTTTATCGATGGCGAGCAGGCGTGTGTTTTCGGCCATTGGTTGCACCCGACGCCCAAAAGCCGTCAGGGGATGGCTGAATGGCACCAACCGGCTTATGCTCCAGAACTCTCTGGGGAATTCCAACTCCACTACTTTGCAGCAAACAGCGAAATTGTGCACCAGAACGCGGCCCGTTCAAGTGTTGAAGAAATTGTGTCTTCAATGCTGGGGGATGCTTCTCAAACAGAAGAGCCGGGGCAGACCTGCCTTATCCCCATGCATCCACTTCAGGCACAGACCCTATTGCTCGCCCCGGATATCTGCGACCTGATTCAACAGGGAAGCCTGGCTTACCTCGGTCCCATGGGCAGGGAATTTACCCCGACGTCCTCAGTCCGGACCCTCTATAGTAGGGACTGCCCCTGGATGGTTAAGTTCTCCATCCCGGTGCGAATCACCAATTCCGTCCGCCGTAACCGCCGCCATGAGTTGGAAGCCGGTGTTATGATGGACAAGCTGATGGCTGAAACCGGGTTTGCGCAGAGCTACCCCTGTTTTCGCATGATTCACGATCCTGCTTACATCACGCTGAACATCCCCGGCCGTGAAGAAAGAGAAAGTGGCTTTGAGGTTATTTTCCGGGACAACCCGTTTATGGAAGGGAAGGAGCGGGGTATTGTCACCATAGCCTCGCTGACTGCAGAAGCTATTGGGGACATGCCTTCACGTCTGGCCCAAATTCTTTTGAACCTGACCGATGAAACCCTCTTGCCTGTAGATGAGGTCTGCCGCATATGGTTCCGGCTTTATCTCGACTGTTCAGTAAAACCGTTGATAACGCTTTATGACCGGCACGGCATTGCCCTTGAAGCACACCAGCAAAACAGCGTGCTTGATGTCAGTGAAGGCTACCCGTCTGCCTATTATTACCGGGACAACCAAGGTTTTTACCTGTCGGAACGCTACCGGGAGACCCTGTCAAAAATGGCACCGGAAGCGGGCGATATTGCATCCCTTTACTTTGAAGACCGTGAAATACGGGATCGTTTCTCCTATTACCTCGTGGTAAACCAGGTTTGCTCGGTGATCAGCCGTATGGGGGGGGACGGGTTGATTGCGGAAGCTCAGCTGGTGGATATGTTAAGGAGCTACCTGGCAGCATTGGGCGAGCAGCTAAACGGCGCGGGCAAAGACCTCATCCACTCCCTGCTTACCCGCAAAACCATTCCGGCAAAAGGAAACCTCCTCACTCGCCTTTATGATGTCGATGAGCTTGAGGCCGAAAATGAACAGGCCATCTATACCCAGTTGGCCAATCCCCTGACGGTTGCGCCGGTGTGGGCGTCAGAACCGGAGGAGGTGGGTTGTGCCGTTGCCTGATGACTTCCCGCACTGCCCCCAGACAAGGGTTATCCGACAGTTGGTGGAAGCCCTGTTGTTCGAGCGTTGCGTTGAAGCTGAACAGTGTGAAGACGAAGCAAACGGTATATGCCGGTATGTCTGGGTGATGCAGGATCGCACATACCGGTGTCATGCAAAGACAGGTGCATTTGACCGCGTCCGAATGATACCCGGAAGCCTTGAAGTTTCTGCAGGTGATGGGAATTGGTACCCCGCTGGCTTGTTGACATTGATAGCAGATCTTCCGGCAATGCCTGGTATCCGCAGGAAATTGCACGAGGAACTGAACCAGACTATCCGGCTTTGCCATTGGAACCATACACACCTGGAAAGGGCTGCAAACCGCAGGGAGTTAGATCTCGCCGAGATGGAGTCTGCCCTTGATGAAGGGCACCCTTACCACCCGTCCTTCAAGTCCAGAACCGGATTTACGGAAGAAGACCACCGGAATTTCGGCCCTGAGGCAGGTACCCCATTCCAGTTGAAGTGGGTAGCTATTCCACGGGAAAGGCTCCACCAGGCCTTGCCGGTTGATGACGAGAAATTCTGGCGCTCAGAATTGTACGGCCAGGATGGGAGCCGGAAAGAGTGGGAACTGCTGATGACCCGGTTACATGGTCAGGGAGGAAGCCTCAAAACTCATGGGCTTCTTCCCTTGCACCCGTGGCAGTGGACAAAGTTCCGTAATGGGGAACTGGCTGCCCGATTTGACCCTGTAAGTACCTACTTCCTAGGCAGTGCCGGGGACAGGTATGTTGCCAGCCAGTCGGTTCGAACCCTCTTTAACGTGGATAACCCGGCGAAGGCTAACATCAAGCTGTCCATGAACATGGTGAACACGTCATCCAAACGGGTGATAGAGCCAGTTTCTGTCTGCCCGGCACCTTCAGTTTCCCGCTGGCTGAAAGACGTTGTTGATTCGGACCCCCTGTTTTCAACCCGTTATCCGGTGACCTTGCTCGGTGAATATGCCGGTGGTATTGCTGACAGCAACGGTGAACTGGCTTACCTGTTCCGCGAAAGTGCGATGCAGTATATCGGCGCAGGGGAATCGGTCGTGCCGTTCAATGCTTTGATGATGGTGGAAAATGATGGCCGGGCGTTCATTGATGACTGGGTTTCACAATATGGGCTTGAAGAGTGGGTAAACCGGCTGATTGATGTTGCCGTGTTACCGGTTTGGCACCTTTTGGTGTCTCACGGCTTGGCTGTGGAAGCTCATGGTCAGAACATGGTTCTGGTTCACCGGGATGGATGGCCAGAGCGAATTATTCTGCGGGATTTCCACGAAAGCCTGGAATATGTCCCGTCTTTTCTAAAAGAGACTGACCGGGTTCCTGATTTGTCCCATATGCCGTGGGATTGTAACGGAGAAAATGCTGCACAGTATTACCAACAGCCGAACCTGGAACTGTTGCGTGAACTTGTTATGGACACGCTGTTTGTCTTTAACCTGTCCGAGGTTTCACACCTTCTGGATCACTGTTACTGCATGCCGGAGCCACACTTCTGGCAAAAAGTAGCCACCCGGCTTCATGCCTACGCCAAAGAACACCGGCTCGAGACGCGGCAGGCCATGCTCTGCTTTGATGACCTGAAAATCTACACCGAATCCCTGATGACCCGTAAGTTTTCGGGCAGCCATGTTGAGTACCACCACTTGGTGACCAACCCTCTGTTTTCCAAGATTTCACAAGAATGTGACGCTTATGATGTATCTGAATGATGATTACTTCAGCGAACAAGATTTCGCTTCCGCGGCGGTAAGGTTTGCTTCCATGCCTGTATTCCAGAACTGCAGTCACCACCGCTATGCCGTGTGTATTCCTGATACCTACCTGTGGTTATCGCTCTGCCTGTTCCTGAAAAGGGAAGGAAGTTCAGTACTGCCTGTCCACCCGGATATGCCAAGGGAAGCTGCGGAAAAGCTGGCCCGAAAAGCGGGCTGCCACCACCTTTTTTACCACAGTCTGGAGCCGATTGGATTGGATGGGGGCAAGGCTCCTGTACCTGGTGGTGAGTTGTACCAGATGAGTTCCGGGACAACCGGCGAACCCAAGTGTATCGCCCGGAGTTGGCAAAGCATTGAACGGGAACTGGAGAGTTATGTTTCGGCATTTGCCGAACCCAGTGACATGACACCGGTCATTGCCTGCCCGGTGACGCATTCATACGGGTTGATTGCGGGGTTTCTTGTGGCGTTAAAGCGAGGACAAGAGCCCGTGGTAATCAATAACCTAAACCCCAAATATATCCTCAGACGGATAAAAACCGTTGAGAAGCCGCTTCTGTATTCTTCCCCGGCCATGCTCAACACAATGGCCATGATGTTGCCACAGGGAAATTCCATTCATGCAGCCATGACCTCCGGTACGGTTCTCCCTGCTGGCTGGTTTACTGCCATCAAAGCCAAAGTCATCAACTTGTTCCAGCAATATGGCTGTTCTGAAGCCGGGTGTATTGCGGTTAATCCGCGTGTTGGACAGGCAGCGGATATTGGCTACCTATTGCCGCATTTTTCGCTGGTATCGCCAGATGCAGGTGGAGATACCGGGGAGATTGTCATCCGGGGTGAGGAAGGGTTGATACATACCCGTGACCTGGGCAGGTTGAATCCGGATGGGATGATGGTGTTTGCCTCCCGACTGGATGACACCATCAATGTCGCCGGCCTCAATGTGTACCCACAGGATATAGAGGATGTGGTGATGGCAATGCCGGGTATTGAGGATGCGGTCGTTATCCGGCGCAGCGACAGGTATGCGGGGGAGAGGGCAGCTTTGATGTTCTCGAGCGATAACCCGGTGGAAATTGATGATCTGCGGGCATGGTGTCAGGCGAGACTTGCCGGCTTCCAGATGCCAACTGTATTTGAGCAGGTCAGCCACATTCCCCGTCAGGCGAATGGAAAGGTCAGCCGTCGTGAAGTGGCGGCCTTATATGACGCCGGTAAACTGACGTACTGCCAATCACATAAGGAGGTGGTGCTATGACTGACCTGTCAAAACTTGACCTCATGCCGGACATGGCGGTGAACGGGAATGGATTGGCCAACACCACCACTGATGCTATTTACCGGGTGTTGCAGAGCACCTTGAACCATCCTCACCTTGAGGGATTCTCTCCCGCCTCCCGGTTAAATGAAGACTTGTATATCGACTCTGTGCTGCTGCTCCAGTTGATCGTCCAGTTGGAGTTGCAGGAAGGCTATGAAATCCCCGACAGCAGCTTTACCAAAGAGGATTTTTCAACGGTTGCCAGTCTGGTGGCGTTTCTTGACGGACTTGAAGAAAACGCTGTAACAGGGAGTGGTTCTCCGTTGCCGCAGCCAGACCCCGTTTATGAACACATGAATGTGCATGGTGAAGAGTATATCGATATCAAAGTTCACTGTTTTGTCAGCTGCGTCTGCGATTCCCTGAAACGGTGTCCGGGTATCGACCACCGGCCGTTTTACTTCTCTGTGTGGGATGCTGATTTTGCTGTCACGGAAGATGCCGTGATGACCTACCATGCGCCGTCAGTAAACCATGATTTCTTCCGTTACTGGTTTGAATGCCTTTACGGTATTGGCATCAATTCTTGGTATCAGGCAGACCGCAGTAAAGCTCAAAACATTCAGGCTTTGTGTAAGCGGGTGGAGCAATGTGGGGATCAGGAAAGCGTGATGGTGATGCTGGATATGTACCATTTGCCGGAGCGGGAAAACAAGTTCAACCAGAACCCTTTTCCTCACTACGTTTTACTTGAAACTACCGAAAACCCGGATGTTTGGCTGATGCGGGATCCAGATTACCGATGGGAAGGTGAACTCCCCAAAAAACGCATATTGCAGGCGGTAGATAAACCAACAGTTTCAGGTGGCTGGTTGCTTGATCGTTCCTCGGTAACGTCCCCAACACCGGATCGTATCCGGGAGTATTTTAATATCGCCTTCCAAAGCCGGGAAAACCCGCTGGTGGAAGGGTGCCGGAAAGTTATCCGTGCCCATGTTGAGGGCCTGCAACCGTTACCCCACTTGAATTTTGCCTTACGTGAACTGCCGGTGATCTCGGTGAGGAAGTATGCCTATGAGCATGGATTTGCATTTTTCTGGCGTGAATTGGTGTTGCCGGACGATGAGTTCGAATATTGGTGCGATGAAATCGAGGTGTTAATCCAGGGGTACAAAGCGATTCATTACCTCGTTGTAAAGCTCTCAGAAAGTCTGGAACTGTCGCTTCTGGAAGAGATCGATGATCAACTAAACCTAATGGACAAACAGGAGTTTCGCATCAAAGAAAAACTGCAGGAAGTTTTTGTGCAGTGGTGTGACGCAAAATGCTCTCCCGTGAAAGCGTTGGAAAGTGAGGTATTGTCATGAAGATTTCCCTGTGCACTATATCCTTCCGGCACCATTTGGTTTCACTTGCCGAGCTCGCTATCTGGGCGCAAACAAACCAGTTCCAGGGAATAGAGCTCTGGGCTGCCCACGGGCGAAACCTTGCTTCCCAGCAGCACCTCAACGGTAACTGGCTTGCCGCATTTGGTCTGGAAGTCCCCATGGTCAGTGATTACCTTCCCACAAGTGGGTCAGTTAAACAGATGGAGGACAAGACCCAAGCGCTTTGCCAATTGGCGCACCGCTGGCATGCAAGAAAGCTTCGGACTTTTGCTGGCAGTGCAGGCAGTGCTGAAACCCACCCTGATGAAAGGGAGAAAGTGGTTGGGATGTTGCGGCGCCAATGTGAAATCGCTGCCGACAATGGCCTGGAATTATTGGTTGAAACCCATCCGGGGACATTGGCGGATTGTGGTTCATCCACGGTTAAACTGCTCGCAGAGATTGATCACCCGGCGTTCAAGATAAACTTCGATACGCTGCATGTCTGGGAAGGGGGGGATGATCCCCAAACCTTGCTGGAACAAATACGGCCGTATGTTGCCCACTACCACTTCAAAAATGTCAGCCAGCGTCATTTATTGCCTGTTTTCACGCCGTCGAATGTCTACGCGGCAGCGGGAAGCCGGGAAGGAATGGTCCCGCTTTTCGACGGGCTGGTTGATTACAAGGCGTTTTTTGACTCTCTGGCTGATGATGACAATGTGGAAGGTTCACTGGAGTGGTTTGGAAATGATGTGTTCAGCACTCTGCAAAATGACCGAAGAAAACTCAGTTATCTGCTGTTGGGAAGGCACAAATCACCAGATATGTTGAGGGCTGTATGATGCTTCATGTTGTTCATTCATGCAGCACCCAGGCTAAAAAATTGGATTTTTTGTTGCATTGAGTTAAATAATAATAAAAATACATATCATTAATATTTGATGCATGTATGCAGTAAAAAGGCCTATGTATAAGGAATATTTCGCCAGGAACAAGCCAAGGGTACTGTTGAAAGAAAATGAACCGGGCGGTTTTACCTCGATATTGAAAGGGAGACTGGAGGAGGTTGGCTGCCGGGTCAGCACTGTGGCACCCGGTGGTGCTATTTCGCACGATTGCCTTGCTACTTCGTTGCTGATTACCCAAATTCAGGCAGGTGAAAAAGGGGAGTCTATGCTGCGGTGGCTCTGTACCCAAGGGCCATGCCCGGTGTTGGCATTGGTGGATGGCGGTTGCAGCCAGGCACGGGTCTCTGCCCTGTCGATGGGGGCAGAGGATGTGGTTTCTTCACCCTTTGATTTGGAAGAGTGCATGTTGAGGGCATTTGCGATCCTCAGGCGTGACATATCAGCATCAAACCCGGATCAGGAAACCTGTGTTCTCCGGGTTGATGACCTTGTACTGGACAGGACGTCAGATCTCGTTGAAGTTGGCCAACAGGACGTATCCCTTACGCCTACCCAATTTCGCCTGCTGTGGACACTGGTGTCCCATCAGGACAGGACACTGAGTAAATCCTATCTCTACCAGATGGTGTTAAAAAAGCACTTTAGCCCGGACGACCGTAGCCTGGATATGCATCTCAGCCGGGTGCGGCGGAAGCTGGCGAGTGCCGGTTTTTCATCTGAACGCCTGCAGACCGATCATGGTCGGGGATACCGGTTCACTTAAGCCTCCCTCCACTTTGTAACAGTTGTAAAAATCATTTACTCAATGGATACATCTTATAGGATTGGTGTCGAGAATGATTATCGTTACTATATGGATGTATATAAAAATGAATAACCTAAGCCCGTTCAGAGGCACACCTACAGTGGTAGCTGCTTCAGTATCCCTTGCGCTTGCCAGTGGGATGGCATTTGCTGAAACCGCAGAAAACAAAGACGTAGAAACCATGGTTGTTTCTGGCTCCCTGATGCAGGGGCCGGATGTCATTATTGATTCAACCGATCTTGACCGCCAGCAGGCAGTAGATCTCTCAGACATCTTTGCCAGTGACCCTGAGGTTGCGGTAGGTGGCGGTTTCGGGCCAATCCAGAAAGCCTATATCCGTGGCCTTGAAGACACTTTCATGAACGTTACCATCGACGGGGCTGCCCAAGCGGGATACATGTTCCACCATCAGGGACGCCTGATGATTGAACCGGAATTGCTCAAGCAAGTGGAAGTGGCAGCAGGTGCGGGGGAAGCAACCAATGGACCAGGGGCACTGGGTGGTTCGATCCGTTTTGAAACCAAGGATCCTGAAGACCTCCTTTATGGCGACCAGAAGATTGGAGGTCTGGTAAAAGGCGGCTACTACAGCAATACGCAGGGCTACAAAACATCCGGCACCGTATTCGGGCAACTGAACGAAAATGTCAGTGCTATGGCGACAGTGTTGAAAGCGGACTACGACGATTACAAAGACGGAGACGGTACCAAGCAGCCACATACAGAATCAGGGCATAAGGTCGGTTTCCTCAAGGTTGTCGGCGATTTCGCAGAGAGCCACAAAGTGTCTCTGAGCTATGAAAACCGGAAGGAAGAGGGCGTCCGGGCACACAAGCCGAATATTCAGGATACTAAAGGCCGCATCTGGCCCCAGGAAAACGAACGCCAGACATTTACCGCCAAGTACGGGTTCAACCCGGTTACCAGTGAACTGGTGGATCTGGAACTGACCGCTTACAACACAGAAAATGTCCTTTTCCATGACTCACCTACCTGGGAACCCTTCTCCGGCAAAGTGATTTCCTATGGGCTTGATTTGCGTAACACCAGCACGCTGGGAATTCATGAATTGGAATACGGCATGGATTACAGCCATGACACATCCCGGCTTGACCAGGACGCCGTTACAGAAGTGGATGTGAAAGAGACTGGCACCATTCATGGTATCTACCTTCAGGATCGTATCTCTGTGACGGAGCAATTGCTCTTGAGTATCGGGCTTCGCTATGACAGGTATGAAACAGAACAGAGCAGCGACAACACCAAACCGTCATTTACGCTGAAAGATGACGGCTGGAGCCCGAATGCCGGTTTCAGGTTCCTGGCAACAGACAACATTGAAGTTCACGGCGGCTGGGCTCAGGCGTTCCGTGGGCCACGTGTCCGCGAGACCTTCACCCTGTTCAGGGCACCTGAGAAACGTGTAGGGGAAGAAGCGGAGAACTACGAACTGGGCGTAATATACCGTCTGGATGGTTTCCAGTTTGCCGTAAAGGGATACCGGACCACGATAGACAATGCAGTGGGCAACGGTGTCTCCAATTTGGGTAAACTTGAAACGGAAGGATTCATTGCCCGGGTTGGCTATGTTGTTGACAAACTTGACGCCAGCCTGAGCTATTCAAAGTCGTCACCGGAACTCAACGGTGATCCCCTAAATGATGACAGCCTTGGTTTAGGGGTTGATGTCGGCGACAGTTGGTTTGCCAAGGTCAACTATGCGTATTCTGATCAGCTTGATTTCGGCTGGACCGGTGAGTTTGTCCAGCGTCTGGATAAAAAGGTAAATGACGGCACCACTTATGCCGCGAAGCCAGGATACGGTGTACACAACCTGTATGCGCAATACCTGCCGCTGCAAAGCGAAGACCTGACACTGACGTTGACAGTTAACAACCTTCTGGACAAGCAATATACCGATCATGCCAGCTACTCCACTGGCTTCCGTGGAGACGGTATCCCCAACCCCGGCCGTGATATACGTGTGAATCTGGCTTATGCGTTCTAATGGCACCTTTTCAGCATAACAGAAAAGGTGAGTCTCCCGCCTAAGAGCCATCCCCCGCACACCGGGGGACTTTTTCTGTAATAAAGCCCCGAAATTCGGGGCTTTTGCTTTGGGTTCAAACTGTTGGGGTGTTGATTACACACCCGCTGTCATGTGCATGCCATAAAACATGCCGCGGCCGACTAGCTCAGAAAGCAAGATCAGTACGAAGGCAACAGCAATCAGTGGCAGCGCAGGGGGCTGTTTCATGATCATCGGCAGCAGCCAGACAACAACACCGGTTGCCAGCAAACCCAGACGTACGAACTGGATGGTTGCCATATCCGGCACAACAGCCAAAGCGGATGTGGCGCTGGTTTCAATACCGCCGAGATGGACAGAAAGCAGAGTAACAGCAATGGCGACACCGGCAGCGGCGACAAGGCCCATTACCGGCAACGCGGTATCCGCCGCTGCGACTTTGTGCTTTGCCGCAACCAAAAGCAGGTGCGCCAGGGCAAAGCCGCCGACTGCCATGGTCAACACGAATGCAGCGGGTGTCAGCCCTGTGTACCAGGTTGGGACGGTGTTGATCATGTACACCATGATCATGGCGTACATAAAGAAAGCTCCAATACCCATTGCACCCAGCATCAGCCCCTTACGAAGTACGTCACTTCCCTTGTCGAGGATTGACAGCAACCAGTAAAGACCACCCAGTGCGAAGAACAGGCTGCCGCTGGCTATTTCATTTGACAGCCAGGAACTGCCTACCATGTTCAGGGCATTCATTGCGCGCAATGGGTTGCCAAGGTGCATGGTAGAAGCTATAAAGCCAAGTCCCATCAGTGCCCACAGGCCGAACATTGACTTGTGCAGGCGCAGTTCACCACCCGGGCAGAACTGCTTACCCAGCAGCAATACACTCAGTACCAGAAATGCACCTACGGAAGTTTGTGCAAAGACCGTGAACACTACCAACGGCCATTCATGCCATGCCATATCAGACCTCCTTAGGGTTCGCCAGGTAGCCGGTGGTATCTCCACATGGGCGGGCATGGCGGTTTGGCTTAATCACAATGTTTGGTTTGGTGAGGGATGCAGAAGGCAGTGGAGCCACTTCAGCCTGGTCACCGTATTTAGCGCGCAGCTCTTCAATCGGACCAAATTCCAACGCGCGTAGCGGGCAGGATTCAACACAGATTGGCTGTTTGCCTTCGGCGACACGTTCATAACAACCGTCACACTTGGTCATGTGACCTTTGTCTGCATTGAACTGTGGTGCGCCGTAAGGGCAAGCCATTGAACAGTACTGGCAGCCGATACAGGTGTCAGTGTCAACCACAACAAAGCCGTCTTCGCGTTTGTGCATGGCACCACTTGGGCAGACTTTGGTACAAGCTGGTTCAGAACAGTGGTTACATGCCATGGATACGTAGTAGGAATAAACGTCCTGACGCCATGTATCACCGTCTTTTACCCAGTTGCCACCGGCATATTCATAGACACGGCGGAAGTTTACACCGACGTCTAAGTCCTTGTTGTCTTTGCACGAAAGCTGGCAGGTTTTACAACCGGTGCACTTGCTCGAGTCAATATAAAAACCGTATTGCTTCATGGTTCAGTCCTTACGCCTTCTTCACCAGTTGAACATCTACCAGGTTGGTGTGCTGCGGGTTGCCTTTTGCCAACGGGCTAGGGCGCTGGGTAGTCAGAACGTTGATACAGCCGCCTTTGTCGACTTTGTTCTTACCCGGTGCGTACCAGCCACCCTCTCCAAGGGCAACAACGCCCGGCATGATGCGAGGGGTCACTTTTGCAGGGATGTGTACTTCACCACGGTCGTTGAAAATACGGATGAGATCGCCGTTTTCGATACCACGTTCAGCGGCATCAACCGGGTTGATCCACATTTCCTGGCGAGCAGCTTCCTTGATGATGTCAACGTTCCCGTACGTTGAGTGGCAGCGGGCTTTATAGTGGAAACCGGTCAGCTGGAGCGGGTAGGTGTCACGCTTCTTGTCGTCCCAGCCTTCAAAGGTGGAGACGTAAACCGGCAGCGGGTGAATCACTTCGTCGCTCTCCAGCTCCCACGTCGCCGCAATTTCAGCCAGACGCTCAGAATAAATTTCTATTTTGCCGGAAGGGGTTCCCAGCGGGTTGTTCTCAGGATCTTCACGGAATGACTTGTACGCGACAAAGTGGCCATTCGGGTCACGACGCTTGTAGATACCCTGCTTGCGCATGGTCTCAAAGTCCGGCAGTGAAGGATCCTGTTCGCGGGTCAGGGCGTAAAGGTGGCGCAGCCAGCCTTCCTGGTCGCGGCCTTCGGTAAACGCCTCACCCACACCCATACGTTTGGCAATTTCAGAACAGATTTCATAAATGCCTTTGGATTCGAACTGTGGTTCAATCGCTTTGTCGGCAAAGATGAAATACGGCATGTTCGCCGCCTTCGTGTCCATACAGAAATCCGCCTGCTCAGAAGTGGTGAGATCTGGCAGCACGATGTCTGCATATTTCGCGGAAGATGTCATGTGGTTGTCGATCACCACAATCATTTCGCACGCATTGTCATCCTGCAGGATTTCGTGGGTTTTGTTGATGTCAGAGTGCTGGTTGATGATGCAGTTGCCCGCGTAGTTCCAGATAAACTTGATAGGCACTTCCAGCTGGTCAACACCGCGGATACCGTCGCGTGTTGCCGTCATTGACGGGCCGCGGACAATTGCGTCGGTCCACAGGAACATCGGGATGGATGCCTTTACCGGGTTGGACAAGGTTGGGAAGCGGACAAACGGAATGTTGTAGTCCGATTCACGGGCTCCTGTTCCGCCACCGTTAATACCCACGTTGCCCGTCAGTAGTGCCAGCATAGCGACCGCGCGTGATGCAATTTCACCGCCGGCTGTACGTTGCAGGCCCCAGCCCTGCAGCACGGCACAAGGCTTGGTTGAGCCGATTTCACGGGCTGTTTTAATGATAATGTCAGCCGGAATGCCGGTAATCGGTGCTGCCCATTCCGGGGTTTTGGCGATACCGTCCGGGCCATCACCCAGAATGTAAGATTTGTAGTCGCTCTTTGGCGGTGCAGAGGCCGGGAGAGTTTTCTCGTCGTAACCTACGCAATATTTGTCGAGGAAGGGCTGGTCAACCAGGTTTTCCTGGATCATCACATGCGCCATCGCTGCAATAAAGGCAGCATCCGTACCCGGGCGGATTGGAATCCATTGGTCTTCACGTCCACCGGCAGTGTCGGTGTAGCGAGGGTCGATCATGATCATGCGGGCATTAGAGCGTGCCTTGCCTTCCATCATATGGTGGATAAGGCCGCCACCGGACATGCGGGTTTCTGCCGGGTTGTTGCCGAACTGGACAATCAGTTTAGTATTTTCCAGATCAGAGAAAGAGTTACCGTAAGCCCAGCCGCCACCGTAAGTGTAATCTAGGCCAACAGTGATTTGTGCCGTTGAGTAGTCGCCGTAGTGGTTCAGGTAACCGCCGGTCAGGTTCATCATACGGGCGATCAGTGAGCTGCCCGGAGGCCAGGATTTGGTGACCGTGCCGCCCAGCGTCCCTGTACCGTAGTTCAGGTAGATGGCTTCGTTGCCATAATCCTTGATGATGCGCTTCATGTTGCCAGCGATTTCATCATAGGCTTCTTCCCAGGTGATGCGCTTGAACTTGCCTTCACCGCGCTTGCCAACGCGCTTCATCGGGTATTTCAGGCGATCCGGATTGTAGACACGACGACGCATTGAACGGCCACGCAGACACGCGCGGACCTGGTGGTTGCCGTATTCATCATTGCCGGTGTTGTCGGTTTCCACCCACTTAATTTCACCGTCCACAACGTGCATGCGCAGTGGGCAGCGGCTTCCGCAGTTCACCGTACAGGCGCTCCAAACCACCTTTTCTTTTTTTGCAGCAGACGTGGCTGCCGCTACCGGGTTGGATTTAAACGGCAGGGACACAGCACCGGCGGTCGCGGCTAGCCCGCCAAGGGCGGAAGAGGATTTAACGAAATCCCGCCGCGTCAGGCCGCCGGCCAGTAACGCTTTCAGTTTATTCTTCATACACGACATTCTCGATTGGTTGTAATCACGGGCCTTCACTGGCCTCGTGTGCGCGAAGATTTACCGGAATGGCGCGATGAAATGTTGTGACAAATCAACAAAACCGCCGTAATGGCGGGATATGACGTGCGAGATTATGGAAGTGAGATTTCGATCAAATATTGGGCTTATCTTTCATAATTTATTCATATAAAAGAGATATATATCGCAATATTTAAAATTGTTAACCAAATTCGATTTATTGACTGGACGCAAGTTTTACGGGTTTCAACACAGGTAGACTGCCGCAAAATTCTAAGATGATGCTTATCATGCAAAACGACGTGTCTATTTCCCGCCTTCTTGGTGCATTGCTTTACCACTCTCCGGGTTCTGAAACCGCAACGTCCATTCTCAATGCGTTTGCAGAAGAGGAAAACGAACTACTGAATGTGCTGGCAGAAAGCGCATCCCAAACCGATCCCGACGCTCTTGAAGCTGATTTTTTCGCATTGCTGCAAGGTAGTGGAGATATGCCATGTCCGCCGTGGGGTTCGGTGTACCTCGACAATGAAAATGCGCTGTTTGGTGCATCCACCCTGGAATATCGAGGCTTTCTGTCTTCGGTCGGGTTGTCCTGCGACACAGGGCTGCGTGAGCCGGAAGACCATATTGGCCTGATGTTAATGATGCTTTCCGTGCTGTTGGAAAACGGGGGCGGAGACAATGCCAAGGCACTTCTGAGCCGTCATATCATGCCGTTTGCGCCAATGATGCTCGAAGAGATGGAAAAGCATGCCGAAACGGCCTTTTACCAGGGCCTTGCAGCCATTACCAACGGATGGCTGATGAGCTTCTGTGAAGAAACCGGGGTAGTGGCAGACGCTCGCCGCATTTATTGGGAGAGGGTGTGAGCGTTGTCTGGTGACAATGAAAAGTACTACCAGGCCAAGCTTTCCCACTGCGGCACAAGCCGCCGGGGATTGTTCCGGGCCATTGGCCGGGGAATGAAAAGTGCCTCGGAAGCCGACGAACCTCCAGTGATAAACTGCGGTCGTCCTCTGGGGGCAGTAGAAGAGCTTCTGTTTAACAGGCTATGCAACCGCTGTGGTGAGTGTGTCCGAGCTTGCCCGCAGCAGGTGTTGTCCATGACAACCGGCGGACCTGTAATGGACCTTTCCCTCAATCACTGTACGCTCTGCGTTGCTTGCACGTCTGCATGCCAGACAGGTGCGCTTCAGCCTGGACGATCGCGTGATACAGGCTGGCGACCTGTCATCTCTTCCGGTTGCAATGCCCGGATTATGGGAAGCTGCGATGAATGCGAAACTGACTGCCCTACAGGTGCGATTTCTGTCAGCCCTAACAGACTGCCGGTTGTTTCTGACCTCTGCAATGGCTGCGGGGAATGTGTGTCCAGTTGCTATATCGGAGCGGTGAGCCTGACCAAAGCGGTATAACTTTCTTCAAGGCTTGCCTATCTCTCAATCTCTCCTGGCTTTTACCCAAGAGGGTGAAATAGCAGGCCATATGTGTACAATTAAACCTTCCTGATTTGTTCTCAAATATTACCCAACTGCTTCCTACATTAGACACTGTCATTTCTCTTAATTCTTTGTAATCGATTGCAAAATCCACAGGCGTGACTGTCTTCACACTTGGTCATTTTTTGGCTGGTTATTTTTGTTTTGCTGAGTCATACCTAACCCATGTTGTAAATAAATTGTAACGATGATTCTTTATCGTTCGTTTCTTTACAAAAGAAAGGCTAACAATGCATTTCTACCCACGCTCAGAGAGATGCCTCCTCATGAAAAGGTGGCCTAATTTCTGCGCATTCATCCAACGAGAAAGGGACGAAAGATGAATAGCTTAAAGGTGACGATGGTATTGGCTGCAGGGACGTTGTTTTCAGCCCATGCCGCCAATGCAGAAACGCTCCGTTTGCTGACCTGGGGTGGTTACGCTCCACAAGAAGTGATTGACCAGTTTGAGAAAGAAACAGGCATTGAGGTCAAGGTTACCAAGTCTAATAACGAAGATATGATTTCCAAGCTGCGTGCGACCCGTGGTGCTGGCTTCGACTTGGTACAGCCAAGCCAGGATCGTATCACCGGGGCACAGCGCGACTTTAAAATTTACCAGCCAATTGATCTGTCTAAGGTCGATGCCAACAAGATTATTCCGTCAATGCTCGATGCCACCAAAAACAACACTATGTTGGATGGCGAAGTCTATGGTGTACCTCACGTTTGGGGCACAAGCGGTTTGGTGGTAAACACTAAGGTAGCCGGCGGTGTGAAAGACTATACCGATTTGTGTGATGCACAGTACAAAGGCAAGGTTTCGTACCGCCTGAAGCGTCCGACATTGATCGGTTTTGCATTCTCAATGGGTGAAGACCCATTTGCTGCATACAGCGATCCGGAAAAATACAAAGCCATTCTCGATAAAGTGGAGAAGAAGCTGATTGAATGTAAGCCGAACGTGAAAGCTTACTGGTCTGGTGGTGATGAGCTGCTTAACCTGGTTCGTTCAGGTGAAGTGGTTGCTGCGATGGCTTGGGATGCGGGTGGTTGGAAAGTAAACCGTGATAACCCGGATATCAATTTCGTTGCCCCTGCATCGGGCGCATTGGGTTGGATTGATACCTTTGCAATTCCACGTAAGTCAAAAGCTGTAGATGCAGCGTATAAGTGGATTAATTTCGTCATGCAGCCGGAAATTGCAGCGAAAATCACAGAATCTGCAGGTAACTTTACTGCGTCTAAAGGGGCTGATAACTTCGTCAATGAAACGGCGAAAAAGCAGTTCCAGACCAGCTTCCCTCCTGCGGCAATTGACAACATCAAATGGTACCCAACCGTACCGGCCGGGCTGGAAGAAATGGAAGGCCTGGTTCTTGATCGCGTTAAAGCGGCGAACTGATTAATACTGTAATCTCATTCCGGCCTGTTGTGACAGGCCGGAATTTTCGCAACGGATGCGAATTTCAGAAACAACCCAGGCGGTAACAACCATGTCTGCACACTCCGATTCCAACTTAGCCACACCGGATCTTGAATGCCGGGCAATAACAAAAACCTTCGCTGATTTCACGGCAGTCGACAATATTGATTTCACCGTCCCTAAAGGCAGTTTCTTCTCCATATTAGGGCCGTCCGGCTGTGGAAAAACCACACTCCTCCGTATGTTGGCGGGTTTTGAGCAGGCTTCCCATGGCGATATTTTTATAAAAGGGAAAAGGGTTAATGATATTGCCCCGAACCGGCGGCCGGTCAACATGGTGTTCCAGCATCTGGCGTTATTTCCCACGATGACAGTGGCGGAGAACATTGGCTACGGCTTGCGTCGCAGGAAGACCCCGAAAGAAGAGATAGCACGTAAAGTGGATGAAGTGCTGGCCAGGGTCGGGTTATCCGGAAGTGGACCAAAGCAGATTTCCCAGTTGTCCGGTGGACAGAAACAACGTATTGCTATTGCGCGCTGCCTGGTGCTTAACCCGGATGTTCTTTTGCTGGACGAGCCATTGGGGGCGCTGGATCTCAAGCTGCGTGAGCAGATGAAAGTTGAGCTGAAACATCTCCAGCAGGAATTTGGCACCACCTTCGTATATATCACCCATGACCAGTCTGAAGCACTGGTCATGTCTGATCAGGTTGCCGTAATGAATAACGGCAGGTTTGAGCAACTCGCTACCCCTCAGGAGCTTTACTACGCTCCGGCTACAACATTCGTTGCCAAGTTTGTTGGGGAGAATAACCACCGGCAGGGGAAGGTAACAGAGGTCAATGGCGATACCTTAGTGATAAAGGGAGAGATGGGGGAGACCTACCGAGCCACTGGGAGTAGCCTTAGCCTTGGGGATCATGCCGATATTTTTATCCGGCCGGAAGCAATTTCCATCGCATTCCCAGGGGATATTCCTGCTTTGGCAGACAATGGGTTTGACGTGGAAGTGAAGGAAATTCTTTTCGATGGTTCGCGCAGCCAGTTGGTGGTGCGCCATCCACAGAATCAGGGTGAATTTTCAGTCCAATTACCACAGACGGAGAGTTTTCGTTATATCCGTCCCGGGGACCAGCTGTTTGTCCACTGGCAAGCCGGCGTTTCCCGCTGCCTGCCGTCGCAGAAATAGGAGGCAATGATGATTGAACGGGGAAACCGGTTGGCACTTTATCTGCTGCTGACACCGTTTTTACTGTGGTTATTGCTCCTTATCATCCTGCCCCATGCCCAGATGTTCAATATTTCGGTGCAGGACAGGGCCGTGGGTGGTGCGACGGTTTTCAGCCTGGACAACTACGCCACTTTCTTTACTGAGCCCCTGTACTGGCGGACCTTCACGCGTACCGCCGTCATGTCATTACTGGCAACTGTGCTGACGTTGCTGGTGGCATTTCCCGTGGCGTTTTACATTGCCAAAGTCAGCCAGGGAAAAACCAAGAGCTTGTTGTTCGTTGCCTGTTTGCTGCCTTTTTGGGTCAGTGAGCTGGTGCGTTCTTATGGTTGGATGATACTGCTTCGGGAATCCGGGTTGATTAGCGGACTACTGCAAGCTACTGGCTTGGCAGATCAGCCTGTAGAAATGCTCTACAACGACGTCACCATCATGGTCGGGCTGGTGTATACGTCGATGTTGTTTATGGTCGTCCCCTTGGTTACCACTCTCGACAGCCTGGACAATAGCCTGATCGAAGCTGCCTATGATCTCGGTGGCAGCAGTTGGGATGTCTTGAGAGAAGTGGTGATTCCTCACGCCATGAGCGGCATTGTAGCAGGATGTATTGTGGTGTTTATGCTGACGCTTGGAAATTACCTGACCCCGACACTGCTTGGTGGGAAAGACAGTCTCTGGTTTACCGAGCAAATTTTCACCCAGTTTATTACCCGGTTTAACTGGGAACAGGGATCTGCGTTCGGTATTTTGTTGCTGACACTTTCCTCTCTGATGGTATGGGGCGGCCTCAAACTGACCCGCCAGTCATTCGTCAAGACAATGGGGTAAGTTATGATTCCTTCGCTTCCCACAAATAAAAACCTGTCCCGGATTTACCAAGGGTATGTCGCACTGTTCTTTGTCTTTCTGATGTTGCCGCTGACGGTAGTAGCCGTTTTTGCCTTTAATGACAGCCTGTTCCCGTCACTGCCCTGGAATGGCCTCACACTTGAGTGGTTTACCGGTAACACAGAACCAAAGGTCGGGATTTTCAATGACCGTGAATTGATGGATGGTATATGGGTAAGTCTTCTGGTTGCGATTGCCGTGACAGTGTGTTCGTTGGTACTTGCCACCACCAATGCCTTTTTGTTCGAGCGTTTTGACTTTCCGTTTAAAGGTTTTTGCTATGTGCTGTTACTGCTGCCTCTGGTGATTCCAGGTGTAATTCTCGGGGTGTCAATTCTCTTGATGAGCAGCACAATAGCAAACGGTATTGAAGACAGTATCGGTTTGGATATCGAATGGATGCGGCCGGGGCTGGTACTGGTAGTACTGGGACAGTTTGCGTTTATTACCACAATATGTACTCTTGTGATTGCAGCCCGACTTCGTAAATTTGATATCAGCCTGGAAGAAGCGGCGCTTAACCTCGGGGCGACAAAAGCCGAAGCCGTCTTAACCATTACACTTCCTTTTCTTAAACCAGCACTGATTGGGGCAGGTATTATTGCGTTCCTGATGTCTTTTGAGAATTTTAATACCACGCTGATGCTGGTGGGGTCAGATGCGCCCCTGACTATTGCGATGTTCGATAGGTTGCGGGAAGGCTCTACGCCGGTAATAAACTCGGTGTCCCTGTTGCTGATGGTGGCATCCGGCATGTTGGCACTGGCGAGTATCTGGGTTTCCTCTAAAGCAGATCAAGCTGCCTCGTAATGCATTAGCTCAGGAGGGTTTATTGATAATCCCAGTTACTTCATATGTCGCAGGTAAAAAAGTCCTATTGATGTATTGGCTGAGAGGTTTTTTGTTTTTGGGCGTGAAGTAGAAGTATTGATTGCGTCTCGGTTTTAGTCATTGCAGGCTCATAATAATACCCTTGTACGCAATCAATGTTGCATCGTCTGACAAAGGTCAGTTCTTCATAGGTTTCTACTCCTTCTGCTACGACACTGAATCCCAGATGGCACAGTGCGCTGCTGACGGCGAGGTACAGTATCCGGCCTTGTTCTGAAGAGATGTTTTGAAGAAATTGACGATCGAGTTTTACGATATCCGCATCTAACTGAGAAAGCATGGAAAGACTGGAATAACCGGAACCAAAATCATCAATAGCAATCTGGAAACCGGCAGTGCGTAACTGTGAAATTGCACGCTTTGCGAAGGACAAATTTTGTATATAAGACGATTCAGTGATCTCAATAACAACAGGGAAGCCTGATAGTTTTTGGATGATGTAGGCAATTGCCTCATCACTCAGGAGCGACTCTGCTGCTAAGTTGATACTGACTTTGCACAGTGGAAGGCCTTCTTCCTGCCAATCCACCATGTCTTTCATTGCCTGGTCCACAACCCAACGATCTATCGATGCCGTCATACCGGCGGCAGAAAAGTCCTCAAGGAAAGTGGGGCCGTGAATTCTATTATTGTATTTAAGCCTCAGTAGGGCTTCCAAGCCAATAAGTTTCCCTGTCTCAGAACAATACTGAGGTTGGTAATAAAGCATTAATTCTCCAGAAATTATTTTTTTCATGTGTGATTTCAAGGAGACGAGCTGATTATTTAACATGGTTTGAATTTGGTTTAATCTGACGTCACTGTCTAATTCAATTTTTGTGTTGAGCTCTAGCGCTTTAATAACGTTTTCCTTTAAAGACTCAGTGCTTCCAACATCGAAATGATTTAAAAATGGTTTATAAATAAATACACCTAAAACAATCAAGAAAACCTGAACAAATAGAACGTATACACTTCCATCTGAGGCTATCCAACCATTAATGAGAACTGGCATCATCCAATGGGCCGTACCTGATATCTCAACAGGAAAGGTTGAAAATAAAATGTATGCGATAGATTGATTTGCTAAAGGAACCAATATGAAGGGTATGGCCAATCGAGGATTATAAATAACCGGGAGGCCAAAGAGAAGAATTTCATTAATGTTTACCAACGCAAACGGGATGGACATCTTTGCTATGCTTTTGGCATGGGTGTTTTTGCTGAACAGAAGGATTGATATAATTAATGACCAAGTGCACCCTGCGCCACCAAATGAAGAGAATAAGCTCAAGAACGTGATGTATGGTATGTCTGATGTGTAGATTTCAAAAGCGAATGAGGTATCAAATAGGGCTTGGAAAGCAGATGAACCATGAATGCCAATCAACCACAATAAATGGCATATAAATACATAAAAATAACTCTGAGCCAGTACTGAAAACTCAGAAATCCAAACAGCGAGAGGAGCTATGGATAAATTAATAACCAGTTGATTAAGGAACATGGCCGCTAAGAAAATCAACAGGTAAGGGAGAGTGGCATCGATACTTTGTGTAAGCTTAGCGGGTAATCTTCCTTTAGAGTCAAATGAAAACTTATAGTGCTTTTTAATAAGTAGATAAAGTGCACTGACGAAAGCGGGAATTAGTACTGCATGAAGAAAAACGAAGTTATCTGAAAGGTGGATACCATCTGCATCCTGGTACACAAAACCGGAAAATACAAAAAACAGAATAAGTGATAAGAAGGTTGCGTGAATCCGTTCGTAGGCAAAGTTGATTGCCAGGTGATATGCCAGAGATGTTGTCATTAAGACCGGAAAGCTTAATTGAAAAAGTTGTGTTATCGCATTTACCTGTGTTTCGCTAATGAATTGAAAATAAACATTAAGATTAAATATAACAATCCAAAGGCAGCGAAGAAATATAAAGGGAAGTATTGCTAAAATCGCATCTCTATATGAGATTAGTGTCGCTTGCCAAGTTGAATTAAAAGAGTTCATTGTTTTTTGGCTCAATTTTCTAATTATATTAGTATTAGTCTAGATGTATCATAATTAGAACGCGAATTAATTGTTGCAAATTGGTGATATCTGGAACTTAACTAACATTTTTTCCTGTCTCAATATTGAGATGATGTTAATTAGGAGTATTTATACTAAACGATATTGTTTTCCACTCATCCAATTAATTGGATATTTAATTCGATAACCTGCTATTTATGTTGATTTCTCAAAAGAATGTGCATTTATCAATGCAGTGTGAGGATGTTGATTTCTTTCAGAAAATAGCGAGAATAGGTGAAATTAAACGTCTGTAATGTCAACGTTGTTATACTTGGCCATAACCAATAAGAAATCATGCTCATATTTAGTTTTGACTTTGTCATTGCACACGTTTTGAAATGATAGCGAGAAGTTTTCAACATCGTACGTAAGTCACAGTCTTACAAGCACTAAACGAATAGGTTAGTTTTTACGTTAAATGAATATCTATATGCACCAATTGGCATAAATGATCGACTATATAAAAAGACAACGGATGTTAGGTTAATGAGTGAACAAATTGAAAACGAAGAACAAGTTGCTGTAAACAGCGAAGAAGGAACTGATCAATTCATTAAAATTCCTGCGAGAGCCCCACGATCAGGGTGGTGGGAGTTCTTTTTACATTTTGGAACGTTTGGAATTTATACAGCATGTTTCTTTGTAGGACGAATTCGAGAAATAAAAAGAATATCCTCTCTGGAATTTCGTCCTGGTTTATGGTTTTTGGTTCCGTTTGTTCTTATTGCTCAGCCATTTGCATTTGGGAAATTAGGACGGGCACTCAATGACCTTGAAGAAAAAAGTGGACTACAATCCAAAAAATCACACTATGCGTTATATTGTGTGGGATATTTTTTAATAAGCATATACTTTCTTATAAATGATAAGTTACCACTTTGGCTATTCAGTGTGTCACTTTTCGTCGCGCCTCTCTGTATTACTTTGGTTTTTAACCGGGTAAATAACCTGAAGCGAGCACGGAGTGATTTGGTGTTCTTCGGTAAGTCATCCGGATACAAATTCTATGAGTGGGTAATTGTTGTAGTTACTGTTCCAGTCATGTTTGCGCTCTCTTTTTTTGCACTTTACGAAAGCTTTGCCGATTCAGCAGGAAACCGTATCGAAGCCAGAAGCATCTATAGAAGTGATGACAGCGATATAAAATTAGAATTTTATGGTGAAGGTTGGGTTCAGGTAAACACGGATGAAAACAGTGATAAGCCATTGGTTGCGGAGTTTTCACCTCCTGTGATTGGTGGGTATGTCATGTTGTACCGATATGCTCCGGACTTGACGCTGCAAGAGTTGGTCGATGGCCGCAAAGAACTGTTATATGAGGCGTCAGAGAATTTTCACTGTCAAGAAACGCGAAAACTGAAACCTACCAGCGTAAAAGTGCGTGTTGAGATCACCTGTCGCGGCAACTTCCTGCTCGATCAGGAGTTTGCCCAATCCGTTTTTATAGAGGAGGAAGACTATATCTATGAGTTTGTTTCCTCGCTTGCTGCCAATGGTGAGCAATATACCGAATGGGAGAGCAACTACAAACTGATGGCACAGGGGTTTAACACTCTATGAGATTCATAAAAACTGCCATATGTGTTTTACTTTTTGTCTTCGGAATATACCCCGTCAGCGTTTACGCAGAAAATGTGGAATGGAAACTCAGCTTTTCTAAAGAAGACGCATCACTAATCGAAAAATATAGGCCGCATGTCTCAACAGTTAATGAATATGAGATTGTATTAATCGAAAACAGATTTGAGATCGAACAGGATAAAGTTGTTGTTTATACCACCGAAGTAGGGTACTTCCCCCGCTACATTGACACTGAGGGTCAAGGCTCGCACTCAATATATTTCAACCGGCATTCAGACTCTATTACCGTTTTGTCTGCAGCATCTGTGGATACTCAGGGAACGGTAGAGCAATTGCTTCCTGCGTCTGCATCCATCAGAACCACCGACCGCTACAACACATTTACTGAACAACGGGAGTTGGTCTTGCCCATCCCGAGCTTAAAGGAAGGGAGTTTTGCCCTTCTCAGATATAAAACAGAAACCTATCTCAAGCATCAGGAAATGGATTGGTCTGAAACGCTATATACGGTTTCGAGTGCTCCAATTAATGAATACCGACTTACTGCCAAGTGGCGAGATGGTATTCCCGTGAGGTGGAAGTCAAATTCCGACACCGTTAGCTGTGAGGAGGAGAACCGGGAACTTCAATGTACGGGATCAGATATCGTTTCGTTCAAAAGTGATAGCAATATATTTTGGCGGGATCACGTTGGTCAAATCGTGCTGGGAGGAGAGAAAGACTGGCCTTCAGTGATCCATCGAGCAACAACAGCGATGAATACCGCAATAAGCAATACCCAGGGCTTGGATGCAATCATGTCGTCTCTCATCCACCCCAAAGATAGTGAACAGGAAAAGATTGCAAAAATCCTGGATTTTGTGTCACGCGATATTCGTTATGTCTCCCTGTCTGGTGCCGGACATGCGGTAACCCCTCATTCCATCGCCCATACCCTGAATGTTCGGTATGGGGACTGCAAAGACAAGTCCGTTTTGCTGAGGGCGATGTTAAAGGAAATTGGTATCAACGCGAATTTGGTACTCGTGTCGACAAACCGTACCGCAGAGCAGCAGTTGCTGTTACCGACAATGGCGGCGTTTAATCACGTTGTCGTGTGTTTTAAGCGGAGCGGAAATGACTACTGCCTGGATCCGACAGATACCGAAACAAACTGGCAATTTACGCCTCAATGGATTCAAGGAAAGGTCAGCCTTCCGCTGGAACCGGGATACATCCCCCATACGGTTGATAACAGTGAGTTTCGTTGGCAGTTCGAAAATAAATCTTCAATCAGATTTAAAGAGGACGGAGGTCAGCATGAAACAATCTCGCGAACCTATTTCGGAGAGTACGCCTCTTACTACCGTTCCAGGCTTAATCACCTATCGGATGAAGAACTTACGGACTTTTTGAGCGAGGAATACAGCGATGCGGTTACAACAATTTCTACGCCCGTTTTTAAAGTCGAAAACGTTGAAGAAATGGCAGCGTCCCTCAACATCAACTCCAGCGCTGTGCTGGAACCTTTTCTGGAGATCAATAAAAACCTCAGATATGAAGAAGCAGACGCCTGGATCAAGAAAGAGCTTTATGAGTCCAAATTGAGTAACAGCCACTATGCTGAACAATTTGGTGGTCTGCGAATCGTTTCAGAATATGAATTTGACCTGAATAATATCTGGTCTTTGCGTTATCCCCCTGCAGAAGTGACGCTATATCATGATTTCGGCTCTTTAGTGCGAACCGTTGACACTCTCGCTAATGGTACAGTGGAAATACGTACTGAGGTTCGTATTCCCTCTCAAACTGTCAGCAGCCAACAAATTGAACCGTTCAATCACTTACTTGATCTGTTTGCGCGAGAGTCTCTTATCTCTTTTTGGGGTAATAAGGTCGAATAGTCAAGGTGCGGGCAATCGGCTCGCACCTTTAGTCGTGTGTCAATAAGCCAACGTGCCGCGAATCGGGTAGTTGTTGTCTGGGTTACGGATCCATGCCAGACCATTTACCAAGGCTTCCAATTCAGGCCGGGTGAATGGGTTGTTCGATACATCTGCAACTTGCACAGTGCCAGCTTCGTTGATCACAAAAAGGCCAGGTTCAGCAAAGTTGTGGTCTGTTTCTTTCTCTGAACGAGGAATGGAAATATAAAGACCAAGTTCTTTCATCTGTACTTCAGTCAGGCCATATAGCAGCGGAAACGTTACGTTCAGCTTTTCTTTATGTGCTTCAAGTTGCGCTTTCGAGTCGCCGGATACGGCAATGACAGAAATTCCAATGTCAGCCAGGCGGGCAATATATCCTTCAAGGTTATTCAGGTACTTGGTGCAAAGGGGGCAATGCTTACCGCGGTACACAACTACCATCTGCCATGTCGCGCTGCCTTGAGGCACTTTAAGCTGGACTGTGTTGTCGTCAATGTTGGTTGCACTGATGTCCGGGAATGGCGAGCCGGCAGCGAGTTTATTGGTGTAAGTCATGTTCACTCTCCTTTAAACAATGTTTCCAGGTGGGCTTTGTAACGTATTAAATCATTGTCTGTGTCCGGGTTTTTCATGACGTCATAGCAAACAAATGTCTTAAAGCCTGTCATGGCAAAGAAACGGAAAGCCATGTGGACAGGGAAAAACAGATCATCCACGCTTTTTCCCTGGAAAAGATACTGGTCTTGATCGTTAAAGGCGGCTTCAGGTGCATTGAAAGTCAGGGATAGCATGTATTTTTTCCCTTCCAGAGAGCCACCACTGCCGTATTGCGCATCAGTATATCGGCTTCGTCCGTCACCATGGCAGAGTCTTCCACCCAGTCCGGCTGTGTAAACTTCATCCATGTACTTCTTGGTCGACCAGGTGACACTCATCCAGTAAACGGGTGTTTGCAGAATAACCACGTCAGCCCAGAGGTGCTTTTCGATCTCCGTCTCGGCGTCGTACCCCTTTTCGATGTAGGTATGGCGTACTTCATGTCCCAGAGAGGTAAGGGTTTCGGTCGCGGTTTCTACCAATGCACCGTTTAGTTTGCCTTCTGCGAAGGGGAAATAGTGGTGACCATTGAGAATCAGTATCTTCATATTTTGTTGTACCGGAGGTAAGCGATGTAAGCATACTCTGGAATTCGAGGTTACCTATGTCAACCAGTATACTTTTAGTTACCTATATGTTTGATTGATTACTCCCTGATTATATTGCGATATTTTTTATTAATCTGTCTTAATGCAGACATCATCGGCAGTACGGAAATGACGTCAACGCGGGGGCGATGAAAAACGGATTTTTTCCCTCCAAAACTCCTCCAAAATGTTTTCCCCAATATCTGTGCCTCTATTTCCCCTTTCGCACAGCCCTCTAGCGAAGGGTTTCCATTGAAATCTGGATATACTCCGACCCGCGATTGTCATGATAGCGGCTTGTCGTGAATGGGGTTTTATGGCCAAGGAGCAGTTGGGTGTTGAGCCCGATTTCAGCGTAAGTGCGTTCAGCCAGTGAGCGTATTTCGTGAAAGCTTGGCGGGTTCCCGTCCCAGATCCTGCCCAGTCGATCCCGTATTTTGGCGAACCCGTTGGTAATTGCTGTCGGGGAGACCTGCTGCCCTGGGCGACGAAAGTTGAGGGTGGGCGTCTGGTGAACAAGGTATTGGCTAAGCGTGCCGGTTTGACGGCAAGCGGCGATGATGTCACCCAGTGGTTCGTTGAGAAGTGGGTTCACCAAATCGAGGGAGAATGCGAGTTTTGACCGCCCGCGGGATTTGTCGAGCGTGACATAAAGGGTATGGTCACTGACATCCTTGAACATCAGCCCCCTTATGTCGGAGCGGCGAAGTCCGGTGGTCAGAGCGAGCTTCATGGCGTGTTTGAGAAAAGGGCTGGGCAACCGATCTGCCTCAGACAACACCGCATTCCAGTCTTCCTCGGACAGGCGCGCGCGCCTGATGTCAATGCGCACACTCCTTAGCGCCTGGGCCGGATTATAACCAACATCTACCTCACCACAATGCTGCGCCTCCTTAAACAGGTTGCCCCAGGTTTGCTTGAGCCGCTGAGCTGCCGAGCGTTTGTCCGCTAGGATATATTCATCATAAATGGTGGCGAGTGTCTTCGTATCGAGCTCACGTACCCCGATGTGCCCACAACGTGCACGAAGCACTTCTATGTCGATGGCACGCGAGTTCAACGTATGGATAGAAAGTTCTCCCTGGCCATAGCGGTATTTCTGGTACTGCATGTATTTATCGCACCAGGCTGCAGTGCTGACACCTTTCTCCCGTCGCTTGACCGGGTTTTCATCCAGGATATGTTGATAGTGCTCAAGCAGTTGCTGGCTGATTTTGTCATTGAGTTCAACGGCCACAGACAAGGCCCGTTTCCTGTCAGAGCCGAGGCCATGGAATTTCCCTGATCTGGGATCCCTGTATTGATAGTAAACCTGGCCAGAGCGCTTATCGAGTTTCTCATACAGGTTTTGGACAGTGATATTATGGGTGCGGGGTCTAGCTGCCATGGCGTAAAATCCTCTCTACCAGCGGATCTCCGGAGTGGTAGGCAGCATGTAGTGCCAACCCGACAAAGCGGGCACTCCGTAAGACCATCCAACGCCCGCCAACTTTGACAGGGCTTGGGTGGATTTGATGTGTTTTAGCCCAGCGCGATATCGTTGCAGGGGAATAGTGCTCGCCGGGAAAGACGGCGGCTGCCCAGTCTGACAGCCGGATAAACTGATAGTCGTTCATTCAACCCTCCAAAGACGTTCAATCCCTTAGAAAGGCGGCGATGTATCCCGCCAGTCTGCCTTGTCGAGATCGGGGTCGGACGGTGGCGGGGCACCGTCGGGTTTTCCGCTGTCGGTAAAGGTGATGTCTAAGATCCTTGCCTGGAGGGTGGCACCGGTAGAGCCATCACTGCGCGAAAAGGTATGGATCTTGATGTCATCAGCGTACACGAGCACTTGCCGACCCTTTGTTAGGTATGGGGCAAGCTTGATAACGCGCTCACCCCAAAGCCGCCCCTCCAGCCATTGGGTTTCCCTGTTGGCACCAAATCCGATGGAATAGGCCAATGACAGGCCGGCCACGTTGTGCCCGTTGGGGGTGACGCGCAAGACGGCATCCGCCCCCAATCGACAAAGTTTAATGAGCATGTCAGGCCTCCTGCTCTAAGGACGGGGCGGGCTGTCCATTGGTAGCACGGAGTGTTGTGAGCTTGTCCTTGTATGCTTTTCGGGCGGTTTTGAGGGCCGCCGGGGGAAGGGCCTTTGCCGCATCTTCGACTTCGGCCAGGGCGGCTTCCGTCGTTGCTGCCTGGATGCTCCCAAGAACATCATCCAGGGTGGCGCCCTCCTGCTTTTCTCCCCCTATGGGGGAAAGCCGGGAGAGCAGGGCCGTCGTCTTGCTGGTTTTTGCCGGTTCGGGGTTAATTGCCTTTTCTGGCGGCAGCTCAAGTTCGTCCGGGGTATAGACACCCAAAATGACATCCGGGCAATATCGCCTTGCCCATTTTTTAACGGCTACATAGGTGATTTGCTGTTGGGGATCTGTCGCCCATTGGGTGGAATTTCTAGGCCAGCATTGCTTTAGCAGCACATCGACAACGCGGGGCTTGTTTTCACCCCTTAGCGTGGCAAAGACCCGGACTCCGACTCCTTCCTCATCTTTGTCTGTCCAGTTTTGCCTGGCATACCGGTTTCCTTTGCCGCTGGTTTCCATGGTGAACTTACCGATGACCTGCTCCCAGGGGCCGAAAAACTCAAATTCCAGACGGTCTTTGGTGGGAGCCATGGATTTGATGACCGCATTGACCAGCTGCGCCTCATAACCCAGAGTGCCGTTAACCAGGTGGGTTTTTTGCGCTACCGCATGGGGGTTCATACGCCATTGCATGGCCTGCAATGTCACGGCCAGGCAATCCCCAATGCTGCCGCGAAGGTGTGTCGGAACCGTAACTTTTCCCTGTGCCATCAGTTGGGCAAACCGCTCCAACTGGCCCATCAGTCCCGGTGTCACCATCATGGTGGCGACGTCATAAGCCGGCGTGCTTGCCTCTGCGTCCAGCATTGCCAAATCCTGGGTATCGGTGCTTGTCAGTTGTGTCGTCATATCGGCTCTCCTTATGCCCGGAAGACGCGGCTTTCTGTGGTGGTTGTAAATTGCGCTGCCAGCGCAGGATTAGCCTTTTTGAAGGCGGTGGTATCCATGCGCTGGGCACGTTGGGTTTTCCAACTGCAGAGTTTTTTGCCAGTCTCATCAAGAAGGAGGTCGGCATGCTCACCCATGAACGCTTTGATTTTCATGTCGAGCCCACCGATACGTTTGCCGCCAACCAAGGGGCCGTAGGCTTGTGTTTCCAGGGCACTGATTTGCTCTTTGAGTGTTTTAAATTGCCAGAAGACATCGATGATGTCTGGGGTAGCCGTGATATGTGAACCGTCATCATACCGGTAAAGGCATTCCACATCCTGGAGGGTCTGTGGCTCTGGAGGTACGTCTGCAATGACATGGTCAAACCAATACGTGGTCAGCCGCTGGGTAACGATGTCAGCCAGTGCCTGGTTCCAAGCCATGGTGAAAATCCTAAAATCATTGCCTCCGATAAGGACCGCCAGATCCCATTCACGTTTGTTCAGCACAATCATGTAGTGGAGCTCTTGGAGCATGTAGGGTTCGGGGACATCATCATCAGCCTGGAACAAGGTGATTTGATTATCGAGCTCTTGGTAGATGTTACCTTTTCCCCATTGGTCGCGGGCCGCCCACTTATCTGCTGTCTTGCACTCGAGCCCCTTGTCGGCACCAATGATGAAGCGGTCTATGTTGGCACGGAGCCAGGGCATAGACTTGTGTACATAGGGGTAGCGGCGTTTTTGGATTTTTTGCCCTGTGCGGCGTGCATACTCCTTGGCAACGATGTCCTCAAGCTCTGTCCCGAAATGGACGTGCGGATTGCAGGACAGATCATCCGGTGTTTTCCTGCCAGTTTTTTCCAACCAGACGTCATAGGCCGTGCGGTAGGGGCTGATACCCAAAATAGCGGCGACATCACTGCCCCCAATCCCTAGCCGGCGTTCCATATGGAAGCGCTCATCATCACAAAGGGCATTGAGGTTTGCCCCTGCCAGTACCTTGGTGGTGTACTGACGGTGTAGGTTGTTACGTTGGATAGCTGCCTGGTTCATTTAACGTTCCTCCATCTCATCGGTATATTGACTAAGGCATGCCTGCAGAGCGTCTTCAGCAATGTGCTCGGCAAGGGCAAAAGCGGCGGCAGTGAGTAGGGTTTTCAGTTGGGTGACAGCGGCCTTGTCGTTTTCAAGGGCTAGGGAGCACACTTTAGTGAATGCATCGTGCTCGATGGCACGCACGATCACATCGTCAAAGTCCACGGTATGGTTACCCCACTGGTAGGTGCGGCGTTGCAAGAGTGTGTCAGCGATGTCATCAACGAGTTGGTCCAAGGCATCCAGCCTGGCATCGAGCTGGGCCTGGATAACTAGGTAGCGGGCAATGTCTCGTTGGACGATGCAAGGTGATATGGTCATGGTTAATGTCCTGTTCTGCGAGGTGACAAAACAAGATTAACCATGGTTATCAAAAATAACCGTATTAGTTATGAGAAATTATTTTGAATAACTAGGAATGCAAAAAAAGCCCGGTTATTTTTCGGGCTTTTTGGTTAATGTACTTAACTTTAAGACAGGGCGTTATTTGGCCAACATTACCGAATACCAAAAAGCCCGGCCGAGGATCTCGATATCCTTAACCTGTTCGGCGTTGTAGTCCTCATTGGGGTAATCGTCATAGTTAAAGCTTTTCAGGCGTAAACCGCCGGCAGGTAGGTTTTGCAATACCTTGACCCTTAGCAGTCCCGCATGGTTGATGGCATAAATGGCACCATCGACCACCCTTTCCCGTTCTGCCATGTCGATACCAACAGACGACTTGTCAGGAAGGACCGGCTCCATGCTGTTGCCCGAGACCGTCACACAGGCGGCATTGCCATACTCAACCCCCAAACCACGCAGTGTTGACTTTGCGAAGCGGTGCCGGGGCATGTGGCTGTTGGTGGACAGGGATGTGTCGAGGGTGTAATAGGGGAGCTCGATATCCTCGGGTGACAAGGGAGTGCCGCCCTCCGTCACGCTCTGCCACGGAACTTCACCGTCCTCTTCCCCATCGGTAAGCCAGTCAGGCTCACACTGCAATGCGACAGCGAGTTCAGCAATTTTTGATGTTTGCTTGGTTTTACCACTGACCAGTTTATGGATGGCAACCTGAGATATCCCCACCTGCTCAGACAGCTCCCGTTGGTTGATGCCAAGGGCAAACATTCTTTCTTTGATTTTTCGAGCTAACGTATTCATATGGTTAAATTTATAACCAAAGTTGAGATTGTTCAACCTCAGCTTTGTTTGACTTATCCTAATTCATGGTTAATTTTAATAACCATCTACTGGTTATTTATTACCTGGAGGCGGTTATGCTCAAGCAAGATGTTATCGATCACTTCGGCCGTCAGGCCCTGGTTGCCGAAACGCTGAACATCAGTCAGGCAGCAGTCTCCCGCTGGGGGGACATCATCCCGGAAAAGCAAGCGTTTCGCCTGGCGTACCTCACTGAAGGTGCCCTGGTTTATGACCAGGTGTTCTACCACAACTTACACCAGCTCAAACGTGCGTTGAACGTTTAACCGATTAAGGGATAAACCTATGGATCATCTCGATACGGCTGTTTACAGCACGGTGCATGACTCCGCCGTCCCCGCCAGGCAAATCGCCCAGCAGCTCGGCATGTCCCACCAAGTCCTTATCAATAAAGCTAATCCCCAGTCAGACTCCCACAAGCTTTCCCTCCGAGAAGCCCTGGCTGTCCAGCTCATCACCGGTAACTACCGCATCCATGAAGCGATGGCGACAGAGCTTGCGCTGCAAAGGGCTGACGCACCACCGTCGACGTCCCTACTTGAGTCCGTGCTCAAGGCAACAGCCGAGCATGGGGATGTGGTAAAGGCTATCCAGAATGCTTTGGAAGACGGGGTCTTCTCCTTGCGGGAGCGGGAGAGATGCCAGCAGGAAGTGAACGAGGCAATAAGGGCCTTGGAGACCTTACGGAAAGCCATTGTGGTTGAGCCACTAAGGAGAGTATCTCATGGCTGATATTTTGACTATTCATCGTACTGCAAGCCCAGATGACGGGTTTTATCGTATTGCCAATCAATTGGGGTTGGCACTTTGCCGGGAGCACTTGTCCAACCGTGAAAGCCGTCTGATCCACGCCGTCATGATGAAGACCTATGGGTTCAATAAATCCATGGACTGGATTTGTAACGCCCAGCTTTGCGAGCTGACCGGTATAGATGCCAAGAACATCAGCAGAGTCAAAAAGGCATTGGTCGGCCGTCAGATTTTGCTGGTCGATGGCAACAAACTCGGCCTCAACCCTGTGACCGATGAGTGGCAATACGCGCCTCCACCTCCCATCGAAAACCGTCAGAAACCTGCGAAAAAACCGTCAATCCTGACGGCCATTAAAACCGTCAATTCTGACGGTGCTGACCGTCAGCCCCGACGGGGCCGACCGTTAAAACGCGACATTTCAACCGTCAGCCCTGACGACCACAATAGACAAGACACTATTACAATAGACAGGTTTACAAAAGACAGCGCGCGTGAGCCACGCGCCAAACGTGCCACTTCGCCGCCTAACACCTTCGAAGTTTCAACGGCCCTTTTCGACTGGGCAAAACAAAACGCCATTGAGGTCGATCTCTCTCAGGAAACCGATCGCTTTCTGGATTACCACCGAGCCAAGGGATCCACATTCCGTGATTGGACTGCGGCATGGCGAAATTGGATGCGCAATGCCAAACGTTTTGCCAAACCCCAACATCGATCAGCCAAGGAAGCGCCGTTCACTGGCTTGTTCAGCAAGGAGATCCAAGAATGGATTGATGCCCCTGATGCGTCACCCATCAGCGATGCACGCCGTGAGGCCCTGATGTCTGGAGTGATTGAGCATGAACCTTTCTGAGAAAACCCTGTTTGCTGAAATGCTCTGCCTGACTTCAAGCCTGTATATGCGGGAGCCCTTGTCCCGTCCCATGCTGGGGATTTACTGGCAAGCGCTGCGTGATTATGACCTCGAGGACGTCCGTCGGGCGCTAGACATGCAGGTGCGCAACCCTGACACGGGCCAGTTCTTTCCAAAGCCTGCCGATGTGATCCGCCAATTGGATGGCAACACCCAAACGCGGGGAGAGCAAGCGTGGAGCAAGTTATCCTGTGCAATTCAATCAGTTGGGGCGTGGCAATCTGTGGTGTTTGACGACGCGATCATCCATCAAGTGGTAATGGAAATGGGAGGTTGGGTGACGTTTTGTCACACCGACATGAGCGAGCAGCCATACCGCCATACTGAATTCGTCAGGCGGTACCTGAGCTACACGAACAAACCGCCCTTGGCGTACCCAAAGAAGCTTATCGGAATCAGCGAAGCCAATAACATCCAAAGTGGCCAACCGGTTGATGCGCCCATGGTGATTGGCGATGTGGCCAAAGCCAAGTTGGTGTACCAGGGAGGCCAGAAAGACGTCGGCAAGCCACGACAGCTGTCGCTTGAGGAACTTAGCGATTATGTGGTGAGGCTCAAGCATGAGCGCCCTTGAAACCGAGCTGGCCTTCCAACTGACAGCCCTTGGGCTACCAAAGCCAGAGCGTGAATACCGATTTCATCCGACCCGTCGCTGGCGCTTAGATTTCGCCTGGTCTGACTTGGGTTTGGCAGTGGAAGTTGAGGGTGGTGGATGGAGTGGGGGAAGGCATACCCGCGGCAAAGGCTTTGAGCAGGATTTGACCAAGTATTCCGAAGCTATGAGGTTGGGGTGGACGGTGTACAGGTGTGACCGGAGGCTGATCAAATCCGGGGAGGCGATTGAGGCTATCTCGCAGATATTTAGCCGCTTATCTGATACGCAAGGGTCGTCGTTAAGTCGCAAGTGGCTGTATAGCGGAACAAAAAGGAAGATTCCATGAGTGTACTACATGAGATTGCGGAAGTGATTGGCGCTGCCGGTGCGGTAAGGCTAGGGCAAGCAATGGGCGGAGCAAGGGTGTACGTGCCCCAGACGTTAAAATCTGACCATCCCCTGGTCCTTATCCTTGGCGTTGAAACGGCCGAAAAGCTCAGCTACTACTACGGTGGTGATACCTTTGATGTGCCGAGCAAGGTCATTTATCGCCATGTAAGGGATGCCCTTATCCGTGATGCGTACAACAGCATGCCTCCGGGGGAAGGTAATCGGGCTGATATCCTTGCAAGAGAGTACGGGATTTCCCGGCGGCATGTGATGAATATCGTGCGGAGCTAGTTTTTAGGTGGGTGTGGAATTGCGGCGCCACAGGCAAGTTCGGGATCGCGGTAGGCAGACTTCCAGTCATTGGATGCTTGCAGCCTAATGCATGCAGCTTGTGGACCTTCCGCTCTGATCACAATCGTTGCTCCTCTTAAATCCGCCCCCTCTAGGTGAGCCCCTTGAAAGTTTACAAGTTGAAGATTTGCATTTCTAAGGTTGGCATAGTTTAAAAAAGCCAAGCTGAGGTCGGCGTTGAACAGATTTGCTCCTGATAGATCTGCGAAAGTGAGGTCTGCCTGTCGAAATTTACTTCCGCTCAGATTAGCGTTGGGAAGCCGTATACCTCGCAGGTAAACACCTGGTAGTTGGTCATACCGATTATGACTATCTTTGATAATTGGAATAGATAAATTAAGTCCAACTAGGTCTTCGTCTATTGAATAAAGGTATTCCAAAGCATCAATTTTCCCGCTATTACCAGGAGCGATTACTGTAATTAACTGCCAGGCATTGACCTTCCTTTGTTGCTCACGGTCTTCAATATCGATGTAAAACCCTATTAGCGTCAGCAGTAGAAGGAACGAACTTGCTGCTGAAAATATTCGCGTAAAGTGAAGTTTATCAAGCCAATCTGCAAAACGGTGCAACTGCTGGGAGGAGTATCGACACCATACCTTAGGATTCCAGCTCATCAGGACTCCTTAATCTAAAGAAGTGAAACGGTTCACCTAAACCACCAACAGCAATGCAGGCATTTTCGAGACATGAATCGTCATTTATGGCCTGTATCTATGACCTATAAGTTGGGCGCCCGCTCCCGTCAACGCCTTGAGGGCGTACATCCCCATCTCGTCCAAGTGGTGAAACAGGCGATTACGATAAGTGACGTTGATTTTACGGTACTTGAAGGGGTCCGAACCTTACAGCGCCAGAAACAGCTAGTGGTAAAAGGGGCATCACGGACGTTCAGGAGCCGTCACCTCACCGGCCATGCCGTCGATTTGGGTGCTTGGGTGGGTGATGAACTGCGCTGGGACTGGCCCTTGTACCGGCTTGTCGCTGATGCAATGAAAACCGCAGCAGATGCACTCGATATCCCTATCGAATGGGGAGGGGACTGGGCCACCTTTCCTGATGGCCCGCACTTCCAGTTGCCTTGGCATGCTTACCCACAGGAGGTGCAGTGATGTCAGTGTGGAACGTCCTGTCTGGCCTTGTCTCACCCATTACGGAACTAATCGATGAGTTGCATACCAGTGATGAGGAGCGCCTAGCCATCAAGGCAAAGATGCTGGAGCTACAGATGAACCTCGCCACGCAGGTAATGGATTACGAAGCGCGCCTTATAGAAGCGAAAACCCAGGTTATCACCGCGGAAGCCAATGGGGGCAGTTGGCTGCAACGATCATGGCGCCCTGTCACTATGTTGGCATTCCTTGCCTTGGTGGTTGCCGACAGCTTTGGTCTTCTGGCTTTCCGGCTGGCACCCCAAGCCTGGACTCTTCTGCAGATTGGCCTTGGGGGCTACGTGGTTGGACGCAGTGTTGAGAAAGTAATGCCATCGATAGCGACACTGCTACCGGGGGCGAAATCCTGATGGAGAAGCTCAATGTCGGCGTCAGTTACAGCGCCTCAGTCGTTACCGTGATTGCTGGGTTGACTATCAATGACTGGGTGGCACTCGGGGGCTTGTTGATTGGTCTTATAACCCTGGTGACCAACCTCTGGTACAAGCGTGAAAACCTCAAACTCCAGAAAAAGGCGCGCAGGCATGACGCCGATTGACTGGCTTTCCATTGAAACCGAATAACGCAAGGGACTGGAGTCCAACCGTAAAGTTGGTGACCGCTTTGGAGTGTCGGAAACCTCGATTCGCCGCCGAGCCAAGAAATATGGCTGGGTGCGGGATGGCGCGACCATTAAGCGTGAATGCGTCAAGGCTTACTTTGCCGGCAAGCCTGAGCCCGAGATAGTTGGGAAACCCAAGGCTGTGGCAGCGGCGATAATGGAAGCGGCCAACGAAGACATCCATGACATGGACGTTGGCCTTGAGAATGCCTGCCTTGCCCTGAAGCTTGTCAATAAAACTCTCCGCACGATTGAAGCCGATGAACGTTCCATCAGGATGCTGGTGATGGACGCGAAAAACCTCAAACTGCTGACGGACACCAATCGGTACAACATTGACCTTATCCGGCGTATCCGAGGACTGGATGACCCAGGCCGCAAAGACGACGACATGACAGAAAGCGAACTGGATGCCCGTATTGCCGAACTTAGCAAGAAGCTATGAACACCTCGGCAGGAAAGCGCGAGCTCCTTTCCCTACTGGAAAGGAAACGGGCCTTGAAGGCACGCCATTCGCTTGATGCCTATTGCCGCAGCATTCCCATCCCAGGTGCCCCTCTTAACGATGATGAGGATTGCGAGGCCTTCTATCCGGACACCGTGGTACCTGCACGCCACCATCAACTGATTAACGAAGCTCTGGAGAAAGTCGAGGCCGGTGATATCAAGCGCCTGATGGTGTTCATGCCCCCAGGCTCGGCAAAGTCGACCTATGCCAGCGTGGTGTTTCCGACCTGGTTTATGGGAAAGAACCCCGGCAAGCAGGTTATTTCAACGTCCTACGCATCCAACCTAGCCTGGAAGTTTTCCCGAAAGTGTCGCCAGATATGCAAAAGCCCGGCGTACCAGCAGATATTTGATACCGGATTGACGCCGGACAACAAGGCTGTTGAGGCATGGTCCCTGACTAACAATGCCGGTTACATGGCTGGAGGAGTGCTTTCGGGCATCACCGGCAACCGTGCAGATGGGCTTATCAATGACGACCCTATAAAAGGCCGGGAGCAGGCTGACAGTGAAGTCATCCGGGATAAGACCTGGGAGGCGTACAAGTCTGACCTACGCACACGCCTTAAACCCAACGGTTTTATCATTTGGATACTGACCCGCTGGCACGAAGATGATCCGGTGGGGCGCATTTTGCCCAAGCACTACAACGGGGAGTCCGGCTGGATTGAAGCTCGGGATGGTGAGTCCTGGTATGTCATTTCCCTGCAGGCGGAGTGTGAAAGGGAGGATGATCCACTGGGCAGGGACCGGGGCGAGTTCCTCTGGACGGACTGGTTTTCCCCTGCATTCTGGCGACAGGAGAAACGCACTCAGGGGACGCGGAACTGGGAGGCACTTTATCAGCAGCGTCCCGCCCCGTCAGAAGGCGGAATTATCAAACGCGCATGGGTTAAGCGATACCGGGTTCCCCCTGCCCATCCCATACGCATTGTGCACAGCTGGGATACGGCCAACAAGGCCAAGGAAATCAACGACCCGTCAGTCTGCACTGTCTGGGCGGAAACCAAGCTGGCGTATTACCTCCTCTACGTTTGGCGTGACCGGGTCGAGTACCCGACTTTGCGTGCAATGGCTAAAAGTATTGCCCGTAAATACCCACCCCATGCCGTGCTTATTGAGGACAAGGCCAGTGGGCAGCAACTTATCCAGGACTTGCGTGCAGAAACTCGCCTGCCGGTTATCCCCATTGAGCCTGAGCACGACAAGATTATCCGCCTGTCGTCTGAGTCTCCCAAGTTTGAGGCCGGGACTGTCTTCCTGCCTCTTGAGGCCGAATGGCTGCCGGACTACGAGCGCGAGCTTTTTAGCTGTCCACTGACAGACACCTTTGACCAGGTTGACAGCACCAGCCAGTTCCTCCGCTGGGCTGGGGGGAGCATTGAGCACTATGACTACCAGCGCGTTAATGGCGGGGGCAACAGCTTTAAGCGGGAGGGCGTATGGTGATGGTATCCAAAACACTGACACGAGAGATAGCCGGGCCGACGGCCATCCGAAACCCCTGGGGGAGTGGCTCCGTTGCCAGTGGCCTGACACCGGCGCGGCTGGCATCCATCCTCCAGTCAGCATCGGATGGAGATCTGGAGGCTTACCTGACACTGGCTGAGGAAATGGAGGAACGTGATCCCCATTACTCCAGTGTCCTTCGCACCCGCAAATTGGCCGTGGCCGGGTTGCCGGTCAACATTGAAACAGGGGGTGAGGGCCGCCATGCAGACAGGCTTGCCGATACAGTGCGGGAGCTAGTTGGTGCCCCGCAATTCGGGGAGCTGGTTGACAATGCGCTGGATGCGCTAGGCAAAGGGTTCAGCGTTAACGAAATCCTTTGGGACCGCGGTGGCAGACGGTGGACACCCAGAGCCTATCTCTGGCGCGACCCACGCTTTTTCCAGTTCAACCAGAAAAAGCCGGATGAAATCCGCCTGCAAGATGACAGCGACCCGGTCGATGGGCTGCCTCTGCCCCCCTACAAGTTTGTCATCCACCGGCCAAGGATGAAGTCGGGCCTGCTGCTTCGTGGTGGGATGGCACGCCTGGTGGCATTTTCCTATGTGTGCAAGATGTATGGCCTCAAAGACTGGCTGGGCTTTCTGGAAATCTATGGCATTCCCCTTCGCCTTGGTAAGTATGGGCCAGGTGCCAATGAGGAGGACAAGGCCGTTTTGAAATCGGCCGTGGTCAACATCGGCTTTGACGCAGCGGCTATCTTGCCCGATTCCATGGTGATTGAGTTTGAGCAAATCGCCCAGGCGTCAGGAGCCTCTGAAGTGTTTGCCCGCCTGGTGGAATGGATAGACCGTCAAGTTTCCAAGGCTGTCCTTGGCCAAACGGCCACGACTGAGGGTACACCGGGTAAACTTGGCAATGAGGACGCACAGGATGCAGTGCGCCAGGACCTCATTGAGGCCGATGCCCGCCAGTTGTCCGATACCCTTAACCGGGATCTTATCCGGCCATTCATTGACCTCAACTTTGGCCCGCAAGCCGTCTATCCAAAGGTGGTTATCGCCATCCCAGAAAAGGAAGACATTGATGCGCTGGCCACGAATCTCGAAAAGCTGGTTCCGCTCGGACTTAAAGTTTCGGCGAAGGAAGTGCGTGCCAAGTTGGGCCTGTCTGAGCCCGCCAGTGATGCCGATTTGTTGGGTGTGCCTGCCGCCCCTGAGCCTGACGAAACCAAGCCTGATAAGACGGAGCAGGCAGAAAACCACCGCAAAGCCCTGAACCGTGTGACGCCTGATGACATCGACCAGATAGCCCAAATGATGTTGGATGACTGGGAAGGGGCAACGCACATTACCGATCCTATTCTGGCTGCCGTGAAAAGTGCCAACAGCTATGAGGACATCTTGGCCTTATTGCCCGGGCTGCTGTCAAAAGTGGATCCGACTGCCCTAACGGACAGCCTCGCTCAGGCTGGTTTTATGGCGTACGGGGAAGGCCGGGAAGGCGACGAATGACTATCCCGGCTCGCCTGACCGTACCCGAGCAGGCGCTCGCATACCTGAAGGCCAAGGGGTATGCCATTGCCTGGCACTGGGATGAAGTCTGGAAAGAGGAACATACCTGGGCGTTTACTGCCGCCAAGGCCATGACCCAGGACCTTCTTATCGACATCCACGACGCGGTTGTGTCCGCCATGGCCGAGGGGAAAACCCTGGCACGCTTCAAAGCAGAGCTTGAGCCCAAGCTGGCAAGGCGGGGCTGGCTTGGACGGGCCTTGATGCCGGACGGCTCGGTTGTTGAGCTTGGCACGCCAAGGCGCCTTAAGCTTATTTACGACACCAATTTAAGAGCCTCCCGGGCTGCTGGCCAGTGGGCACGGATTGAGCGTAACAAGGCAGTGCTTCCGTACCTGCTCTATGGGCTGGGTCCCTCCAAAGAACACCGCGAGGACCACGTGCACTGGGAAGGGTTGGTATTGCCGGTGGATGACCCGTTTTGGGACACGCACATGCCGCCCAATGGATTTGGCTGCCGGTGCCGCGTGCGGCAGCTGACGGCTGAGGAGGCCAAAAAGCGCGGTATCTCTGCATCCCCCAAGCTTCACCATACCACCTGGACCCACAAACGCACCGGGGAAGTGATGGAGGTTCCTGAAGGGGTTGATCCGGGCTGGGATTACAATCCGGGGAAGGCGAGAGCCAAGGGACGCAAACGCTGGGAGAAGGAAAAAACAGCGGTCTTTGAGCAAACAGTGGGTAAGCCAGGTGAATCTGTGCCGCTTCGCAGGTGAGCTATCGCGCTATCAAAGCAATATCCTTGATATGTAAAAATCCCGACTTTAAAACAAATAATGTCTACTAATCAAACTAACAATAGTTAAGAATATTAACCTGTTATTACGCTGAAATATGTCGGGATGAGAGAAAGGAAGGATTCTGTGTTGCGAGGGTGGCTGCAAAAGCTAATGAGTAAAACCGACAAGGAGGAGCTCGATTTTGTACACAAGTCCACTGGCATCGTTGCAGGTTTTGGGACGTTTTTTGTCTTTATTATCGGTACGGTTGTCAACATCTTGTTATCTGAGGAAGAACAAATTTCCAAGGAGAGGTTTGAAGACTCTCATTTAATCGAACTAGACACGCGCACAATCATCGAAACCCCTCCAGAGATAGTTAAACAGCAAAAACCTGCCACCAACAACACTTCTGATAATTCACTAAGTGCAGTTAAAGACGATCAAAAATCACGTCCGTTTAACATAGAAATTGTAACGGAAGAGAAATACAACGAGCAGGTAGGACGTTACGAAGCTTATCGAAAGGATTTAGACAGTAATAGACCAAAACCAATTACTTTAGATGGAGAAGAGAATGAGGCTAACTAACTGGATTCTGTTACTTTCACTTGCATATGGCTCCACCGTTTTGGCGTCAGAACGCATAGATGAACTTGAGGGAAGAATAGAAAAACTGGAACAACAGATTTCGCAACTCGCGGCGACGTTAGAACAAAGCCCGCATCAAGATGATTCTTCAGGGCGTAGTCTATCCGATACCTCCAAATTCTCGCCAGGCCTTTGGATGGAGTTTTACCGATTGAATTTGAAAGGTTCTAGGGAACTGCCTTTGCAACCAGAAGGTACGCCACTTGGTGCTCTTTTAGATACTGACTCTCCGAAATTTGAGTTTTCCTTTTTTATGAAAGACTCAAACCTCAAAAAATACCACAACGAACCTTATGGGTTATCTTGGACTGGCTATCTTAATATCCTAGAGGGCGGCCCTCAGATATTTACATTGGATGTTGCTTATAAGTCCGACCAACTTGCGGAGAAAAGCTATTGTAGCGCGTCACTTTCTCTTGATTCCAAGAGCTTGATTGAGTTGAAACCAAAATTTGGTTCACATGACAGGGACAAAACGAAAACTGAGATAGCTCAAATTAACCTCGAGAAAGGTATTTATCCGGTTCAAGTATGGCTCACTTGCGGCACTCGACTTTTAGGAAGAGTGCCAATTCTTCAAGGTTTGAGTGCTCAATTGAACTACCGCGCACCAAGTGACAGAACGCTAACGCCAGTCCCTAAAGATCAGCTTCTGCACAAGATTTAAAGAGTGCTTCGACGAGCCTTGTAGTCAATCCGAGGCTCGTTTCATCAGACCCTCACCACCTAAGTGTTTTTACTTAGCCAAAAGGCCAACTAGTTCGAGCCTACAAATACTGTTGTGAGGTGGTCATCCTGTCCACTTCCCCGTTAACAAGACAACATATAACTAGAGCTTTCCAGTCTCCGTCGGTATTCAGCCGGCGGGATATTTCCTAAGCTTTCGTGAGTCCGTTCTTCGTTGTAATCAAGCATCCAGATCCATGCCATGTCTCGCACTTGCTCAAGAGACTCGAACAGATAAGCATCCAGGAACTCTCGGCGGAATGAACCGTTGAAGCGTTCCACAAAGCCGTTTTGCTGAGGCTTACCGGGTTCGATATAGACCAGCTCAATGTCATGTGTTTCGCACCAATCGGTCAGTTGTGCAGAGATAAGCTCCGGGCCATTATCGACGCGAAGTTGTTTTGGCAAGCCTCGTTCCTCTTTTAGGTGTTCCAGAGTGCGCACGACTCGGCCAGCCGGGAGCGACGTATCGACTTCAATAGCCAGGCATTCCCGCGTGGCTTCATCTTCGACATTGAGGGTGCGAAATCGCTTCCCGCAATACAGCGTGTCATGCATGAAGTCGAGTGCCCACTGATGATTAGGCTCCATGACTACCTCCAACGGCTTAGCTACACGCTTGGGTAAAACACGTTTTGGGCGCCGTTTTAGGTTCAGACCCATTCGGCAGTAAACCCGGTAGACCCGCTTGTGATTGAAGCTGAGTCCTTTGTATCGCATGCGCCCATAACACTTCCAGAAGCCTGCCTGCGGGGACTTGCTAAGTACCGCGTTGATAGCATCAATGACGTCGGCATCCGCTACCCGCCAGTCCCTGGGTTTTCGATAAAAACTGGCACGCCCTAACTGAGTGAGTCCACAGGCTTTTACAACGCTCAGGCCAACGTTAATCAGGATGTGTGCACAATCCCGCTTGTCGTTGACTACCAGCCCTTTTTTGCGAACAGTTCCTTCATCGCATGGTTTTCCAGGCTGACATCTGCGTACATTTTCTTGAGCTTGGCATTTTCAGCCTCAAGCTCTTTAATTCGCTTGAGTTCAGAGGCTTCCAGCCCTCCGTACTTGGCTTTCCAGTTATAGTACGTCGCATTACTGATGCCATGCTGGCGGCAGATATCATCGACTTTCATGCCCGCATCGGCCTCTTTGAGGATGGCAACGATCTGAGTTTCGGTGAACCGTGACTTTTTCATGGTGTTCTCCTGCAATTAAAAGGCAGAAAACTCCAGTTTAGACTGTCTCAGAATAGGGGAAGTGGACAATTTCACTCATGATCGGGTTATCAAACAATGGAAAGATAGATTGATCGGTTGGCTGTTAGGTGCTTCAAAATCACTACATTGATAGAATTAACTCACTAACGGCATCCAGCCTGCGCAGGGGAGGCTGGAGGGGCTGGGGTGAGCACTCAACATGCTCACAGCACTATTAGGTTTAAATCAAATCCAACATTGGATAGCGTTAAAAAAACTACCGACGGAACTTAGCCAGACGGCTTCTGTTTAGAGCGTTTTCGTTTCCGATCTCTTCGAGCGCTTCTTGGGTATTTTTCATCAGAATCTCGGAACTTTGCCCTAATTTTATACACGCACGGATATAGAGGGTTAATTCTTCGCCTTTGAATTGTTTGAACATTTCTTTGAGTTCTTCTTTGCTGAGCTTAGCGAGTACATGCGCATCTTCACTATTCCAAGAACTTGAGCCTTTCCACCTATCTAAGATAAGGCGCGGACTATCTTCTTTTTTGTGATCGTTATATGCCTGCCTCAGCGCATTTTCGAACTTAGAATCCTCTATGTCGAAAGTGTGATAGTGTGAGTCAATATTAAACCTTTCTGGACTTTCCCGGAATGTGTCCAAGTAGAACTGAATAAGCGTGTCAGCTTTTTCCTCAAACCCAATTTTTCTTAAGATTATTAGAGGCTGGCTCCACTGATGGGTTGTAACATCTAGAATTGAAGCACGAAGCGCCTTATCAAAAGCATTTGCAACTTCATCACCATTGTCATCAAACGAACCATGGTAAATTCCCCAAGCTTTGGATAATTCATCCGCCCTTTTCATCGACATTATTTCTGATTGCTTAGCGTTGCATAGTTCTAACCATCTATTTTCATCTGGGAATCCATTTTCGATACTATCTGCAATTGCTAAATCAATCATATCTGTACGTTTGTATCCGTATGCAGCTAAAATGTCGTTCCACTGTTGGCAATCTTTTTCCTCATATTCTTTAGCTATCTTAGTTGTTCCTGCATTTTTTATGAATCTGAAATCAGGGACGAGATTGTCTCCTTTACAACAATAATAACTCCAGCTCAAAAGTGTAACGCTATGAATTAATTGAGATTTAATGCTGTCATCGTGACTCTCTATAAGAGATAGTAAAGAAGTGGTGTGGTATTGGATTTTTCTTATGACTCGGATATTTTTTATATCTAATTTTATACAGCATTCTTTGAGGAGATTATTCCATTTTGGGTTACCCTGTGTGTTATCTAAGGCTAAGTTAAAACTTTCATGTGAAGTTGGTGAAAAACAGAGTTGTTTGTCGATTACTTTTTCTTTGTATTCAGAGAACTCATCCGTAGCCTCTTTATCTGCGTTTTCATTAAGAAGAAGAACAACTTTACAGTCTTTTTGCTCTTTGAAGTATGAAACGAGTCCCAAGAAGTCTTTAATTCTCAGGTCTTGGCCATGACGCTCGAGATCATCAAAGCAAATAATCGTTTTATTTAGAGATAGATATGATAATGATGTGAAGACTGAGCCTAGGCCTTCAACATACTCTCCAACGAATGGGATTGAGATGCCCCGCAATGCAGACATGGATTTTCGAGATACCTGTTTAGCGATGCTTTGATAGTTTTTCTTAAATGTTTTGAGATCAGGTTTCTCACCTATATTAATGGTATCGACCGTGTTCTCAAAAACAGCACGCTTTATCTCCTCGATACTATTGAGTCCAAAAAGAGATACGTAGGAATATGCATTTAAACCAACTTCTGCTTTGTACTCTTTTAGGAACTTATTCCAACTGTATGTTTTGCCTACCCCCCATGGTCCTTTAATCGCTAGCACTTCTGGTTCAGTGCTTTCGACAAAGTGCTTTATTTGGCGTTTTACGAGCTCAATCGACATTGCTTTCCTTTTTTATTTTAGTAACAGTGAGATATGTAGTTTCCAGAAATAGTAAAACTGTGTAGATGCTAAAGAAATGCGAAGTGTAAGGAAATTTGAGCGTTAATGCATAGATAATAGTCAAAATTTCTGATAACAAGTTAAAAACTTTGGAATTTTGGAATGGTATGGACATAGCTCTTGTTCAGCCTGATGGCATATTCATATCCTCGGATGACTACATTCAGTCCCCATCAGACTTCGTAGGCAGGCTCATTTGCCCGGATTGCAAAAAGAAGTGTTGGTATGTGAAACGCTCATTTCACCGAGGGGCGGAGAGACAGCATCATTTCGCTTCAAACCACTCTGATGGCTGCAATAGGGCTTCATCTCTCAACATCTATGAAGATGAGGCCGAATACGACCCAGAAAAGGCGAAGTCTCAAGACGACCTCTATGTTGACTTGGATAAAGCGAAATCTCAGAACATAGAGGTTCAGCAAAAAAATAAAGAAGAAGTTGAGGAAACGAATTGGGGCGTTAAACCTATCCATAAAGGCTCCAATGGTCAATTTCCGAATAATCGTTCTCTGAGGCAGATTCTTAGTTATCTGATCAGGAATCCCGAGTATGGAGAGGGCAAAACCATCAACGTTGTCGCTGAGTCTGGACGCAGTATTTTGCAAGGCCAGTTGAGAGACTTCCTCGTTCAGGTCCCACATTTTGAGGAACAGCATTTCCAGAAAACTCAAATCATCTGGGGTGAGATAAACAACTGGCATGAAGATAAGAATGGTACGTTGTGGCTAAATTATGGAAGGGGTGACGAGCCAAGTTTCCTACTGGAAAAGCCACTCAAAGAGAAGGTGATGGAACATTTTAGAGTAGCGGACTTTGAGCGATTTCTAGGTGCTCACTTCATCTTAGTTGGTGTTGTGGGGAAGTCGAAAAGAGGCAAGGCATTCATCAAGTGTTCAATGACAAAGTATATGGCTTTTGTTCGTAGAAAATTGTGAGTAGAAAATCATCAATTTTTTCGGAATGAATCACAGAAAATTTAATTTAATCTTGATCTGAAGCTATCTTGGTTTGATTGGTCGAAATAACATCAAACGAGTATGTATGCGATCGAAATCAAGATTAATTATAGTGTTTTTGTGTTATTTTACCGACAATGAATAGATTAATAAGAACGTGATCATTTTGAGATTATTGTATGTCTACTAAAATTTTTCTTAAAAACTTCTCCTTAAAAAGTATATTGAATTTTATTAGATTTTTCATAGGGAAATAATTGTGAGAGAACTAAATAAAGCACTATTAAAACTATCTAAGCGTGCTGAAAAATATACAAGCCAACAATTGGTAGAGTCGTTCGTTGATGTTGGCCCATTATTTACTTTACTTTCCAATAGTGATAACCAGGTCATATTCGGACGTCGAGGCACTGGAAAAACGCATGTGCTATCATACCTGACAAATCATCTTATTGATAAATCAATAACAACTGTCCAGATTGATATGCGGACAATAGGGTCAACTGGCGGAATATACTCCGATACACAGCTTCCAGTGTCAGAGAGGGCTACGAGGCTTTTGTCTGATACCTTGTGCGCAATACATGACGGTATACTTGGGCAGGTTTTAGAGGATGATAAAAATCTATACGATTTGTCTTCTCTAGCAACAAACCTAGATTCGATTGCAGAGCAGTCTACTTCAATTGTTATCGAAGGAGACATTGAGCAGGAAAAAGGCAACGCCGGTAAACTGATATCTACGGTTAAAGATTCGGCATCTGTAAAGGTAAATCCAGCAAAGATAGACTTTAGTGCTGTTGCTGAAAACGTCAGTACCAGTGAGGATAGCTCAAACGAGCGTAGTCTGAAAAAAGGTACTGAGAAAATTCGTATACATTTCTCCAGTGTTTATAACGAATTCGATAAATTAGTATCTAAATTGCCCTCTTCTGAACTTTGGATATTAATAGATGAATGGAGTGAAGTGCCATTAGATCTCCAACCTTTTTTGGCGGACTTGCTTCGAAGAACACTGTATCCCGTAGACGGTATTACAGTTAAAATTGCAGCAATTGAACAACGCTGTAATTTTAGAAGGCACAATGCACACGACGGTTCATACATTGGTATCGAGATCGGAGCTGATGCATCCGCTAGTTTGAACCTAGATGAATTTATGGTATTTGATAATGATGAAAGGCGTGCTAAAGAATTCTTCGGTAATATGCTCTTTAAGCATGTTTCTTCACTTGATACTGACGAGAGCAACCCTTTATCATTAACATCACAATCCAAATTTATTAATGATGTTTTTACACAAGAGGGCGCTTTTGAAGAATTTGTTCGTTCTTCTGAGGGGGTACCTAGGGACGCTATAAATATAATTGGTTTGGCGGCTCAAAAAGCTCTTGATAAGCAAATATCTATACCAATTACCAGAGAGGCAGCTCGTAATTGGTACCACCGTTCAAAGCATAAGGCGATATCTAGTAGGCCGGAAGCTCTGAATCTTCTTGAGTGGATAATTAATGAGGTTATAGGTCAAAGGCAAGCTAAAGGGTTCCTACTTTCCAGTAATGCTAAAGATGAACTCATCGAGTACCTTTTTGATAACCGTATTATACACCTACTAAAGACCGGGGTGTCTGCTCAGTTATTCCCAGGCAAGCGGTTCAATGTATATTGCCTAGATTATGGCTGTTATGTTGACTTACTGGCAACGAAAAATGCACCCAAAGGGTTATTGGTTGAAGAAGCTACAGATGGCTCTGAAAGTGAGTACATAGATGTCCCAAAAACTGACTTTCGATCGATTCGCAATGCGATATTAGACTTAGAGCGTTTTTATCAATAAGAGAGCCTATCTGCATAGTTGACGCATTTGGGCTAGGCGTCTTCGAGCGTCTAAATATTGTACAAATATATAAAGCCATTTTTTTCGCTGAAGCTTTTCACCTAATCCCCTCCAAACTGCCCGCGCTACCGTGCGGGCATGAAGACACAAACCCTCACTCTCAGTACTGACCTGACTGCCCTGGCGGCTAATACCGCGGGGAGCGGGGCGTCTGTGTGGGCCGAATTTATCCCCTCAGGCACTGAGATTATCGGCCGTGACGGGCGAAATTGGGTTAATGATGCTCCCAGCGCCATTGTGGCGGCGTTTGCCGAAAACGGTGCTGATCTTCCCATTGATATTGAGCATGCCACCGAAATCAAAGGCAAAGCCGGGGAGCCTGCCCCTGCAGTGGGGTGGATTAAGGCCCTGCAAGCCCGTGAAGGCGGGGCTATCTGGGGGCTGGTCGAGTGGAATGACACGGGACGCGAACTCGTGGACCAAAAAGCCTACCGCTATCTCTCTCCGGTCTTCACTTTCGATATCAACTCAAAACGCATTTTGCAGCTTTACTCGGCAGGGCTTACCAACCAGCCGAATCTACACCTGACCGCGCTCAACCGGCGCAACATACCCGACAGAGAGGAATCCATGCCGTTACCGCTGGCGATTTGTACCGCGTTGGCGTTGCCGCCTGAGGCGACTGAAGCGCAGGCCGTGTCGGCTATCAGCCGACTCAACGATGACAAAGCCACCGCGCTCAACCAGGCGCAAAATCCGTCGATTGACAAGTTCGTACCCCGGGCAGACCACGATGCCGCGCTAAACCGTGCGAAAGAAGCAGAACGCGAGCTCAAGGCAGTGCGGGAAGCGGCGATTGACCAACAGGTTGAAGACGCCCTGGACCGGGCGCTTGTTGCCGGAGTCATTACCCCTTCAACGGTGGAGTACCACCGGGCTTGCTGTAAGGAAGAAGGCGGACTTGCCCGCTTTGAAGCCTATGCGGCAACTGCCCCGATTGTTGGCGGGGACAGTGGGCTTGATAACCGGGTGCGCAACACCTTGTCACTGACCGAGGAAGACCGGATAGCTTGCCGCCTGCTTGGCATTGAGGAAGACGCTTACAGCGCGGCAAAGGAGACTGACTGATGGCCATCATCACCCCGCAACTGATCAAAAGCCTGTTTACCGGGTTCAAGTCGTCTTTCCAGGGCGGTCTTGGCATGGCGACACCCCAATACACGGAAGTGGCGACCGTCATCAAATCGACCACTGCGTCGAACACCTATGGTTGGCTTGGCCAGTGGCCAGGGTTCCGTGAGTGGATCGGTGACAGGGTCATCAAGGACATGGAAGCCCACGGCTACCAGATTTTCAACAAGGACTTTGAATCGACCGTCGGTGTCAAGCGCACAGACATCGAGGATGACAACTTGGGTATCTACAGCCCGATGATGCAGGAAATGGGGCGTGCAACCGCTGCTTTCCCGGATGAGTTGGTGTTCCCGATGCTGCGGGACGGGTTCACCACGGCGTGTTACGACGGCCAGAATTTCTTTGATGCCGACCACCCGGTAAACGATCAGGTGGATGGACAGGGCACGGATGACAGTGTCTCAAACGTGTTGGTTGATAACGGCTACAAGGGTGAGGCGTGGTACTTACTGGATACGACCCGTGCCATCAAGCCCATCATTTTCCAAGAGCGTAAGAAGCCCAAGTTTGTGGCGATGACCAAGGAAGATGACGAAGACGTCTTCATGCGGAAGCTCTACCGCTACGGTGTGGACCTTCGCTGCAATGTGGGTTTTGGTTTCTGGCAAATGGCCTACGGTGTCAAAGCCGATCTTACCTTGGACACGCTCTGGCAGGCCTACAGCACTATGCGGTCATTCAAGGCTGACGGGGGCAGGCCTTTGGGCATCAAACCGAACATGCTGGTCATCCCTGTCTCGATGGAAAAAAAGGCCACGCAGCTTTTGCAGCGTGAGCTATTTGCTGATGGAGGCAATACCGTCTCGAACGAGCTTCGGGGCAAGTTCAAGGTGGTCATTCCCGATTTTTTGTGATGGCTAATGGTGACCTTTGCCCCCGAAAGGGGGCTTTTTTCTATGGAGGTCTGTAATGGCTCAAACCTGGTTTGTCCGCGCCAAGCACCCACCGGGGTTTCGCCGGGCAGGGCATTTCTTTCCTTATGAGGGCATCACCCTCGATATGTCGACTCTGTCAGAGGCTGACAGGCAGGCCATTGCGGCTGAGCCCCGATTGGTAGTGGGCGAGAGTGGCCCTGCTGCGCCAGCACCGGCAGATGACCCTGTTTTGGATGATATCGTTGAGGTGATGGGGATGCTCGAGGGGGACAAAAAGCCGCCTGTTAGAGCGATTGAGGACGTACTTGGCCGTGATATCAGCGCCGCCCAGCGCGACCAGGCATGGGTGCGCTTCCAATCTAACCTTAAGGGGGCGTGATGTATGCCACCCTGGATGACATGCTGGCGAGATACGGTGAGGACGTGGTTTATACACTGGCAGACACCGACGGCAACGGTGCCCTTGACGAGTCTGGTGCCGAGCGTAGCCTGCGCGATGCGACCGGGCTTATCAATTCCTACCTTGGTAGTCGCTACCCCTTGCCACTTCCCAATACTCCCGCTCTCCTGACCCGGCTTTGTGTCGACATCGCTCTTTACTGGTTGGCCGACGATGCCGGTGGTGCCACCGAGGAACGGCGCCAGCGTTTTGAAGATGCCATCAAATGGTTGGAAAGCAGTGCCAAAGGCCAGGTAGCACTTGGAGTAGAAGATGACTCCGAGGATGGCGACGACTTGGTGGAGGAGGATGGGATGGCTTTTAGTTCAGCAGAACGCCTATTTTCACGCCGCGGATTGGGGAGGTTCTGATGCCTGCGAGCCTGTCCATTGATGTACGCCACCTCGACAGCCTTAATCGCACCCTTACACGCCTTGCTAAGGTGGACGCTCAGGAGGTGATGTTGGCACTGGCTAACCTTGTGGAGAGCCAGACACGCACCCGCCTTGAACAGGACAAACAAGATCCGGACGGCGAGCCATGGGAAGCCTGGTCCTTGCCTTATGGACGTACCCGCCACAGCAACCACAGCTTGCTAGAGAATGAGGACCACCTTATTGACTCGCTGGTCTCCTGGGCCAATGACACAGAAGCGCGGACAGGTAGCAACCTTGTTTACGCCGCGAGCCACCAATACGGCGATGACCGCCGCAACCTTCCCGAACGGGCATACCTTGGTGTAAATAACGACGATCTGGTTGCCCTTGATTCGGCCTTGAGTGACTGGGCGGACAGCTTGGTCGGGAGGATGCGGTGAGGCTTAAAGGGCTAAGGCAGGCCATCATTCACACTATCAAAGCCGCGATGCCTTCATTGGCCGCGGTGGGCTGCCACCCTGGCCGTTTCAACCTTGATGAACTGCGACGCATTGCGACGCGACTTCCTGCTGTGCGCGTCGCGTTGATGGGGGCCCCGAAAACGCGGGTGGTGGAAACCGGCGAGCGGGACATTACCGTCCGGGTAGCCGCGTTTGTCATCACTGCAGATACCCGGTACCTGCCAAGGGATTAATCTGCACTGGCCATTGTCGAGGCGTTGCTGGATATGGTTCCGAATAATCGGTGGGGTATGGCTGCCCTTTGCGGGGCGACAGACGTGGCTGCGGAAAACCTCTTTTCCGGTCGGATTGATAAGCAAGGGGTCGCGATGTGGGCAGTGACATGGTCGCAGTCTATCCGTATTGGGGAGGATATCTGGCAAGGCGGAGTGTTGCCGTCAGCGGTCTACATCAACGGCGATCGGGCATACGATGGTCATGCACCGGCGTATGACAGGTTGGTGCCATGAACGAGAAAATTCTCCAACGCCTGGCCGAGCTTGAGCGGCGCCTTGCCAACCTCCTGATGACTGGGCAGGTGGCGGATGTTGACTACCCGTCAGGGTATGTCAAGGTGGCCGCCGGCGCTTTGACCACCACCTGGCTTCCTTGGGTGACGCACCGGGCAGGCCCGGATGTGAGTTTCTGGGCTCCTGAGGTTGGGGAACAGGTGATGGTGTTAAGCCCCTGTGGTGAGCCGGAGCTCGGTGTGGTGCTGCCGGCCATCTACCAAAACCTTTATCCCCACACCGACCAGCGCGAGACAGTGAAACGGGTGCAGTTTGCAGACGGGGCAGACATGAGTTACGACCGCGCCAGACATGCACTCGCTATCCTTTTGCCTCCGGGTGCAACCACGACCTTAATCGCCCAAGGAGGTATCACCGTTGAGGGCAACGTGACCGTCAAAGGGAATATAAAGGCAACCGGTGATATCACTGACAAGACCCGCTCGATGCAGGCTGACCGGGTGATATACAACGGCCACAGACACCTTTCACCGGAAACCGGGGCCAAGACATCTGAGCCGGGAGCCCAGCAATGAAGGGGATAAGCCGCCATGATGGTAAAGCGCTGTCGGGGATTGCGCACCTCAGGCAAAGCCTGACTGACATTCTAACTACGCCTATTGGTACCCGGGTGATGCGCCGGGACTATGGGTCGCGTCTCTTTGAGCTCATTGATGCGCCGCTCAATGACGCCACCATCGCCGAGATTTATGTGGCGACCGCCGAAGCGGTAGAACGCTGGGAGCCGCGCTTTAAGCTGTTGCGGGTTGCTGTGACGGACATCCGTGCCGGCCATGTCACACTGGACTTGGCTGGGGAGTACCTGCCGGAAGGGCACCCTCTCACGTTAAGAGGACTGGCGTTATGAGCAGTGTCATCAATCTTGCCGAACTGCCTTCCCCCAATGTGGTAGAGGCGCTCGATTATGAATCCATCCTGGGCGAGATGCTGGCGGATTTGAAACGCCGCTCACCGGCATTTTCCGCTACCGTCGAATCCGACCCGGCCTACAAAATTCTTGAAGTGGCGGCCTATCGGGAAATGCTCCTTCGTCAGCGGGTGAACGATGCCGCGCGTTCCGTGATGGTGGCGTATGCGAGGGACAAAGACCTCGAACACCTTGGCGCCTTATTCAATGTGCCTCGCAGGATTATCCAGCAAGGCGACTCAGAGGCTTCTCCGCCGGTACCTGACATCAATGAGGATGACGAGACATATCGGGTGCGTATTCCCCTCTCGCTGGAAGGGCTCAGTACGGCTGGTCCCGTGGGTGCGTACCAATACCATGCACTGTCTGCGTCGGGGCTTGTTAAAGACGTCGATGTACAAAGCCCGTCACCGGGAGAAGTGTTGGTCACTGTGCTTTCACAAGAGGGCCAGGGAGAGGCCTCGTTGGCACTGTTGGATACCGTAGCTGACGCACTCAATGATGAGGACGTGAGGCCGTTGACTGACAAGATCACTGTTCAGGGAGCAGACGTTGTGACCTATGCCGTCCAAGCAAGCCTGACGTGTTTTGATGGCCCGGACAAGAATGTCGTGCTTCAAGCGGCCCAGCAAGCGGTCGTCAAATACATTGAGCGAGAACATCGTCTGGGAAGAACTATCAGTCGCTCAGGACTTTTTGCCGCGCTTCATCAGCCCGGTGTTGAGAACGTTCAACTCACGTCACCCAGTGTAGATTTGGCGATCGAGCGTCATCAGGCAGTGTTTTGCAACGCGATAAACATAGAGGCGTCCAATGGCTGATTCAATTTTACCTCCGAACGCCACGAATGAGGAGCGGGCGCTAGAACAAAGTGTCTGTCGCTCCTCAGACATCCCGGTACCTTTGCATGACCTTTGGAATCCCGAGACATGTCCTGAAGAACTGCTGCCCTGGTTGGCTTGGGCATTCAGTGTGGAGGAGTGGGATTCGTCTTGGACCGCTGGACAGAAGCGCGAAGTCATCAAGCAAAGTGCAACCTTACACCTGAAAAAGGGCACAGTAGGCGCCGTAAAAAGGGCACTGAATGCCTTGGGTGTGAAAGTGGATATCACCGAGTGGTTTGAAACAGGTGGTGAACCACATACGTTCAAACTGGTTTCCTGGGCTAACGCCAATCTTGCGCCAAACGATGAAGCCGTGTTGGGGCCTGCGTTGTATGACTCACTGGCACGCTTGATTGACAGTGTTAAGCCGGTTCGCAGCCACTATGAAATTCGCATTGGTGTTGCCTTTAACGATGGCCTTGGCATTAACAACATCATGAATGCGGGTCAATCGCTGCGCAGAGAGGTTGAACCAAAACAAGAACCAATGGAATCAAGGTGTGGGCTAAATACTGCTGCACTTATCCAAACTACTGAAGTGGTGAGAAAACAGATGTTACCCATGGCTGCGACAGATTTTAAGAATACCAGTTTGGCGGTAGCGGCTGTCAGCAGTTCAGTTGTCCTGGTTCAGTTTTTTATGGAGGCCACATGAGTAACACCCTAACCCCTGTTGTTACCTCGGCTGGTTTGAATGCGGTCTTTAATGCGCAAAGCACTGGACTGGACGCGACCATCATTGAAATTGCGTTAGGTGATGCCGCATGGACACCCGACAACACCGCTACCACCCTACAGAACGAGAAACGCCGCATAACAGTCAGCGGTGAGCGCGTCAGTGATTCGCAGATCCACCTCACTGGAGTAGAGGATGGCACTGACTTGGAGTATTGGGTGCGTGAGGTTGGCTTCTATCTGGCTGATGGCACTTTACTGGCCATATGGATCAATGCCAACCAAGCCTTGGCATACAAGAGCGCGGGAGTTGATTTGCTGTTGGCTTTTGACTTGGTACTTTCGGCGCTCCCGGCTAACAGTGTGACGGTAGATGGTTCAGCCGGTTTCAATTTGCCTCCTGCTACGGGTAGCAAGCGTGGCTTGGTACGTATTGCAACACAAGCAGAAGTAGAGGCGGGAATTTCCGAAGACGTGGTCATCACGCCGGCTCAGTTGTACGGCCAATTATCGCTTAGTTCGCCTGTCGGAACTGTCATTGCTTTTGCCGCGAACACCCCCCCTGGTGGCTTTATTGAATGTAATGGCGCGGCGTTGTCTCGCAGCGCTTACGCGGAGCTATTCACGACAATCAGCACCGCTTTTGGTGCGGGGGATGGAACGACAACATTTAATTTGCCTGACTTTAGAGGTGAATTCCTCCGCGGTTGGGACCATGAACGTGGAGTTGATACAGGACGTGGGTTCGGTACTTCTCAAGGCGACGCGATTAGGAACATTTATGGAAATGCGCGGTTTGGTAACAATGTAGACAACATGGGTGTTTTGATTTACGAGACGGATGGTGCATTTCACGCTGGTGGCTATAACAGAGTGTGGTACCAAGGCTACAACGGTAATGGAATCCCAAGAGATAGCGCACAATGGCTATTATTTAATGCTTCCAGAGTTGTACCCACAGCGGAAGAAAACCGCCCGAGAAACAGTGCAATCATGTACTGCATTAAGTATTAAAAGGTGACGGTATGATAATGCTTTACAATTTTCACCCAGAGACCAAAGAGTTTATTGGTGAATCAGAGGCACGCCTTGACCCTCTGGAGAAAAAGCCTTTAATCCCGGCATACGCAACACCTCTTCCACCACCCTGTATTGTGAAGGAAAAACAAGCCGCAATTTTCAATGAGGAAGGTTGGCAGGTGGTTTCAGACCATCGTGGGGCAGAATATTACCTTCCAGATGGTACGCATCATATTATCAATAGTGTCGGGGAAGAACTCCCAGCGGATGCGCTTAGTGAGCCTCCGCCAAAATCTATTGATGAGTTAAAAAAGAATGCCATCAATAAGATTTTAGATTTTGCGAGAGAATCCCGCGCCAGCTTTGCAGGGTATGTGGATCAATACAAATTGGCGGGTTGGAACGATAAGTCTCAACGAGCCCAGCGATATCTCTACGGAACGGCACTGGAAGGCGATGAGAGTATTCTGCTCGCAGAGTGCTTAAAGCGAGGCAAAGAAGAGACGCCTGAGCAACTTGCCACTCTTCAATCAAAAAAGGCACAGCGGTTGGCCGAAGCGGTTGCCATCATTGATGGAATGGAGTCCGCTGCGTTAAGTGCGATTGAATACCAGGATCATAAGTCAGGTGTTGATGAACTGCTTGAAGCGCTCAAAGCGAATGCCAATGAAGAGCTTGCAAAGCTTATGGAGGCATAATGACTGTCTGGCGATTTCGTCTCTCAGAACCCTTTTACTATCAACACGCTATTTTTGACGGTGTCGTGTTTGAAAATGACTGGGCTAAGATTGAACACGGCGAAATCATGATAAAAGCCGGCTATGCCTGGGACGGCTGCTCTCCGAAATGGCATCTCTTTGGGTTGGTCACGATAGGGACGCCAGATGGCACGCTGAGATTTAGCAAACCATGGACGTGGGAGGCCAGTCTGGTGCATGACATTTTGTGCCAGTTCCGCCGGGACATCCCCCTGTGTAAGGCTGATGTTACCCGCATCTTTCATGACCAGCTTCTTGAGGCGAAGTGGCCACTTGCCGGATTCTATACGTGGGTGGTAAACACGTTGGGGCCACAGGATTTTAGTCGCTAAAACACGGTATCAGGTTGTGTGGGTGAAACCTGGACTGCTGCCGGAATTCGCTTCGGTTACCCTAGTGTCGTTACATTTTTCCGTGTGTTCTCTCAACCTAGAGCCGGTTACTGACATCGCTAATCCGATGAATACCTGCCACTAACATGCATCATTTCACCTGATCCCCGCCAAAGGGGGGCGGCATCCTCGGGGCATTTCTTGCCCATTGAGGATATCGCATGCCCGGACAGTTCCTGCACGGGGTCGAAGTGGTCGAGTTGGATGGGGGACCCCGTCCAATCCGCACCGTCAAAAGCTCAGTCATCGGTTTAGTGGGCACTGCCCCGGATGCTGACACCACGCTTTTCCCGTTAAATACCCCGGTCCTGATTGCTGGCCGCCGTTCTGAAGCAGCACCGCTGGGCACATCAGGCTCTATACCTTCCGCTATTGATGGGATCTTTGATCAGGCAGGTGCCATGGTCGTTGTTATCCGGGTTGATGCTGACGACGATCCCAACCAGCAGCTGGCAAATGTCCTAGGCGGAGTGAATACCGACACAGGCGACTATGAAGGGCTGCAAGCATTGCTCGCGGCCGAGTCCATGTTGGGGGTTGCTCCGAGGATCTTGATTGTGCCCGGATTTAGTGAGGAGCAAGCAGTAGTCTCTGAATTAATGGGCATTGCTGAGCGCTTATGTGCGGTCATCATCGCTGATGGACCGAGCACCAATGACGCCGCGGCTATTGCTTACCGGCAGAACTTCGGCAGCGCCCGCGTCTACATTGTGGATCCCAAAGCCCGGGTGTTCGATGTTGCCACGGCCAGTGAAAAGGTGGAGCCCATGAGTCCCCGGGTCGCAGGACTGATTTCTCGCTCTGATAATGACCGCGGTTTCTGGTGGTCACCGTCAAACCTGGAAATCTACGGCATCATCGGTACCGAGCGGGCGGTAGATTTTACGCTGGGCGATACCAATGCCCGTGCCAACTACCTTAATGAAAATGAGGTAGCAACCGTCATCCAGAAAACCGGTTTTCGCTTGTGGGGTAATCGAACCTGTTCAAGTGACCCCAAATGGGCGTTCCTGTCTGTCCGGCGTACCGCAGACATGATCAACGAGAGTCTGCTGCGGGCACACCTTTGGGCTGTTGACCGCAACATCACCAAAACCTATCTCGAAGATGTCACCGAAGGGGTAAATGCCTACCTTCGCGACCTCAAAGCGATTGGCGCCATTATTGGTGGAGAGTGCTGGGCAGACCCTACACTCAATACCCCGTCCAATATTTCCCAAGGCAAAGTCTACTTCGATTTTGATTTTACGCCCCCGTTTCCGGCTGAGCACGTGACATTCCGCTCAAGCCTGGTCAATGACTACCTTGAGGAGATCGTCTGATGTTCAAAGACACGCTCAGGGAAATGAACCTGTACGTCAATGGCAAAGGCTATGCCGGCGTCATTGATGAGCTCAACCTGCCCAAGCTGAAGCTGAAAACGGAAGAATACCGAGGCGGCGGGATGAATCTCCCCATCGATGTCGACATGGGAATGGAGAAACTTGAAACAGACTTCACTCTGTCCAAATTTGACAAAGATGTGCTGACAAGCTTTGGGCTCAAAGCGGGCAGCAGTATTCCACTCACTGTGCGAGGTGCCGTGCTCTCGGAAGAAGATGGCTCTGAAATGCCTTTGGTGGTGACGCTTCGCGGCATCCTGACCGAAGTGGATTTTGGTACCTGGAAGAGTGGCGAGAACACGCCAGTGAAAGTGGTGATGTCGCTGCGTTATTACAAACTCACCCTAAATGGGGAAGAGGTGCACGAAATCGATGTTGCCAACATGGTCCGCAAGATTGATGGCGTCGACCAACTGGCAAACACCCGCAAACACATAGGACTGTAACCCATGGAAACCATCACGCTCGGATACCCAATTGAAGTCGAAGGAGAGCAGATTACGGTGATCACCCTGCGGCGTCCGAAAGCGCGCGACCTAAAACACATGGAAACGGCCAAAGGGGGTGAGATTGCCAAATCCATTGGCCTGATTGCCAACTTGGCGGAACTGCCCCCATCTGCGATTGAAAACCTCGATGCCAGCGACTTCCAGAAAGTGAGTGACGTCGTGGCCAGTTTTTTAACGACGCCAGGCTCGACGGAGACCTCTATGGCGTGCTAGCCGACCTGGCGGCGGTGTTTCATTGGCCTCCTTCTGATCTTTGGGAGCTTGAGCTTAAAGACATCCGGCGTTGGCACCGTGAAGCGCGGTTAAGAGCAGGGAGCATGTATGGCTGATTTGGCCGTCTCGGTTGTGCTCAAAGCGGTCGACAGATTGACCGCACCAATTCGCAAGATACATCGGGTAACCGAACGCCTTTCTGACCTTTTTCAGAGCGCAGGCAAAGCAGTGCAGTCGTTCAGTGAGCGCCAGCGCGCGCTTCGTGGCCAACTTGCTACGTCCAACCGACTACTGGCTAGGCAAAAAAGGGTGATTGAATCCTATGCCCGTTTACGGAGTCAGGTTGGAAGCCTCACCAACCAGCTTCGACATGCTGCGCGTGAAGCCGCCATGCTCGGGGCAAAACTCACGGTGGTTGCTGGTATCGGACTTTTTGGGTTCAAAAGCCAGTTTGTTGATACCGCTGCCCAGTTTGAAACCTTCCAGACCATCCTTGAAACCACCGAAGGCAGCAGCGAAAAAGCCCGGCAGGCGATGCAATGGGTCAGCGATTTCGCAACGAAAACCCCTTATGAACTAGCGGAGGTTAATGAAGCCTTCGTTAAGTTGCGTGCATATGGATTGGATCCCACCGATGGGTTGTTGAAAACCCTGGGAGATACTTCGTCGGCCATGGGTAAAGATCTCACACAGGCCGTAGAAGCGATTGCGGATGCGGTTACGGGGGAAAATGAACGCCTGAAAGAATTCGGCATCAAGGGAAGCACTACAGGCGAGACCATAACCTACGAATTCACGGACAAGGCAGGTCGCCAGCAATTTCTATCGGTTGACAAGAATGATCGACAAGCTATCCGACAAGCTCTCGTTGGCATTTTTAATGATAAGTACGACGGGGCGATGGACAGACTGTCCCGGACCTGGGGAGGCATGCTGTCAAACTTGGCCGACCAGTGGACCCGGTTTGCCGGTATGGTGATGTCATCGGGGGTGTTTGCGCTGATGAAAAGCCGGCTTGCAGAGGTGCTGGCAACCATAAACGCACTGGCGGATAGCGGGAAGTTGCAGACTTATGCAGATGCCTTGGCCACACAGTTGGTTCGTGTCATCGAGGGACTTTGGGTGTTCGGACAAACCTTTGTGTCAGCCAGCCGCAAGGTTATCCATGTGGCGAGCCAGATTGCAGACATGCTCGGTGGCTGGCGCCCCTTGTTAATTGGTCTGTCGGCACTGATGGCAGGGCGGTTCGTCTTGTCACTGGCGCTGTCTGCAAAAGCAATGGCGGTGTTTGGTTACCAGGCTGCGTTACTGACCAAAGGCGGTGTCATGTATTTGGCGACCAAACTGGGCGTGCTTATCCGGGCCGGTTCATTGTTGAGATGGGTATTTGCGGTCACGCCAGTCGGGCTGCTTGTCACCGCAATAACCGTGGCTGTGGGTGTGATTTACAAATACTGGGCTCAGATACGCGCGTTCGGGGAGGGAGTGGTGGCAGGATTGCAAACCGGTATTGAACCGGTGAAAGCCATGCTCTCGCCGCTTGCCCCTATGCTCTCTGTGATTGGTGAGGCGGTCAGTTGGGCCGTGAAAAAGCTTGGTGGTCTTTTTATGCCGGTGTCAGCTACAACGGCGGAGCTTGGGAAAGCGGCGGCTGCCGGCAAGCAGTTTGGAGAATGGCTCGCGTCTGGTCTGCAGTTGGCACTTACCCCCCTTTCCCTTTACATCGAGGGGATCACCTGGGTGAAAAATAACCTTGGTGCTGTGACGGAGGCCGCCACATCGTTGGGGCGCGGTATAGGGGATGTCCTTGGCAAAGCGGGGGAAAGTGTCTCCGTCGCCATGGACTGGGCGTTTGGCAGTGATAGCAAGGCTCCTTCACCAGTAGCACCGACACCGCCGATGCAGCTCAACAGCACTATCCATGTGACGCAACAGCCTGGTGAAGACGGGGAGGCGTTGGGAAGGCGAATAGTCCAAGAACAAATGCGTATTCAGGCGAAGCGGGAGAGTGTGCGGCAACGTGGGGCGTTGTTTGATTACCAGGAGCAGGCATTGCCATGATGATGATGCTAGGTGGCTACCGGTTCAGTGTCGATACCGTCGCGTACGAAAGGATATCCCGGGATACCGGGTATCGTTGGGAAAAACAGGATGTTATCGGGACACAACCAGCCCTTCAGTTTCTCGGGCCAGGTGATGACACTTTATCCTTGGATGGTGTGTTATATCCGCATTACCGAGGTGGTCTCGGGCAGTTAAATGCGATGCGGGCTCAAGCAGGCCTGGGGGTTCCCTTGATGCTTATTGAAGGGAATGGGAAAGTGCTGGGCCGCTGGGTGATTGAGCGAGTCCAGGAAACGCAACGGACATTTGACAGGGATGGTACACCGGCAAAAATTCGTTTCTCCCTGAGACTTCGAAAACAGGACGCAGGGCGAAATCAGGAAGTGAATGATTTGACTATCACATCCTTGGCCCAGGCAAAGGGGGTGTCATGAAAGCACTGACGGTTCAGGGTGATGTGCTTGATGCGGTTATTTGGCGGCACCTGGGCTCCCAGCCAGGTTTGGTCGAGCAGGTTCTTGAGGCCAATCCGGGGTTGGCAGGTTTGGGACCGGTGTTGCCTGCAGGGCTGATGATTGAACTGCCGGTACCGACGCTCCCAACTGAGCCTGTTAGGGTGCAGTTATGGGACTGACACCTGCTTATCGGATCGAAGTTAATGGCAAGGACATCACCTCGAAACTGAGGGAACGGCTGCTGGCATTGACGGTTGAAGATCGTGCTGGGATTTCGTCTGACAATGTAGAGCTGATGCTGGATGATGCCGGGGAGAACCTTGCATTCCCTCCTCTGGGTGCTGAAATTTCGGTTTCGCTGGGGTATCTGGAAACGGGCGTGGCGGATAAAGGGAAGTATGTCATTGATGAAGTGGAGTGTCAGGGTCCGCCAAGTGTCATGGTTGTCAGGGGCAAAGCAGCAGATATGAACAAAGGGCTGAAAATCCCGAAAACACGCACCTGGCAACATTCAGGTATTCCACCCTCCCCATACCGCCTGCAAACCCTCCTTAGTACCATCGCGGCAGAGCATGGCCTCATCCCTGTATTGGGTAAGGAGTTCGAATCCACGGGTTACAGTGTCGTGCACCAAAGTAATGAGAGTGACTTGCAACTCTTGACCCGGCTCGGGCGAAAACTGGATGCGGTGGCGAAACCGGTAAACGGGTACCTGATCATTGCCAAAAGGGGGCAGGCACGCTCGGCAAGCGGGCAGGCAATGCCTTTTGACACTTTTACGAAGCAGGATTTGCTTATTTGGCGTTGCAGCGCGGTTCAACGTGAGCGGTATGCGGCGGTCAGAGCCCGTTACCAGGACACCGCGACGGCTAAGGAGCAAACCGTGATGGAAGGCCAGGGGAAGCCGGTATTCACCATCCGGGCACTACATAAAAACAAGCAAGAAGCATGGTTGTCCGCCAAGGCCCAGCTGGCTGCATTTGCTCGCGGTGAAAGGCTAGTGGAACTCACCTTGCTGGGGTATCCCGCATTGGCGGCAGAACAGGGGATGATACTGACGGGGATCCGGGATGGTGTCGATGGGGAATGGGTGATTGAAGAGGTGGTGCACCAGCTGTCCGGGGATGGTTTTGTTACCCAGGTGTACGGGGTCCAAAAACAGGGTGAAATTAGATAGTTTTTGGAATGAAAGTCACCTTTGGAAGGTAGAAATCCCCTCCAAAACTCCACGTAACATCCTGAATTAAAAGAACAAAAAAATCGTTCGCTGGTGTGTCAAAAATAGGTGTTTTTCAATTTTAACTATTTGAAAATTAAAACAAATATTAGTATTGCAAGCCATTGAGAATCAGTATCTTCATTGCGTTGCTCCGGAGACTTTTTAGTTTTTTTGGTTGTCCCTGTGTTTGTATTCCGTGCCTGAATTTGTGGCGTAGTTACTATGGGGTTGGCGGTATAAAACGTCAACCAGTATACTTTTAGTAACCATCTGGCTTTATTTGCCAGTCTGAATTTCGCAACAGGTGTGGGGACCGATGGGCATTGTAGAATGTGAAGAGGACATGCAACCGCTGGGAAGCGATGGCGGACCCTGCCTGGAGCCGTGTGCAATTGAACGGGGTATGCGGTTAATCGGCGGGAAATGGAAAGGGTCTATCCTGTGGCACCTCAAGGATGGACCAGTTCGATTTAATGAGCTTTGCCGCCAGTTAGGCGGTGCCAGCAAAAAGATGGTCGATCAACGCCTGAAAGAGATGGAAGGCCAGGGGCTGGTGGTAAGGGAGGTAATCAGCACCAGACCGATAGCGGTTTCCTATGAAATAACCGACTTTGGCAGGTCAGCACTTTGTGTGTTGAAAACCCTCAAAGACTGGTGTGATGAAAATGATATCTGATCCATTTGGGTGTAAAGGCAGCCAGATAATAGAGTGAATGAAATGCGATTAGAACCGGCGATGGAAGCAGATATTGACAGCATCAACGAGGTGATTCTGGCTGCCAAACGCCACTGGGGATACAGTGAAGAACTTATCGCGATGTGGTTGCAGGACATGTTGGTCGACCCCATGAGAATGAGGACATCTCAATTTTGGGTGATGCGTACCAACCAATCCATAGTCGGGGTCGTATCTCTGTCCGGAACCGATACCCCGGAAGCGGAGCTGGACGATTTGTGGGTTCTTCCTGATCAGATGGGAATGGGGCTGGGCCGTAAAATGATGGAGTTTGTGGTGGCGTATATGCGGCAATCCGGCATTACCCGTCTGAAGATTGTTGCAGAGCCTAATGCAGAAGGGTTTTACCGCAAAATGGGTGCAGTACGAATCGGTTGGCAGCCTTCTATCCCTCCAGGCCGGATGTTGCCGGTCATGGTGTTGGAATGCTAATAGAAAAATAAGAGGAAGCATGGACGCGCTGAGACTCAAACCTTTTACCGAATCCCGCTATCCGTTGCTGGTAAAGTGGATAGACTCTGAGTTACTGAACTTTGTTTGGGGAGGGGCATCTTACCGGTTTCCGTTGACCGTGGAGCAAATAACAGATCACATTGCATTGGATGGGGTCATTCCCTTTCTGCTGGTATATGAAGACAAGCCTGCCGGCTTTATTGAACTGTTTCAGGTTAACCCCATCTCATACCGAATATGTCGGGTATTTATCACTCCTGATTTTCGGGGCAAGGGACTGGCAACGAAGATGCTCCAAATGGCCGTCGACCATGCGGTTAAACTTGGGGCAAAAAAAGTCTCCCTCCATGTATTTGAATCAAATCATCCAGCTTTGCGGTGTTATCTCTCGTTGGGGTTTACTGAAATAGCCCGTCAGCCGGGTGGTTATTTTTTTGATGGGCAACGCTGGACTAAATTGACATTGGAAAAAGTACTTTAGACCGAAAATCAGGGATTTCTGAATTAAATACCAAGGATTGGTTCTATGAATAACGAAAAGACGTTTGAGCGTGGGAATGCATTAAAAGTTATTGTAGGGTACCCGTTTGGTGTCCTGCTGATATCTGTATTGCTGAATATTTTTGTGTTTGGTGTAGATCCGTTTATTGCTGCTCTTCCGGTCAAGCCGGTATTTGTAGCTGCTTCTCTGGCTGCTGTAATGTTAGCCGTGAATCACTCTGTTTTAATGACGACCACAGAGTTGGTGAGAGCCCGTTATGGCCTGCATGCTACCCCGGAAGAGTGGGCCGCAAGTGATGATAACCCGGAATCTGTATCCTCATATGGTATTCAGGAACTGGCGAGAAACCACAATACCCACCGTAATGCGACTGAAAACACAGTGATCTTCGCTGTTATCGCACCACTGTTTTTACTTTCTTCCCCTCCGTTGTTAGCGGCAGTTTTCTGGTTTTTAGGCTTTGGTATCGGCAGGCTCGGTCATACCTATGGCTTTCTGAAAGGCCGGGACGGTATCCGGGGATTGTTCATGACCGTCAACCTCTTATCACTTTATGGCATGGCAAGTTACCTGCTATTCAGTTTTTTCGTATAACCTCCTGTTAACGTGATGAATGGTGCTTCGCGATATTGGCGTTACGCCTGTGTGGCACCTGGATACTGAGGAAAAACATGGAAGTACATGAGTGTGTATCTTTTTTACTGGTTTCAGAAGGGCGCGTATTGCTTGAGAAGCGTTCGATGGCAAAAAAAAACGATCCCGGTCTAAATGCCATTCCCGGTGGTCATATGGAGCCGGGAGAGAATCAGGAACAAACGCTGATTCGCGAACTGAGAGAGGAGCTTGATTTAGAGCCTGTTTCATTCGGTTACCTTTGCTCCCTCTACCATCCCACCGATGAACTCCAGTTGATCCATTATTATGTCGTCAGTGCATGGGCGGGTGATTTGCGTGTATTGGAAGCCGATGAAGTAATTTGGCACCGAATAGAAGACGTGCCGTTAGACCTAGCCGCAGACCGAACAGCGTTAGGGGAATACCGAAGACTGGTAATGTCCGGTAAAGTGAGAATTTAGGACGCAAAACAGGGAGATTGAGTGTTTGAAAACGGTGCTGTGTTACGGAGATTCAAATACGTGGGGGTTTGTACCAAACGGGAACCGTCGATACGGCCCGGACGAACGTTGGCCGGGTCTGCTTAGAACCCGGCTTCCTGAGGGGTTTGACATCATTGAAGAGGGCCAGCCGGGAAGGACGACGGTACATGATGACCCCTTTGAAGGAGAACGAAATGGCCTTCGCTACCTGGTTCCCTGCCTGGAATCTCACCTGCCGGATCTGGTGGTGCTTCTTCTCGGCACCAATGATCTCAAAGCGCACTACAATTTGAGCGCATGGGAAGTTGCACGAGGGGCGGGAAGACTGGTGGAAGAGATACAAGCTTATAAAACCCGTTTTACCGGAAAGGTGCCACAAGTCTTGCTGGTCTGCCCTCCGCCTGTCCTGGAAGTGGGTGGGTTTAACGATAAATTCAGGGGGGCAGCAGAAAAGTCCCTCCAGCTTGCAGAGCATTACAGGGCTCAGGCAGAGCAATTGGGCTGTGTCTTCTTTGATGCAGGTAGCGTCGTTAAATCCTGCCCGAATGAAGGAGTCCACTGGCAAGCCGGGGAACACCGTATTCTTGCCAATGCTTTGGCACCGCAAATTATCCATTTGCTGTCGTAGTAGCAAAATAGCAAAAGGTGATCACAATGGAACCAAGGATCAGCATTATCACATTAGGAGTGGGCAACCTCGAAGAGACAGCCCGTTTTTACCAGGCATTGGGATTCCCGACGTCAAGAAACCCGGAAGACGGAATTGTATTTTTCCGGACAGGAGGGACCTGCCTTGCCTTGTACCCGTTCGATAAACTTGCAGATGACGTATCACCCGAGCTAAGGCCGCCACGCCCCGGTTTTTCCGGCATCACACTGGCGCACAATACGCGGAGCAAAGAGCAGGTTGATGAGGTGTTGGCACTGGCTGAAAAAGCCGGTGGCAACATTGTAAAACCGGCACAGGATGTGTTCTGGGGAGGATACAGCGGTTATTTCTCGGACCCGGATGGTTACCTGTGGGAAGTAGCGTATGGCGATTGCTGGGAGTTCAACCCGGATGGCAGCCTTGTTATAGGGTAGATGGTGCGGAACGCATGATGTTTTTTGTTACCTCCGATCTTACTCATTTCCAAGTCGACAAAATAAAAGACGTATTGGAGGATATCTGGGAGAAGGTGGAGCTTCGTAGCGATGGTTCACCTGATCCTATAGCCGCACTGAATAACAATGACGTGATTGGCGGATTGGCCTTTACTTACCATCCTATTCCTGAACCTTTACCAAATGCAGGAAAAATGGCGCTCTGGATTAACGCACTTGCGGTCACACCCCGATGGCGGGGGCGGGGTATTGCATCCCGGCTGATACAAGAAGCGGAAGCCCAAGCCAAAGCTGCGGGCGCAACTGAAATTTATGTATACACTGATGTGCCCGGCCTGTACCTGAAATTGGCGTGGCAAAAGCGTGAGGATTACGACCGAAACATGGTGCTGTCGAAAAGTCTCATAAAGGCAGACGAACTAGCCGGTTAACGGCTGAACCCGGATGACTTCCACCCCTGAGAACTCCGGATGGGCTCTGTTAAGGACGACGTTGACTTTTTCAGGCTGCAGCATGGAAGGCACAAACAGCATCAGTGACTCCCGCGCTGATATCCAGCGGTCACCTATATTCCGGGTTGCTGACATATCCTGGGGGTTGCCAAGAATTCCTGGAATACCTTCTATCGGGACTGAAGCGGCTGAGCCACTTGCGACCATTTCGATCAGGCTGAACTGTCCGCTGTCTCTTATTTCGTTAGGAACTGCATTCATCAATTCTCCAACTGCCTGCACCATATCGGTAGCGGTATATAGTACCTGTGAACCTGCGCTGTGCCAGCGACCGTTAAACAAATGGGAGGCTGAAGCCAGCGGATCTGAAGCGTAAGATGTTTTGACAATTCGGTACAGGTGCAACCTGTCATGGTGAATGAGCCCACCAGAAAATTCTGGCCCCTTGTAAACAGGCTGGGGGCAGAGGATCAACCGGCCTGAGTCATCACATGTTCCATCAAAGGGTGAAGAACTGTCGCTGAAGGCAATAAAGTCGGCAGAAAAATCGTCTATGGCTGCCCCGGCGGCTTGTATGTAAGGGGAAGAATACTCGTAGGCGAGTTCCAGCTTTGGATACCAATAATTGATTGGGCTGGCTATTGCCGGGGGAAGAAAGATAATTGCCAGTAAACGGCCTTTCCAGTCTTTCCACATCCACCCCTTAACCCCAAAACACTCGGACATGCGCTCCAGAAATCCTTTGGAAGAGATTTCCTCCTGGGTGGGAGCGTGTCGAAGCACCGGGACGCTGTCGGCAACGCCAAGCTTTTTCCTGATCTCGGCATCTTTTGGCTTTGACATCGTGGTTTCAGGCTCTTGGTTGCAAAGGGTAAGCCGCTGGCTCAGACTGCATGGAAAGTCCTGCTATTTTTCTTCATAAAGATGGACTGACATATCGCAGGCTTCATCCCTTAGCGCCAGAATTTCCTGATAGGCTTCTGTCTCGTAAAATCCTTTGGCAGCCTGCATATCTGAAAAGCGGAACACTGCTGCAATATGGGGTTGTTGCTCATTTCCCCTCAGCGTTTCTGCAAAGTTGGCGCGGACCAAAACTTCGGCATTGGCCTCTTTTAACAGCACAGCAGCTTTAGCCACATAGTCGTGGAACTTACCGGCATCCTTGATTTTCGCATAGGAAAAATTCAATACGGGCATAATGGCTTCCTTTTATTCAGGTTTTCCAAGGTTAAGTGCCAGTTTGCACTGATATTAATGGTGTTGGTGTTTCAGATTGGGGAAAGTGCCTTACCTCGTATAGAAGGCGGCACTTCCAGGTTTTTATCTATTTATTATCTGACCTTAACACCAGTTCTACCCGTCGGTTCTGCTTACGGCCATCCTCATTCTGGTTGTTGGCAACAGGCGAGTGCTCACCTACGCCTTGGGCCATCAGCTGCTTTTTCGGGATACCAAACTGTTTAGTTAGCACGGTGACTACGGCCTTTGCACGTTTTTTTGCAAGCTTTTCATTATAAGACTGGGCGCCTTTGTCGTCTGTGTGGCCAACCACGTAAAACTGCCAGTCAGGGTTTGCTTTCAGATACTCTGCAAGGGTAGTGAGAACTGCTTCAGACTCGGTCAAAATCCGGTCACTGTCATACTCAAACAGCAAACCGTCCAATGCCACATGCCCGCTTTGGGCAATGTTGTCGTTCAGCCCCTCCAGGTCAATCACCAGCCGGTCATCGTTCACTTCTGTTTCTTCAATAATGCGCAACTCGGCCCACAAACTACCCGGAAATCCGATAACGTAAACCATTGCATGGATGTTACCTTCAGGGCGTTCCAGGTGATAAAGCCCATAGTATTGGTTTTCTTCAAAGCCTATGTGAACCAGCGTCTTGAGTGCCTTTTCCAGGCGATCATCATTACCGCATTGGCTGCCTTGGCAGCGAAAACGCGGGACAAACCCGAGCTTGTTCAATGCCGCCTGATAGTTGGCAAATGCCTCGTATTCTGAATATTGCCTTGGCAATTCATAACCGATATCCGTTATTTTTCCATCGACGGTCACGATTTGGTGTTTTCCTTTAGAGACCCCGGTCATCAACAAGCCTTGGCCATAACCGTGATGGATATATTTATTGATCCTTGCACCGGGCAACCGCTTGACCATCGGGTGGTCTTTACTGCCTTTCAGGTCTTTTGTACTCATGTCTTTAAACGTCATGGGGGCAGCCGGTTTATCCAGGTACGCTTTGTCGACTGAAACCAAATCCAAGGGTTCAGGCATTGCTTCCAGTATGTCAAATTGCAACCCGGTGCGTTTTTTGAACTTCGCCGAATACAAAGAAATGTATAAAGTCTTAGCTTCTGATGTGATACGGGCGGTAAAGACAGTGGGGCCGGATTTAGAGATCGTATCTTTGGGCTGGAGGGTTGCGATAATGGATTTGGCTCTCCCGCATTCCTGCTCACCCTGACAGTGGAACAGAACTTCCCCACCCAGTTTCTCCACCTGGGCCTTGTAGTTGTTCACCGCATGAAAAGGCTCGTAACTTGGAGGAAGTTCCCAGGCGACGCGAGTTAATCTTCCGCCGATCCTGTTTGTGTCGATTTTCCCTTTGTTGACGGCGGTAATAAGGGGGAAATAAGTAAAATGGCGTTCGCTTTTTTCCACTTTTTTTCCGTCCGGCAATACACTGAACAGCTCTGAAGCGGTCGCTGTTCCTCCCGATGCTCCAGCGAAAAGCAACGTTGCTACCAAGACGGTTAACGCGCGGTTCAATGCGTGTTTTGTCCTTTGTTTCAATCTCATTCCGTTTCCTCGCGTTAGTGCATCTTATCTTTGCTGCAATCTGTTACCACCAGTTTAGTTGTCTCTGTTAACTCGAAATTCATCATCGAACTGGTATCCATTTCTGGCCCCATTACCCTGATATTTGGGGAATTGAGCAGTGGGGAGAGGCTGCGGCAGTTGTCGGTCTTTTCTATCTGGATTGACTCAACACCAGAGCTGGCCAATGCCTCCCAGTCCTTTGATTCAACATTGGAAAACAGCATATGGGCGGTTACCGAAGAAAGATCGCCAAAAGCCTTGATGGTGCTGTCTTTCACCATAAGCTGTGACAGATCAGCCATACCCCCAAGCGGAGCCAGAGACGCCAGATCTGCACCACTTAGAGTAATGATTTCGAGATAAGGAAAATGGGAGAGGTCATCAAGGCGAATTGTGGCATTACCGGGAAAGTCGCAACTAACCACTGTCAGGTCATTAACCTGTTTGGCAAGGCTGGCCTTGGCTGCCGAGTTTACACATTTCTCGATGTGTGGATCGGTAAAGGCGATGTCAGAGATTGGAGGGGAAACAGCGTCGGGACTAGGTTCGAACATCTGATCTTCTGGAAAAAACGGGTCAACCGGCTCGCTGAGATATTGCTCGTCTGATGGGCTGATGAAATGGTCACCAGCAGCATTTTCAGCCAGTTCGAGAAATTCACTTTCGTCCATTCCCTGAAAATGCTTTTCCAGAACTGGAGCTGCATCTTCAACAAAACACAAGTTCCCCATCTGGAATGTACCCGGCACCTGAGCGACCAACACACCATGCATCCCCAGTTCAGCGACGGCGGCAATGGCCTCGTTTTCATCGGTTATGGCTTTAAATGTCAGTATCTTGGCGGTGAGCGTTCTTAGTTTGTCAATTTGGTCCCGGAATTCTGAAATCATTTCCGGCCGGTAACAGGCTGATTGATGGTCTACCTCATTCTGAAAACCTCTGAATTTCCCGATATAGCTCTCTGCAAGGGAAGCATTACTTAAAGCCAACTTAGAGCGGGTATCAATACCGGCGACACGAAGTGCCGCCAGCCCACTGCCTGTTGAATCCAATTGCCCGGCAAGACGCTCTGTCAGCACCTGATACTGGCGGACATTGTTTTGGGACTTTTCAAGTAACGGCTGTGTACTGTCCTGAAAGTTTCCAAGTGCCTGCATCGTCCTGTCTATACCGGTAAGGGCAGGAGCCGAAAATGACAGGGCAGCCGCAAGCAGGGAAACAACGGCGCTTCGAGACCACTGGCGACAAGTTGGAAATAAAACATAACGCATGCACAGTTCCTTGTGTGGGTGGTATTAAGGCGATGCTGAAAAGGGCTTGCCAGACATTTCCGCAATCTTTTGACCGTACCGGGTTAGCGTAGCGTTGTCGCCAGACATCAGCTTCGTCTGCTCTCCGGAATCAAAAATGGCGACAAGTTCGTATACCTTCCCTCCATGCTGGTTTCGCCTTGAAATCGACCGGGCAACAGCAAAACCTTGGATTGAAGCAAGCCTGGCTTCGAACCGGTAAACCGGGTAAACACTTGATATCTCGCGAACCACAGTGCCTGTCTGTCGGCTGACGGAAATATGGTGGCGGAGAAATGTCATATGCCAGCCAAAACCGGTTATCGTGGCCCATGCCATTGCACCTTGGATACCATCGACCATTCCAATCCACGCGGTATAGCCGGCAACCAAAAGAAAAAACAGGCCGAAACCTTTCCGCAAAACGCTGCCGCCAAGATTTATGGTTCCGTCTTTTATTTGTGCTCTGTTATCTGTCTCCATTCTGCGTTCACCCCTGCAACAACGTACTTGATAGATAGAGAAGCGCACTAACCGACAGTGCGACAGGGAATACGTATACAAGACGCCATATCGACCCTTCGGTATAAAAGGCGGGTCCGGATGCTTCACTCAGCGCAGAAGTATGGGATTTGCCTCTTGGTGAATCCAAAGGGATGGATTCAGGCCAGGCAGAGACATCGTCGAATGCGGGTATTCCTGATTCATCTGCCAAAAAGCACGCCAGCGCCATGGTTTGCTCCGGTGTTCCTATACCGTCGCGCCAGACGGTTTTGCTATGTGCTTTGAGCTCAAGCCAGCAACCTGATGGGTGTCCGATAACAGGAGAGATCGACAAGCTGCAATTCTCCTGTTGCCAGGCATTGAGTTGGGAAAGCCTGAGCCAGCCGCCTAGGTGGTTTACTTTGCCACCCGTAAACATGAACTGCTCGCGCCGGCATAGAAAAAGCAGTGCGAACATCGAGAGAAGGACTGATGAAGCCAGGAAAAAATAGCGTTCGCCGCTGCTATCCGGCCAGGAGATAACCGACATAAACACAGCACCAGTCAGCGGAATCAGGCACAACAGGCCGAAAATGGTAAAACGTCTCTGGTTAACACCTACCAGGTAATACCGCCTATTTTCATCCTGTTTCAAATGGTATCGCGCTTGCCTGCTTAGATCGTGGTACTGCGGTTTCATCTACATCCCTGAAGTTTGCGTATCAAAAAACACCATAATATTGCAGGGTTACAGGATCGAGAGGGAAGGTGTCTTATTGGTTGGATCATGTAGCACTTTAGTTGGGGCTGTTTTAGTTAATGGTTTTGTTTCTTATTGTGTTAGTCGCGAGGGTCTGTGTGGTTTTTACCCCATTCCTTCACAGAAAAATCATGGTTCTCGAATGTCACTGTGCCAGCTGGCCTTACAATTTTTAATCCTAAAAAATACGTAACTAGAGGATCTAGCATGCATTCTCCCGATGCTGTCGATTGTCTGTTTGCGATATATTCTGACTAAGCTCTTCGAGCAATTTATTGCCCTTCTGGCGATATTTTGCTCGCGACTGAGCGAAATATCGCTCGCCTTCAATGGGGTAATGGGCAAGCCCAGTAAAAATCAGGCGATATATGAGGTACGATTTTTGCCGCATACCTTGGTGTTTTAATATTGGGTTTACCAAGGAATGGGAAAGATTGTCAGATTGGATAGCTTATCCAGCGGGGAGGCCATCTGGATTGAAGGAAATATTTCGCGTTTTAGCGATTCTGAGCTGGAAGGAATGTTGCCACCAGGCACAAGCGGTATATCGCTCAAATCATCCCTAGCGCGTGGTGAACTCGTTGTACTTTCTGATACCTCAGCGGTTCCTCTTTTCACGTCTTCAAATGGAAAGTTAGTCGCCAATACCAGCAATCAAATTTCTATCACTAACCAAGCCTTATCCCAGGTAAAGCAACGGTTCTTGTCTAAAAAGCCTAGCTTTGGTGCATCTAAACCAACGAAAACCGATGATTTTGTCTCGTTCTCAGAGGCAAATAATGCGGGGGCGCGAGTTCTCCAGCTTTGATAAATTCAGAGAAGCGTTTTGGATTGAAGTGTCTAAAGATGAACAACTTTCAAACCAGTTTAGTACCCAAAATCACAAACGCATAATAGTAGGTAAAGCGCCGAAAGTAAGGAAAAAAGATAAAGCAGGTAAAAGAACATCGTATGAATTACACCACGTAGAGGAAATTCAGCATGGTGGTAAAGTTTACGATCTCGACAACGTAAGAGTTAACACTCCCAAAAATCACATAGACATACACAAAGCAGGATGAAATGAAAAACTCGATATCGGATTACACTGAAGCAGAATTTTTGGCCCTGCTAGAACAAATATTTTTAGAAAACGTAGCAGAAACTGACGATCTCCTTGATGTACTTATCGAGCACTTTGAAGAAATCAGTGAGCACCCAGACGGCTCTGACCTTATTTACTACCCTGAAGCAGAAGAAGATGGCACCCCTGAGAATATCGTTCGTATAGTGAAGGAATGGAGAGCCTCAGAGGGCTTACCTTGCTTCAAAGACAGCTAAATAAACGTTCTATCTATCGTGCCAGGCCGATTTGTTCTGGCACGATTATGCCCCAAAGTAAGCTAGCTAACGCCTAGTCCTTGCGTCTCTGCATCATTATTTGGTCAAATTTTCCTAATTGCTAACTGGAACCGATGGAGTCAGAGAACATCTCGTTGTCTATACCATGAACTAATTTTGTGAATTATCTGGCCCAATAATGCGCCCCAGAGCACGCTTTGATACCTATACGCATGGCTGGCATATTTGCTAATGTAGTCAGCAATTTAGCGCGTGAAACGGATTTGTGAAGAATGACCTTTCCGCGGTCATCAACCGCGTGCAGAGAAAAGTGGTGCTTGGCGAGATCAACACCACAAAAGAATTGAGAAGACATGGTTACCTCCGGTATTTAATGCAACACCTAAGTGTGGCAAATCCTCGTGAGGGGGAATCCATGTAATTCGTTAGTTACATTTGGGTGTTTATGAACGATAACCAAAGAACAAGAAAGCTACGAAAAAAGGCTATGATTTATCTCCTCATTTTGTTGCTACCCTTTGTTTCGTCTGCGTTAACTGATAAAGAGAATGGGCGTGGACTGCTAATCGTTCTTTGGCCTTTAACGTCGATTTGGTACTTCGTTGCTTATAGGCACATAGCGAAAACTTATGAATGCCCGATGACAAAACATGTAGCATTTAGCAAAGGTGGTGGGGGAACATTTCATGGGATTTTATACTACTTTTCAAGCTTCATTATCTTTGCGTTGGTTGTGTTATTAATTCTTGGAACATTTGGCTTGTAGCAACTAACACATATGAGCCTTCTCCTGTCAATAAGCACTAGCATTCTCTCTGGCTGCGTCAGCAGCCAATTCTCTCGAACAGCAAAGTCGCCTACTTTGTTTTCCCCAATCTGAAGTTATCCGAAGTGGAAGCTTTAGAGCATAAGGTCTAACTAATTCCTGTCCCAAAATAACTTCAGCAGTTAAGAGGTACAGACTATTCAATTAGATCAAACCAGAAAACGAATTCAATAAAATCGTATCGCAGCCGTTGTCAATTCCCTTTATAACTTGCCGTTAAGGGGCACTATCATCCCCCAACCCCCACCAACTCCGGCTCTATACGAACCAGGGTGTTGGCTGGGCGGTCACTTTCCCATATCTCAAACGCGGTGCGCACCATTTCTTCAACATTCTGCTTCACCATTACAACTTCAAACGGCATGTACGCCAAGAATGGGTGATAGTCGAAGCAGCCGATCGCGGTGTGTTGAAGCGGGTGATCCCGGTGTTCTTGCATATATTGGATGATCCCCTCGAATACGGTAACTGAGTTGATAAACAGGGCTGAGGGGGGCTTGGCTAAGCTGCTGAACACCCGGTTGGCGGTTTCCCTGGCTTGTTCAGGCAGGTAGCCTTCGGCATAAACCGGGCAATCGCCGGTAAACAGGTCTTTGATGGCATCGTGAAAACCCCGGATCCGTTCACTTGTTGCGTAGTCCTGGGGGTTACCGCCAATAAAAATAATGCCATCGCCGTGTAGGCCGGCTTTTGCCGCGCGTTGGTGCAACGCCGTGACCAGCCGGGTTGCTCCGCTGTAGTTGTCGGTAATGACAGAAGGGGCTTTTGTGCCGGGCAAGTCGATATTGATATGGGGAATCGCAGCCTGCTGGCAAAGGTGACTGATGGCATCCGGGTTGGTTGCACCGGCAGTAAACAGGGCATCTACGGAAAACGAGATCAACGTTTCAACGGTTTTAAGCTCATCCGCTGTTTCACGCTCGGTGGCGATAACGACAGGGCAGAGGTTTCGGGCTTTGGCGCAGTGGTCGAACTCCTGTGCCATGGAGGCAAAGAACCGGCTGTTGTGCTGGGGTACCAGCATGCCGACCATCCCGGATTTGGCGCTTCGCAGCCCTCTTGCCTGCATGTTGATGTAATAGCCTTGCTCGCGGGCGGCATCCTGGATTTGCAGCGCCTTTTTCTCGGAAATCCGACGCGATTTCCACGTGCCATTAAGTGCGGCACTGACCGTCGACGGCGATGTGCCTAACGCTTTGGCGAGATCATAAATCGTGGTTTTTTTATCCGCTTTCTTCATTCCAATCCTGTTTGTGCCGCAAGGCGCATATCCAAATTTGTGAAAAATAATTCTTTTAAATTTATTGGGTTAGATTTTCCGGATTCACAAATTGATAACTGTATCAATTTTGGAACAACTAAACAGATTCATTATAAACCAGAATTTGCTCTATCGATTGTGCAACTTTTGAAGCACACCGCCGGAAACATCTTCCTCGGTTTGGATTGAATGTAAAACCGAGGCAGGGAAAGCCGACGGGATTTGCTTTTCTCATTTTGCTACATCGATTGTGCTTTCTCTGGACAGAGAAAGTTTCCGGAATTGCAGTGACGCAGTTTCGCCGAATTTGGACCTGCAACATCGAGATCAGAGACAGGCCGTAATGTCTGTTCAATAGAAGGATTCTGGTATGAAAAAGTTGCTGACACTCTTTAGCGCACTCGTATTTTCAGTTCTGTCTGCCACAGCAGCGTTTGCGGCCGACAAACCCTCCATGGGTGTGGTGGTAAAAATTGGCGGTATCCCTTGGTTCAATGCCATGGAAGCAGGCATTAAACAGCAGGGCGACGCGCTAGGCATGAACGCATTTATGATTGGGCCAACCAGTGCAGACCCTGCGCTGCAAGTGCGTGCCATTGAAGACCTGATTGCACAGGGCGTGGATGTCATTGGCGTGGTGCCAAATGACGCTGAAGTGCTTGAGCCGGTACTGGCAAAGGCCAGGGCACAGGGCATCAAGGTTGTGACCCATGAGTCTCCTGCTCAGAAAAATGTAGATTGGAATTTTGAACTGGCGTCCGTCAAAGGCTTTGGTGATGCCTACGGCAAAATGCTGGCTGACAAGCTCGGTGGCCAGGGCAAATATGCTGTGTTTGTCGGCTCACTGACCGTTCCCCTCCATAACGCCTGGGCCGATGCCGCCATCGAATACATCAAAGCCAACCACCCGGATATGGAGCTTATTGGTGACCGCTACGGCGTCGCCGAAAGTGTGGATGACAGCCGTACGACGGCGCTGGATTTAATGTCGGCCAACCCGGATCTCAAAGGTTTCCTTGCTTTCGGAAGCCAAGGCCCTATCGGGGCGGCGCGAGCTGTACAGGAACGCCGCAAAGTGGGTGACATTCTGGTGCTCGGGCCGTTTTCCCCAGGCCAGGGTCGCAAACTGGTTCATTCCGGCGTATTGACCGGCGGCTTTATGTGGAACCCGATGGAAGCTGGCAAGGTGTTTGTAACCATTGGCGACATGCTGCTCAAGGGTGAAGAAATCAAGCCGGGCACCACTGTCCCTGGGCTTGGTGAAGTGAACCCGGAAGCCGGTTCCACCAACCTGATTGTCGACCAGTTGGTTGAGCTCAACAAAAACACCGTTGACGATCTGGCTGCCATGGGGCTGTAAGCCGCTTTTGCGGCTTTGGAAGGTCAGTAAGAAAACATCTCATCAGGGAGTGAGCGGGTGGAACAGGGACAGCAGAGCAAACAGGAGCCGGTAATACGGTTCCGGCATGTTTCCAAGCGTTTTGGCGGTGTGCTGGCGCTCGACAACGTGGATTTTGAGGTCGGGGCCGGTGAAGTGCATTGTCTTGCCGGGGAAAACGGCTGCGGTAAAAGTACGCTGATAAAAGTTATTACCGGGGTTTACCAGCCTGAGCGTGGTGCAGAAATGTCGCTGGCCGGACAGAGGCTGGGCCGGATTTCTCCCCGTCAGGCAAGGGAGCTTGGCGTCGCTGTTATCTGGCAGGATCTGGCACTTTTCCCTGAGCTGACGGTGGCAGAGAACATTGCCATCGAAGGCAGCCTTGGCATGAAAGTGCGCTGGATTAACCACAAATCCATGGCGTCAGTTGCCACGCAAGCGTTGCAAAAGCTGGGTGTAGAGCTCGACCTTAATGAAGCGGTGAAAGACCTTCCTATCGCCAAGCGTCAGATTGTGGCGATAGCCCGTGCGTTGGTCTCCGATGCCCGGGTGGTGTTTATGGATGAGCCAACAGCCTCCCTGACTCAGGCAGAAACCGACTACCTGCTGGATGTGGTAAGAAAGCTGTCTGCCAGTGGTGTGGCAGTGGTGTTTGTCAGCCACCGGCTGGTGGAAGTGCTGGCGATTTCCAACCGGGTGACGGTGCTGCGGGATGGCAAAATGGTCGGGGTTTACGACACCGCTTCTATGACCCAGACCCGGCTGACCGAGCTGATGACCGGGCGGGAATTTACATCCTGTGTGGCAGCGCGGGATACCACTGACCTGCCTGTTGTCCTGCATACCCGTGAACTGAGCCAGGGCCATGACTTCAAAGATGTCACCCTGCAAATCCGGGCCGGGGAAGTGGTTGGCCTTACCGGGTTGATTGGTGCAGGCCGTACAGAACTTGGAAAAGCACTGTTCGGAATGACTGACCCGGATTTTGGTGAGATTTACCTGAACGGCCACCGGATGAGGTTCAGTTCAAACCGGGATGCCATTGCCGCCGGTGTTGCGTACCTGTCGGAAGACCGGCTATCTCTTGGTCTTATTCAGGAACAGCCCATTGCTGACAACATTGCGTTACCGGTTCTTGACCGATTGCTGGCGAAAACCGGGCTGATTTCCCTCCGGAAAAAAGACAGCGTGGTAAGGCATTGGATCCGGGAACTGATGGTCAAAATCGGCCAGCCGGAAGATGCGGTTTCTACGCTGTCAGGCGGGAACCAGCAACGTATTGCCATTGCCAAGTGGCTGGCTACGGAGCCAACACTTTTGATTCTGGACTCCCCGACAGTGGGGGTGGATGTAGGGGCGCGTGCAGGTATTTTTGATATCGTGCGGGAACTTGCTGGCAAAGGTCTGGCAATTTTGCTGATCTCCGACGAAATCCAGGAAGTCTATTACAACGCAGACCGGGTGCTTCACATGGCAGACGGGCATATTGTTGGGGAATACGACCCGCGTACCTGCTCGCTGGATGTCCTGGAGGAGGCTGTGTATGTCTGAATCCTCCTTATCCCGGCATACCTGGTGGCGTGAACTTTACCGCCACCAAACCACGGAGGTTTGGTTGGCTGGTGTGCTTCTGGTGGCCTGTTTCGGACTGTCCCTGGCAACGGAGCAGTTCTTTACCCTGACCAACCTGTTTGACCTGTTGAATGCCAGTTCTATCAACCTGATTTTTGCTGTCGGCCTGTTGGTGGTGCTGATCGCCGGGGGGATCGATATCTCATTTGCGGTCGGTGCATCGGTTGTGCAGTACCTTGTTGCCACCACCCTGTTGCAACTCGGCGGTGGGAACTGGGCGCTGGGTGTGCTGTTCTCCGCCATTGTCGGTATTGGCCTTGGGGTGATAAACGCGGCGTTAATTCACCACTTTAGGATTATCTCGATAGTGGTGACCATCGCCACTTTCAATGCCTTTTTCGGGCTATTGATGTTCTTTACCCGAGGAGTGTCCATCTACAACCTGCCGGACTGGTGGACAGACCGGGTGATTATCTTTGAACACGAAATGCCAAACGGAAGCTGGGCTGAACTCACCCTGCCGGTGGTGGTGATGGCGATATGCGTTTTTGCGACGTGGTTTCTGGTTCGCCATACCAACATCGGCCGCCAGCTCTATGCCTTCGGCAATAACCCGGAGGGGGCGAGACGGATCGGTATCAATATCGGGGCCATGCAGTACATCGCATTTGGCTGGATGGGAATGATGGCCGGTATTGCCGGGCTGATGCAGGTGAATTATGCCCAGGAGGTTGTGCCGAATGCGATGTACGGGCGGGAGCTGGATGTGTTGGCTGCCGTGGTACTCGGTGGCGCACGGCTCGGTGGCGGCCGTGGGACCGTATTGGGCTGCATTCTGGGTGTGATGCTGGTGGCGGTAACACAAAACGGGTTGAACCTGCTGGGTGTGTCGCCTTACGCATTCAAGATGGTGGTGGGTATCGTCATTCTGATCGCGATATCCGTTTCCAATATCGACTGGTCAACAGTGCCTGTACCTCCATGGTTGAAGGGCAGCGCCGGGAGTCAGCCGGTGCAGGGGGGCGGTCATGAGTAACCACACTGCTGAGCGCGCCGGGCAAGGGGCAAAAGTGAAACGTGAAGGAAGCATCTGGCAGGGGCTGGTGAAGACGGTCGGCATTGAAAACGTTGGCCTCAGCCTGTTGCTGGTGGCAGTGTTCACCGGGTTCAGCATGGCGTCCCCGCGCTTTTTGTCGATTGCCAATTTTGAATCCATGGCGTTCCAGTTGCCGGAGCTTGGGTTGCTGACGCTTGCCATGCTGCTGCCAATCCTTACCGGCGGGCTGAATCTCGCCATTACTTTTACCGCCAATTTTTGCGGGCTGACAGTGGCGTGGGTGCTGACCACCTATGGCGGGCCGGATGCACCTATATGGGTGTTTGTCGCAGGGTGCATGGCGGCGATTTTGATCGGGGCTATGGCCGGATACATTATGGGCGCGGTCATTTCCTACACCAATGCCCACCCGATATTGGTCTCGCTGGCGATGATGATTTTCCTTCGCGGGTTGGGTGAGTTCCTGACACGGGGAAAGGACATTTCCGGCTTCCCGGAATATATCCAGCCACTCGGTCATGGCAGCCTGCTTGGTATCCCGGTCCCGCTGCTTATCATGCTGGCGGCATTTCTTTGCTGCTACATCTTCCTTGCTCACAGCAGGCTTGGACTGATCACCTACCTGATGGGCTCAAACATTGAGGCGGTGCGTTACTCCGGTATTCACACCCGGCGGTCGCTGACATGGGTTTATACCTTGTCCGGTGTGCTGTGTGCGGTTGCCGGGATTGTCATGATGCTCCGTTTCAACTCGGTGCGAGTGGGACATGGCGAGTCTTACCTTCTGATTACGGTACTGGCTTGTTTCCTTGGTGGGGTTGACCCGTTTGGCGGGTTTGGTCGGGTGGTGTCGGTGCTGTTGTCGCTGGTCATCCTTCAGGCACTGTCTTCCGGTTTGAACCTGATTGGGGTTAACCAGCATTTTTCCACCGCGGCGTGGGGGCTGTTTCTGATCGCTGTGATGATTTTCCGTTGGTGTTGGACACGATTTAAAAGGAGAGTTTAGATGAAAGGGTTTGGTGTACACACAAGTATGTGGGCGATGGAATGGACCCGGGAAGGGGCCGAACGCGCCGTATCGGAAGCAAGTAAATACAGCGGTATCGATTTTCTGGAAATCACCATGCTCGATCCGCCGGGGGTCGATGCCCCCCATACCCGTGAGTTGCTGGAAAAAGCCGAGCTTCAGGCAGTCTGCTCTCTGGGGGTGCCACTCCATTGCCTGCCTTCCCAGGTACCGGATAAAGCCTTCGATTTCCTCAGATTGGCGGTCGATAAAACGGTTGGCCTCGGCGGGCTGGCACTGACAGGTGTGACCTATGGCGGAATCGGTGAGCGAACCGGTGTGCCACCCACACAAAAGGAGTTGGATAACGTTGCGATCACCATGAAGCGTGTCGCGGATTATGCAAAGAGCCAGGGAATTGAGCTGGGCATCGAAGTCATTAACCGCTACGAAAACCACCTTTTCAATACTGCAGCGGCTGCGGTGGATTTGGTGGAGAAAATCGGTTCTGACAATATCTTTATCCACCTTGATACTTACCATATGAATATCGAGGAGAAAGGTGTGGTTAACGGGATCCTTGATTGTAAAGACCACCTGAAATACATCCACCTTTCTGAGAGTGACCGGGGCGTGCCGGGCACCGGGACCTGCGACTGGGACGAGATTTTTGCCGGTCTCGCGGCGGTGGGCTTTAAAGGCGGGATGACGATGGAAAGCTTTATCAACTTGCCGCCGCAAATTGCGTCTGCACTTTCTGTCTGGCGACCGGTAGCGGAGAGCCCGGAAGAGGTAATGACAGACGGTCTGATGTTCCTTCGCAATAAGGCAAAGCAGTACCGATTGCTTTAAAAACAGTGTGGTTTGGCAGTTGTCGGGAGCGGTAAATGGGCGGATTTTACATCGGGATTGATGTGGGCAGTGGCAGTGCGCGAGCCGGAGTGTTCGACGCCAATGGCGTGAAAGCTGGTGAAGCATCCTGCCCGATCGATATCTATCGGCCGCAGCCAGATTTTGTCGAACAGTCTTCTGACAATATCTGGCAGGCGGTCTGCGACGCTGTGAAAAAGGCAGTGTTACAGGCGGGCATCAATCCGGATGACGTGAACGGCATTGGGGTTGATGCAACCTGCTCCCTTGTAGTTCTGGATACCAAAGGCCTGCCGCTTACGGTCAGCCCAACGGGCCAGTCTTCCCATAACATTATTATGTGGATGGATCACCGGGCCCTGCATGATGCTGAAGCGATTAACGCTACCCAGCTTCGGGTACTGGAATATGTCGGGAATGCGATTTCCCCCGAAATGCAAACACCAAAACTGCGCTGGCTGAAGCGTGAAATGCCTCATACCTGGAAAAGAGCCGGATACTTCTTTGACCTCCCGGATTTCCTGACCTGGAAAGCGACAGGGGATGACAGCCGTTCGCTCTGTTCCACCGTCTGTAAATGGACGTATCTAGGGCATGACACCGGTTGGGACAAGGACTACTTTGAAACAATCGGCCTTGTTGATTTGCTTGATAACGGTGCGATTAAAATCGGAAACCGGATCCTGCCGATGGGGCAACCGGTCGGGCATGGCCTGACAGCAAATGCAGCTGCTGAGTTGGGCTTGGTGCCCGGTACGCCGGTGGCAACGTCAATGATTGATGCCCACGCCGGAGGGCTGGGGGTTCTGGGCATTTCAGAGGGTGAAAGTCTCGACTTTGATCGCCGTCTGGCCCTGATAGGCGGTACCTCATCCTGCCACATGGTGGTATCACCGGAACCGCGGAAAATCGACGGCGTGTGGGGGCCGTACTATCACGCGATGGTACCGGGTTTCTGGCTCAATGAAGGTGGGCAGTCAGCAACCGGTTCGCTGGTGGATCATATGATTGCCAATCATGCGGCCTATCCGGATTTGATGGCAAAAGCAAAACAGGAAAAAGTATCCGTTTACGCGCTTCTCAATTCACATCTGGCAGCACTTGCAGGCGATAAAGAAATATCCCAGCTGACAGAATCACTCCATATTCTTCCCTATTTCCACGGGAACCGTTCCCCCCGGGCCAATCCGTCCCTGACTGGTATGGTTTCTGGCCTGAAGCTGGATCACTCACTCGACAGTCTGGCGTTGCAATATCTGGCAACCATTCAGGCTATTGCATTGGGAACCCGCCATATCATTGATGTTATGAACTATTCTGGCTACAACATCGATACCATCCTTGCCTGTGGAGGCGGGACGAAAAACCCTGTTTTTCTCCAGCAACACGCCAACGCCACTGGCTGCATTATCCACCTTCCACAAGAGCCTGAAGCTGTGTTGTTAGGTTCGGCAATGCTGGGGGCGGTAGCGGGAGGTGCATACCCAGGCATTCCAGCTGCTATGTCAGCAATGAGCCGGCCGGGCCGGACTATCTACCCACAACCAGATACAGCTGACTTCTTTGATGCCAAGTACCGGGTATTCCACGAAATGTACCGGGATCAGATGAAATACAAGGCGATGATGTAGGGTCATTTAACGTATTTCCCCGGAATGTGTTCCCTCACATAAATCAAACTGTATTTACTTACAGTCTGAAAAGTAAGCATTTCTTTCCTATTATTAATAAAAGGGCATTTATATTTTGAATGCTGATAATAATAAGAGGAGTCCTTATGGAGTGGTTGGATATTTCCCCGTTTAGTTGGATAGACATATTGGTTTGTTCTGTTTGCGGCTGGATATTTGGTGTTGAACGGCAGTTACGAGGGAAACCAACGGGAATCCGAACGGCAATTCTTATTATTACCGGTACTTATTTGTTTATGCGTACAGGCTTGGCCTTGTCAGAAGATTCGTTAGATCGAGCTAGGGTGATGGGCCAGATTGTTACCGGAATAGGGTTTCTGGGCGCTGGGGTTATGATGTCCAGAAAAGGGCAAATCAGTGGCGTAACTTCTGCTGCTGTCATTTGGATGATGTCTGCAGTCGGGTTAATTATTGCGTTGGAGTATCTCCATCAAGCAATACTGCTGTGTGTATTCAGTATTGTTGTATTGGTGGGTGTCGGTTCACTAGAAAAATTGATGATAAAACTGCGTAAAAGTAGACTAAATAGTGGATTGGCCCATGACAATGTACAAAAACTTGTTAAATCAGAAGGTAGAAGAAAGATTCCGGATTAAGCAATCTGTCCTTATAGCAATGTAGTGAATCCTCCTCTTTATGTCGTAAAGTCGGATTTTCTCGACATGTTTCATGCCTCGGGTGTTTTATTCTTTGCCACTTCTCTTTACTGTTGAATGAGAAAGTCAGCACATATGAAAGGAATTCACTTTGAGCAAATTGACTATCCGTGAAGCCCAACCCCGAGATGTAACTACCGTCCACCAACTAATTCATGCTTTAGCAGAAGACCATGGTGAAAGTGATATTATCACCGTTACGGTGTCACAACTAGAGCGAGCCCTTTTTGGTGACCATCCCAAGTTTGGTGTCCTGTTGGCAGAGCTGGGTGGCAAAACCGCAGGCTTCCTGAGTTATATGTGGCGCTTCTCAACGTGGAGTGGAACAGAATACCTGCATGTGGATGATCTCTTCGTCAATGCTGAATTCCGGAGCATGGGTGTCGGGGAGGCACTGATGCTTGAAGCCAGAGAACGCTGTTTCTCTACCGGGCGAAAGTATATGCGTTGGGAAGTTCAGGAAAATAATGAACGTGGCATCCGATTTTATAAGCGCCTTGGAGCTAAAGTGAAGATTGTCGGTGTCTGCCGATGGCAGTAGGTGGTATTTGAAAACCTTTTATAAAAACAATCAGGTAACATCAAAAAGGGGCCGGGATGAAAACAGCGTTAGTGACGGGAGGAAGTAAGGGTATCGGCCTTGCAGTGGTAAAGGCTTTTTCAGAAAAGGGATACCGGGTGATCACTTGCTCCCGAAATGGCGAGCTTTGGGAAAGAGCGAAGAGTGAGAACGAAGTCCTAGCTGGAGTGGAGTATCACAGCGTAGATATATCTAATCCACAACAGGTTGAATCGATGTTTTCCAAATTGCGCGCACGCAATGAATCATTGGATGTTCTAGTCAACAATGCATCGCCCCATCTTGCTTCCGCTGGAGAGTTCAGCACTGTTGATTATGATGCTTTGAAGGCGACAATCTACGATGACTTTCTCGGGCATGCACACTGCCTAAAAGCAGGTTTGGCACTGATGGAAAGAGGTGGTGCTGTGGTTAATGTCAGTTCAGTAAATGGCCTTCGACCAACGCCTAACGCCGCGATGTACAGCGCGGCAAAACATGCAATGGAAGGCCTTACCCGCTCAGTTGCACTAGAAGTAATTGGTAAGGGGATTCGGGTGAATGCTGTCGCCCCTGGGGTTACCTGGACGCCACGTTGGGAAAAGAAAAAAGAACAGAATCCAAATATATGTGAAGAGGTTGAAAAGGTGGTGCCAGCAGGAAGGTTTGCAGACCCCAGGGAGATAGCAAAAGCAATCATGTGGCTGTGCTCTGATGAGGCCAGTTACGTAGTTGGACATACCCTTGTCATTGATGGTGGGCTTTCATTGCAATAAACCGGTCACAGGGACTACGCAGTCCCTTGAATAAGCCTATGGCCTCCTTAAATCTGGTCTAGCCTAAAGGAAACAGGTTTATGGAGGGAGGCATATGCCATTTATCCATATCAAATCATTACCTCTGGCATACCCTGCGGAAATGGATGCTGTCGTGACTTCTATCGCCAGGCTTTTCTCAGAAGAAACCCACATAGATTTAAAACACATCCATGTCACTTGGGAGTACTTTGAATCAGGCCTTTATGCGAGAGGAGATCAGGCTCCCACTCTTCAACCTACTGAAGGCATTCCTGTGATTGTCGACCTTTTAATCCCGGATTCAAATACCGATAAAGACATTCACCACATGCTTGAAACCATTGCCAGCGCTATTGCCGGGTCATCCGGTATTTCAAGGGAAAACATCTTTATCAACTGCCGGATGGCACAGTCAGGGCGGGTATTTGATGCCGGGGAAATTGCGCATTGGTAGTATGCAGGGTGAAGCTAGTTTCATCACCCTGTTCCAATGTCATAGAATTGGTGTTGAGACAGACGCGCCGGATTCAATATTCACTTTGGTCAGTTGGCGACTGAAGTAAGCTGATTCTTTTGACACAATGGTCATCAGTAATTGGATTGAAGCTTCGGCAAGCGTCTTGAAGTCAGTGCTTATGGTCGTAAGCGGCGGCGTCATCATGGAGGCTATGTCCAGGTTATCAAAACCAATGACGGAGAATTCCCTCGGTATCGAAACTTTCCTGTCTCGCAGGCAATCCATAAGAGAAACGGCTACCATATCGCAAATACAAAAAGCCGATGTATATCCGTCCAAGGCACCTGTTTCCAAGGCATGAGGCAACACTTTTGCTGCCCCAAAATCCATTCCGCCATGGTCGTGCAAAATAGTATCTGCGAAGGCCTCGTCTCCCATTTCAGATTTGGCGTAATCTTCCAAAATAAGAAAGTCCTCGGGCCGGTATTCATAACCGGCCATTTCCAATGCTCGGATAAAACCGGCCTTTCTTTGGTACAAGGAGTGGCGGTAGTTGGAGCCGATAAACTTAATCCTTTTATGACCGTTATTTATCAGAGTATTGGCAGCCAGATATCCGCCAAACTCATAATCGGGAGAGATACTGGAAATATGCATCTCCATATCTGAGCCGTTGATGATTGCAGACGGGATTTTTGCAGCGATAAGTGTGTCTAGGATATGTGGATTATCAAGCCCAAGCAGCAGAACGGCTTCTTTCTCATCAAGCTGTTTTTTCAGAAAATCAACGTCATTGTCTTTTAAAACGATAAGGTCAATTTCTAGGTTCAATCGGTTGGCAACGGCACGCAGTTCCGTTACCAGCTTGGTGTAAAAACCGGTTGAAACACCAAGATAATCGCCAATAAGCAAGGTTAGCTTGCTTACTTTCATGTCAATTTTCAGTTGCTGTTTTTTTTTCTTGTAGCCGGTCTTTGATACCGCCTCCAGAACCTTATCCCTCACGTCCGGATTCACGTTCTCGCTGTTATTAAGGACGCGGGAGATGGTGCTCTTTGACACTCCGGTAAGGGTTTCAATATCTGTGAGCGTCGCTTTTTTTTTGTTTTGTTTCAAAAAGATACTCCTTTCCGTTAACAGCGTGTTCTTGCTGTGAACTCATAATCCCTTGTCGCCAGATGATTCAGAGACGATGTATTTTCAAATCAAACATATATAGAAAAGAGTGTACAAAAATTTTCCCATGTTTGAAATTTTTCTTAGAAATAGTGTTGGGAAATCGATATTCCCAAAAATTTTTCACGAATGTGAAATGAACAAACTTAGGTAAATGTGTTGAGTTTTAGCTTGAGTAATTGAATTAATTGCCTGAAATTTAATAAGTTAAGTAAAGCTGGAGAGCTGAGATACTAATTATCCAATAGGCGCGTAATTCCATATATTTAATTCTGAAAAATTTCATGAGCATGAAATATTTCTTTTGTTGTGATCTGGATCCCGGAGAGCTTCGATGAAGCTGACTAATATATCCGCAATGTTAATTGAATGTGAATTTGGTATTTTCTGGGAAAATGTATGCATGTAGATGTTGAAGCGATTGAGCAGGAATTGAGTTCGCTGAAGATAATAAAGAAAAATAATATTTATCAAAGTCAGCTGGAAAGCGTTCTTTTTTCAATAGAAAGAAACATTAGCCGAATTGGGAACAGAAATCCGAAAATCGGCAACAGCGATTATTCTTATCAGTTTTGTGGACCAGCTGACTGGGTTTCTGGGTTTTGGTGCGGACAGTTATGGCTGTCATACATGGTGACCGCGAAGTCAGAATTTAAAAACAGTGCACTTCTTAGAAAAAAATACTTTAAGACGTTATTAAACAACCCGGATTGGACTGACCATGACTTAGGCTTTCAATTCAGTCTAAGCGCTGTAGCCGCTTATGAATTAACAGGGGATAAAGAGTCTAAGCAACAGGCACTTACAGCCGCAGATTTGTTGCTGGCGAGATTCAGGCGAATAGGGAAGTACATTGTAGCCTGGAATGAAACGCATGAATTGGGATTGGATAAAACACAGGGTAAAACCATTATTGATTCTTTGCAGAATCTCTCACTGCTGTTTTGGGCCTCAGATAAAACATCAAACCCGGTATACCGTAATGCAGCTGTTGCCCATGCCGAAACCATGATGACTCATATAGTAAGGGAAGATTACAGTACATTTCATGTATTTGATTTCGACCCTTTAACTCAAAAGCCGATTCGAGGAGGAACATTCCAAGGCGCACATGATGATTCATGCTGGTCTCGGGGACAAGCATGGGCAATTCATGGTTTTGCGCAAATATATAAAAATACAGGCGACGGTCGCTATTTGGCTTTAGCAAAGAATCTTGCCGAGTATGCGATGAAAAGAATACCTTCAGACGGTGTGCCTAAATGGGACTACAGCCTGTTGGATGGACAGACTCCTTACCGTGATAGTTCTGCTGGTGCGATAACTGCTGCGGGACTGCTTTCAATTGCAGAGTTTTGCAGTCAATTAGATGAAAGGGATAAATATACAAACTGGGCGCGAAAAATTCTTGATGGATTAATTCAAGAGTGTGATTTAACGGGTAATTCAGACGCGCAGGGCTTATTAAATCAAGGTGCGTCATTCGTCAATGCTGATTTAGTAGACAACATGTTGCCATATGGAGACTACTACTATCTTGAATCATTAATGAGGATTAACGGGTATACCGAGTTCTTTTGGTGATTAATGTATTAATATAAGATTTCAAAGGAGATGAAATGCGTATTTCTATGAAAGCAATAGTGCTGATGATGTCTGTTTTATTGACATTCTCAGTGAATGCGAAAAATTATAAACTTGCAACCAATACACCGGCTGACAGCCCAGCCGGGGAATTATTGCAAGATTTTGCGGACAATGTAAAAGCCAAAACTGACGGGCGTGTATCCATCAAGATATATTGGGGTGGTGCGCTCGGCGGACAAGGTGAATATATGCAACAGATCCAGAGTGGCGTTATCGGATTTGGTCTTCTGAGTAGTGCAGCATTGGAAGGTGTGGACTCAGCATTTGGCGTCATCAATCTACCGTATATGTTCCGCTCGCTGGACGAATATGGTCATGTACTAAACAGTGATTACATACAGAAAGAGTTTCTACCTCGCACCAAAAACTACAACATTGAAATCCTGGGTTACCTCAGTAATGGTTTTCGTAGTATCTACACAACCAAACCGATTAATTCCATTGAAGATCTTAAAGGGATGAAGCTGCGTACCGCAGCAACAGATATCTACATTGAAATGTTGAAACTGTTTGGCGCTGTCCCGGTTCCTGTTCCCTTTACAGAAGTGTACACCGCTATGCAGCAGGGCATGGTTGAGGGAGCAGAGGGTAGCCTTGCCGGATTATGGGAAATCAAATTTGGTGAAGTTGCCAAGTATGGTGTCAGGACTGAGCAGACGCGGTTGACTGATTTTATCGTTGCAAACACGAAGTTAATGGAACGAATTGATCCGAAAGATGCAGACATAATTCGATCTGAAATGAGCAAAGCGAGTGTTCTGTCTTTGGATAAAGTAGACCGCGTTCATGCTGAATCTGAACAACTTGCGGTAGAGAAGATGGGTGCTGTTTTAACTGACATTGATAAAACACCTTTTATTAATGCAGTGAAACCACTTTATGAAAAAGCACGTCAAAACAAAGATCACAAAATTGTTCTTGAATCAATCTTTGAACTGCAAGACAGAGCGTTATAAAGCAAGTGACAGGGATATAGTGTGAGTTGAATAGTCACACTATAGTCAACAATCAGCACCATATTAAATCTGAGTTGTAATAATGAAAAGTGCAGAAGTTCAAAATATCGAAGCGAATAAACCAGATAATACATTTGAGTCCGTTTCTGGATATTTGGAAAAGCTCGTTACATCTTTGGTAATATTTTTACTCGGTTTTATGAGTATCCTTATTACTTATAGTGTTATAACGAGATATTTCTTTTCAAATCCGAGTAGTTTATCTGAAGAACTTCTGCGCTTTTCTCTGATTTGGTTAGGGATGCTGGGGGCTGGCGTGTGTGTTAGCAAAGGAATGCATCTCAACTTACCTATATTACTAGACGCGGTTAGTGACAGAACTAAAAACAGACTGAATATCATTAATGCGTTGATTACTATTATTTTCGGGTGCGCATTGACCTTTGGGGGATATATCGCCTCTGTGAGAAATATTGGTCAGATTACACCCATGTTGCATGTGCCAATTGGTGTTTTGCAGACTGTCATTATTTTTCTCGGTATTTTTGTTATTCTTTTTCAAGTACGTCATGCGATAAAACAGTTCAAAGATAACTATTCAACACTATCAGATGTTCTCTTTGCATTCGTCGTGGTTTCGCTGGTTGTTTTGTCAGTGATGTTTATTTTCACAAATGATTATTTTAACAGCCTGGTAGACGACAACCTCGAACTTGTTTCGACCGTTGTTCTGTTTGTCTCCTTCTTCACTTTCTTATTTATCGGGACACCTATCGCGATTGGTTTGGCTATTTCAGGTATTTTGACTCTCGGAATACAAATAGATTTTACCAACTTAATTGTTACATCCAGCGAAAAGCTCTTCAGTGGCTTGGACAGTTTCGGGTTTTTGGCTCTGCCGTTTTTTGTCCTTGCCGGGAACATTATGAACCAAGGGGGGATAGCCCAAAGGCTGCTTGATTTAGCCATGCTGCTAGGAAGGTCAATTCCCGGGAACCTCTGGCAATCCAATATTATCGCTAACATGATGTTTGGTTCTTTGTCAGGTTCGTCCCTTGCTGCGGCAACTGCAATAGGAGGCATTGTCGCACCAATGGCAAAGGAAAAAGGTTACGACAATGCGATGACTACGGTTGTAAACGCTGCTTCCGCGCCCACTGGTATGCTTATTCCACCCACCGGCGTGTTCATTGTGTTCTCACTGATAACCGGTGGTGGTGCATCAATTGCCGCTCTCTTCCTTGCCGGTTACATCCCCGGCATCATTATGGGTCTGGCAGTGATGATCACCTGTTATGCCTATGCAAGGAAACATAAGTACCCGGTAGATAACACCCAACGTGATTTTTCTGAAATCGTACAGGTTTTTCTCAGGGCGTTGCCGAGCCTTGCTCTTGTCATGATTGTTATCGGAGGCATTGTAGGGGGAGTATTTACGGCTACAGAAGGTTCCGGTATTGCTGTTCTTTACAGCTTCATACTTGCCTTGTGCTATCGCTCGATGACTGTGTCATCTTTCGTTGAGGTTTTGCGAAAATCAGCGCTGACATCGTCGATTGTATTGTTCTTGATTGCCTGCTCCGGGCTAATGAGCTGGAGCATGACATTTGCTGATATTCCCACGCTGATTGGTGAAACTCTGGTGTCAATCAGTGACAACAAGTATGTCGTCTTGCTTCTTATCAACATTACTTTGCTGGTAGTGGGAACCTTTATGGATCTGACCCCGGCAATGCTGATATTTACCCCGATTTTCTACCCGGTGGCAGTGAGTCTTGGGGTGGATCCTGTCCATTTTGGCGCTCTGATGGTTTACAACCTTTGCCTTGGTGTCGTGACACCGCCGGTAGGTGCGGTTCTGTTCGTTTCATGTGGGATCACCGGGGAGAAAATAACGAATACGTTCAGACCGCTTATGCCAGTGTTCTTTATGCAGGTCATTGGGTTGTTACTTGTTACTTATATCCCGGCATTAAGCCTGTTCTTACCCAATCTGTTCGGACTTTGATCTGGCTGTTGCTAAAAGGAATGAGACGCCATGGTTAGCGAAGAATTAAGCCTTAATCCTTTAAAAAGCAGGGACGACCTTGCGGCTGCATTGGAAACTCTGATCGCTCCCCTGACAGACTGTTTTGTCAAAGGGAAAACCCAGCTTAATGTTGGGAGTGGAGGACATCACTACACAGAAAATGCTGCTGGCCTGGAAGGGCTGAGCCGTCCTCTGTGGGGGATTGTTCCTTACTGCATGCACTCAGGCCGGGGTAACAGAAATATTTCCAGCTATATTCGGTCAGTGCAGCAGGGAGTCGCAGAAGGCAGTAACCCGGACAGTATGAACTATTGGGGGGATGTTACCAAAGACGATCAAAAAATCGTTGAAATGACTGTGATGGGGCTGTCATTGGCAATGTGTCCTGAGCTGATTTTCAGCCATCTCACCGAACAAGAGCAGTCGCGTTTTGCCAACTGGCTTTATCAGGTTAACGACAACGATGTAAAGCCGACTAACTGGCTGTTTTTCAGGGTGATAATCAATATTGGCCTAGAAAAACAAAACCTGCGTTTTTCGCAACAAAATATCGATAAGGATCTGGAGACGGTTGAACGGTTCTATCTGTCCAATGGCTGGTATACCGATGGTGATGTGGAACAGGTGGATCACTACAATGCTTTTGCGTTTCACTGCTATGGGCTGCTTTACAGTTGGCTGATGGGGCAAGAAGACCCAGAACGTGCCAAGCGATACAAACACCGCGCAGCGCAATTTGCTAATCAATTTGTCCATTGGTTTTCACCAGACGGGAATGCCGTACCGTTCGGACGGAGTATGACGTACAGATTTGCAATTGGGGCGTTTTGGGGTTTATGTGCCGTCAGTGGGTTGGACAGAGAGCCGGAGTGTGCATGGTTGACCCCGGGTGTTACCAAGGGGCTGTTGTTGCGCCACCTGCGAAGCTGGTTCAAACAACCGATTTTCTCTAAAGAGGGAATGCTGACGGTTGGGTACTGTTATCCCAATTTAAGTTTTTCTGAAAATTACAATGCTCCCGGAAGCCCTTATTGGGCGTTGAAAGCGTTTATGGTGCTGTCGTTGCCTGAAAATTCGGCATTCTGGGAGAGTGATGAGGAAAGCTATCCATCACACCTTCCCGCAATTTCAGAGCAGAGGGAACCCAAGTGCGTGGTATGCCGGGATACCCTGTCAGGTGAGGTTTCTTTACTCAGCGCTGGTCAGGTATGTGACTTCGACCCGAGACACAGCGAATACAAATACGCCAAGTTTGCTTACTCCAGCCACACTGCGTTTTCTGTACCTACGGAGGCGAGAAAATTGACCAGTATGGGGGGCGACAACTCCCTGCTGATTAGTACCGATGGGATGTATTGGAAGATGCGGAGGAATTCCATTAGGCATGAAATATGCCATAACATGCTTTTCTCTGACAGTGAATATGATGAAACTACCTTGGTAAGGACAATATTGATTTGGCATTTAAATACCCAAATCAGAATACACCTTGTCAGAAATTCGAAAAAAGTGGTTACCGTTGAGGGAGGATACGCATGCCCGGTTGATGGTAATACGGAATACCGGGATATTCGTACGGAAAAAAGCAGACATATTTCTGAATATCTGGGTAAAGGAAGGCATTCCATTATTTATGATATTCCGATTGATACCTATCACCACAATGTCAGTAATCCAGGCAGTGAAGCACTGAATGTTGTTTCGGATACGAACAGCAATTTATCCTTTTCCAGGTCCGTAATTCCTTCTGTTCGCAGAGAACTTGAACCTGGTGTGAGTATATTTTCAACAGCATGCATCTCTTGCCCGAGTAAATTAAGGAATTTTTATGGTAATGATAAGGCAGAGTTTATCTTTGATATAAAAAGAAATCCACAAATTAAAATTGGGAGGGAAAAAATAACATTTCCACTTATCTGGTTAGATTCATTTTTCTGATGGAGCAGAACTGAATTACTTTTTTTAAACCGAATTCCCGACCGTTACATAATTTAGGAGGATAAGTTATGAAAACTCGTAACTTAGTACCCTGTATCGCAGTTGTATCAGGTATCGCACTGTTTACAGGGAAAGTACATGCTGGAAATTACTATGTAGATTGTGACGCTGCGACAAACGGCGGTGGTACGCAAACATCTCCATGGAATAGTGTTGAATCAATAAACAACTTCGGTGAATTTTCTCCAGGCTCACAAATCCTCCTGAAAAGAGGTACCCGATGTGAGGGGGCGATTAAACTATCCGGCTCCGGCGCTTCTGGAAGCTCCAATGTTCTTGGAGCCTACGGGGCAGGCCACCTTCCCATTCCACTGATTGAAGGCAAAGGAGTCCCCGCTACCGTTGATCTTTTCAATGAGGATAATTGGCGAATCGAAAACCTAGAAATCACAAATGGTGCCGCGGAGTTTGCAGACAGGAAAGGCGTTTGGGTCCACGGATTTGGGGCAGGAACGCTGAACAATATCAGAATTCAAAACCTTAAAATCCATAACATCAAAGGCTGCGATAACGTAGGTTGCGGTAAGTTGTCTGGCGGTATTATTGTTGAAACTCATAAAGGTGACCGGGCTATTAAATTTAATTCCCTTGAGTCAGGTTCTCAATATGCAACGTTAAATGTCGCTAAAGGCACGAATAATTATACCGTTAATGTGGGAAAAGACGCCTTCGTCAGAGATGGTTCGAAAGCAAATACCAATTACGGTAGCAGCAGCGACCTTATCGTTAAAAGAGATGCCAGCGGGTACAACCGACTTTCTTTTGTTGAGTTTGACTTAGGGAGTATCTCTGCACCAAACAACAATGAAGCGTTCAGTGCTGAACTTGAATTGACCGGTGCGAATGTTCAGGATAATTCAAATCTTTTCTTAATGGTTTCAAAGTCGTCGACATTCAATGAAGATACCATTACATGGAATAATAAACCCGCATGTGAAGCGTCAGAAAACTGGTTTATTGTGCGAGGAAACCAAAGCCAACGATACAGTATTGATCTGTCCAATGTTGTTAAAGGTTCTCTTTCTTCTGGAGAAAATACACTTGCACTCTGTATTTCTGCCGGAGTAGAACCCACTAAATATAACAACGTAAAAATTACCAATAATGAAATTTATGATGCCGTATGGGGTGGCATTCAAACATTAGGTGACAGCTTTACTGATTCAAGTGTGTATTTTACCAACGTTTCTATTGATAACAACTACCTCCATGATCTGGTTCATGACGGGATCATATTGCGTTCTACCAAGGATGGTATCATTGAGCGGAACCTATCCGCCGATGTCGCCACAGATCAGCACGGACATGCAGTAGCGGCAATCTGGACCCGAAGCACAGTGGGGGCTGTTACGCAGTTTAATGAAGTATATGGCAGTACCAATCCAACCGATGGGCAGGCATTTGATTCAGACTTGAGTGACCGGGATGCGACCGTTCAATATAACTACTCGCATGATAACAATGGGCTGATGCTTATTATGCCGGGTACGCCGGGAGTGACATTGAGGTATAACATCAGCCAGAATGATGGTTTTGGTTCAGGCGTTATTCATGCGCAGGGCTCAAATGCCAAAATTTACAACAACACTATTTATTCGCCTTATCCTATGTTTGAAGCTGCGAACGGTAGTGGAGAGATCAAAAACAATATTTTCTACATGACCGGGAGTTCTGATTTTTTCCGGGGATCCCGTACGCAAGCAGATGGAAACTTCGTTTTTTCGAATAATGTATACTTCGGAAATCGACCTGCAGACGAGCCAGTTGATACCTTGAAAAAAACCGCGGACCCTTTACTCGTGAGTCCCGGTTCTGCGGGGCAGGGAATGGATACCGTTGACGGCTATAAATTGCGCTCTGATTCCCCTTACATTTCTGCAGGGTTGCGAATCGACGATAACGGAGACAATGATTTTGATTCCACACCCCTTCCGTTTGTCGGGAACCCATCAATTGGTGCATTTGAACATGCGGGCAGTGGTTCGACACACTCATTGAACCAAGTCAATGCGGGTTCTGATTCAAGTTATGTATCAATTGAAGATACGAGAACATTCATTGCCGACAAGTATTTCTCAGGTGGGAATGTTGGCTCCAAACCGAATGCCATTGCTAATACCATTAACGATGATCTTTACCGAACCTATCGTTACGGTATGAGCAGTTACAAGTTTCCGGTAAAAGCCAGCGGCACCTATAAGGTCATTATTTATATGATTGAACCTTACTTTAATTCAGCTGGTCAGCGGGTTTTTGATGTAACTGCGGAAAACCAACTTAAAATTACCGACTTGGATATTTACGCTGAAGCAGGGAAATTCAACGCTTATAAACGCTCCTTTACTGTTGATGTTTATGATGGAGAGCTGACCCTGGACTTTAGCAATACTAAAAACTATGCGGTAGTTTCAGCTATTGATGTTCAAAAACTTTAGGCTATAACGCGTTGTCATTTATGCTCAGGTCCTTAATAGCTGCGGGAATAAGTGGAGTATTGCTTATTCTCGTTTTTTTTGTTTCTTCCACCATTCTTGCTATTGACAAGCGAGTTGCAGGAGTTATCGCAGGTCAACTGGTTACCGTCTGTGAACTTGAGATCATCAGTCGTGAATTTTTCTATCCGGTTAAATATGGCGACATGTCTCTGAAACAAGCGGAGCTAAAGTCAAAAAAATACCTCGTGGAGAATTATGTAATACGTGTTCTCGCTGCCCGTGAAGATTTGGTTGGGGAGGTTTCATTTACTGCTCTTGTAGATGCTTTTCGAAATAGGCAAGAGCTCATAAATGGAGGGGAGGCAATTATCTATGGTCCACTTACTATGGATTTTGGGGATTTCTACCTCAATGCTCACAAACAGCTTAGGGTCAAATTAAAACGAAAGTACAGGCATCATGACTCATTGAGCGGTCAGTGGGATATTTCCAACCTTGTTGCTGCTGATGTAGAAGAACTATCCAGTACAGTTCAATTTAAAAATGTGTTTCCCGCAGTCCTGTATCCCGAATATTGGCTGCCTTTATACAAGCTAATATTTTCTGAAACTGTCTACCCGGATGACTACGACGGTTGCTGACAATCAAAGGAAAACAGTACTGATTTCGTTTTTCCGCTTTATGTAACGCTTTATTGAGCTATATGTATGGAAACTTCATGCACCGTAATCTTTTGTAAACACGAATAAAGCTGAGTAAAGCTGTTATCGTTTAATGCATCCAGGTGCGTAACCTTGCTTCGTGAACATCATCTTACGAGGCTAACAATGTTTCGGTATACGCTTTTCCTCACTGTGCTTTGGGCGGTAATGGCTGTTGCTGCTTTTCCTGATCAATCGGATTTCTTCTATTTTCGTCACCAACTGATAATGCTGACCGGCATTATTGGTTTTGGCTATATGGCTGCGGCGATGGCTCTGGCTGTCCGTTCCCGCTGGCTTGAGGCTCGTATAAAAGGCCTGGACAGGATGTATCGCTACCACAAGCATCTTGGGATAGGGGCCACAGTTGCTCTTGTCCTGCACTGGCTCTCGGTCGAAGGTGCCAAGTGGCTGGTAATGGCCGGCGTCGTATCCCGCCCCAATCGAGGTTCCCGTCTGATAGAGGGTTTTAACTGGCGAGGCTTTGCGGAGGGTGTTGGGGAATGGGTCTTTTATGGTTTCCTGGTATTTGCTGTCGTCAGCTTGTTAGAGCGAATAAGCTACGGTCGTTTCAGGGCTGTTCATAAAGCGGGCAGCATTCTGTTTATTGGCGCTGTTTTACATTCTGTCATTTTGGTCGACTCCGGGGTGATGGCGATACCCTACAATATGGCGGTTTACGTTATGAGTGCCATAGGCCTGATAGCTGCATTAATTTCATTGACAGGCCGGATAGGTCGTTCAAAGAAAATGGCAGGAAGTATTTCCTGGGTGATGCCGTTAGCCGGTAAGACGGACAAACCAGAAGCACTGCATTTTGAAATTGACCTGAAAGGTAATCTTGACGTGAAGCCGGGTCAGTTTGCATTCGTTAACTTCCATGATGGTGAGTCGCCCCATCCTTTCTCTGTGTTGCATTATGATTCACAGCAGCACCGAATTCAGTTTGGTGTCAAAGCGCTTGGCGATTACACATCAAAATTAGTGAAATCAATGAAAGCCGGTCAGCGGGTAACGGTTGAAGGTGGATACGGACATTTCACACCTAGTGATTGTTTTCACCAGATTTGGGTAGGAGCGGGAATAGGAATCGTCCCATTCATCGCCTGGCTATACGCTGAAAAGATGTTGAACAGTGTGAAAAATCGCCAAATTACACTTTATTACTGTGTACCAAGCCGCGCTCAGGCATATTTTTTGGGCATAGTTACACGGTTATCCCGCGAACTGGATCATGTTGAACTGGTTGTTGTAGATGACGGACTGCAACAACGACTGTCGAGTGACAACATTTCCCAAGCCGTAGTGGATCATGATTACGAGATTAGTTTTTGCGGCCCTGAAGGTTTTGCAAAGGCGCTAAGATCTGAAACCGCGTTGCTGCCAAACCCCCCGCAAGCGTTTCGCAATGAGTTGTTTAAGATGAGATAAAAGAAAACGCCCCCGGTTTATTTATTTGTTCTGGGGGCGTTTTAGGGGGACACGTATTCTGAATGACAGCCGTGCCGGTTGGGAGCGTATCTTAGCGGGTGACCAGATTAATAAAGATCTGGGCGCCTACCAGTACGCAGTCGTCGTCCAGGTAGTAAGGGTTGGCATGCAGGTAGTTACGAATACCTTTTTCGTCACTGCCGCTGCCGAGGAAAAACATGGCGCCCATCTTGTCTTTTGATGCATTAACCATGTAACTGAAGTCTTCACTGCCGGTCATTGGAGCACCTTGGGTGTTGACGTTTTCTTCTGCCAAGAAAGCCTTTGCTGCCGCGGCAACACGAGCCGTTGCTGCCGGGTGGTTTTCAACCGCAGGGTAACCGACGCAGTCCATAGTGGTTTTGAAACCACGGATTTCGCTTTGGGCAACGATACCGGCGAAGCTGTTTTTAAGAATCTGGTCGGTTTCTGCATCCATCGCACGAATAGTGCCTCGAGCCTGGACATAATCAGCCACCGCGTTTGGAATTGTACCGCCGTTGATCATGCCACAGCCAAATACAGCAGGGCTGAACGGACTGGTTTGCTTCGCAACGATGTAGTCCATATCTTCGATGATACGGGCGGCTTCACGGATAGCATCCAGTCCTTTGTGTGGTGTAGAACCGTGTGCTGATACACCGTGTACATCCAATGTCCACGCTGAACCCCATGATGACATAATGCCGCTGTTGAGCTTAATTGTACCGGTATCCATGGAGGCATCGTTATGCAGGGCATAGACTTCATCTACCCCTTCCATGCAGGCCATTTCCACCATTTTATTTGCACCCGGTACTCGCATGTCTTCCTCTGCCATCTGGAAGATGAAGCGAACGTTGTACTTCATCGAATCCTTGTGCTTTGACAGGAAGTTCGCCGTGGTGAGGGCAATTGCCATATGGCTGTCGTGTCCGCAGTTGTGTGCCATGCCATCGTGAATGGAGGTACAGGCGTTTTCAGTCATGTCCGGCATTTCCAGGCCGTCCATATCTGCACGGATTGCCAACAACTTGAAAGCGGGATCAACAATCAGGTCAGCTGTAAAGCCGGTGTAGCCTTCAAAGGTACGGAGGGTGTACCCGAAACCTTCCATTTGTTCGCGACAGTAAGCTGACGTTTTAAATTCCTTACCTGACGGCTCCGGAATACGGTGCAGGTCATGTCGTGTTGTTTCCGCGTATGCTTTCAGGGAAGCCAGTTCTGGCATAAGGGCGTAAGTTGTCATTAGATCAGTCCTTGCATGCTAAAGCCTACCTGGGCAACCAGTGAGGCACCGAAGAAACAGGCAGTGGAAACTACCAGGAAAATCACGATAACTTTCCAGGACATCTGCTTAAGCTCGTCCATCTTGCCACCTACTGACAGGCCTGCAAAAGCCAGGAGCGGTACACAGCAAGAGAGGAATGACACCTTGCCAACCGAACCGATAAACCACTCGCGGAAAGGCGTTTCAGGCAAGCAAAGTACGATACCAATGATGGTTGCGTACGCGAAGGCCGGCAGTGATGACGGAATGAAATGTTTGGCAACCAGCGACAGGAATACCACCAGTGTCATTGCCACAAAGCTGTCGCCCATTGCGAAAATTGGAGTGCCTGTGGTCAGGGTCTGAGTGAAGATCGCCAGTGCAATAGCAATAAAGACGAACTTCATATCAAGGAAAATGGCTTTCATGATTATTTTTCCTTATTGCAAAGCTTGTAGATTTTTTCTGAAAGAGGAAGGCCCAGGAAGGTCAGGGACAATGCACCCAGTACGGAAGACAACAGGTTTGATGCTGCAGCAATACTTAGCACCTGTTGTGCCAGTGTTTCATCCAGACCGTTAATCAGGGCACCGGATGCGGCGCTCAGCATAGAGCCGCTGCCTACACCAGAACCAGCGGCCAGTGCCAGCGGGTGCAGACCAGTGAGTGGGGCAAGCGAGCCAAGCAAACTGAACCACAGGGTACCGATAACAGAACCACACAGGTAAATAGCCAGAACACCGATATATTCTTGCGAGCCGGTACCGAACTTGCCCTGAATTACAGCGACTGATGGTTCGCGGCTGATAGAAGAACATGCACCGATAGCGCGGCGGCCAAGGCCGAATTTCACTGCCAAGGGAATGGCTACAAACACCGGTAGCAAGTTCCCGATTTCCTGCAGGAACAGCGGGATACCAGCACTCAGAATCATTTCCAGGTTTGGAACAATCATGCCCGCATATTGCGTACCGAGGATTAACAGGCTGAAACCCACCATCTTTGAACAGAAACCTTCTTCCTTCTCGGTGAAGATCTGACCCCAGGCTTTAATTTTGTTTCGGACGGTATGTGTGGACACTGTCATACCGATAATTACAGCAAACAGCATAGGCAAAATTGGGATAACGGCAGAACCGAGGCGGATTTCCTGCTTCCCGATCAGGTACTGGGCGATAAAGATAACGATGGTGGCAACAATCAGGCTGATGGCTATCACCACACCTTCACTGCGCTCCCGCTGCAGGGTAGTTGTCTGTTCCATAGGTATTCCTGGATAAGTTGAATAGCAAATTGGGTTTAATAACTGGGGGCGATTTTAGGGGAGGAAAAGCAGGCTTAATGTGACGGTCGTCAATGGGAAAATATACCGAAAATTCATACGGTATGAATTGTCACATACCCATAACCATCTGTTACATGGAGGAAAAATCATTTTTTCAAATTGCAATGGGGCACTGGTGGGACAACAAATTTCATAGCCTCTTCGACTTTGTTGATTTCTGACATGCTGCAGCTGGGAAAATCACTGCTTGGAGCGTGGAGGAAAGACGAATACCAGCGAAAAAACATAAGTATTATTGCCTGTTTACCTAAATTTATTCCAACCATATTTTCGATAAGCAATGATATATCCCTTAATGGTTATTCGCTATTTATATGAATACTTATGTATAAAGACCAATACAAATTTTACTATGTCTAATTACCAATAAAAAAAAGTAATAACGCAAAATGACGTTGTTTATGTTTCACCTATCCACGCTCAAGGAATTAAAACGTGATGCATTGTGCGAGTCTATGATGTGATCAATGTCAAAAAAACTAATCTTGTTGCGGTCTTATTCTAAAAGAAAACATTGGACTTGCTATGAAAACAAAACCCAATATTTTGGTATTTATGACCGATCAGCAACGCGGCGATACCATCAGTAATAAAGATATTATTTTACCAAATATTCGTCGTCTGGCCTCATCTGGTCTTACATTTAATAATGCATTCTGTCCTTCACCGCATTGCTGCCCATCAAGAGCTACCTTTTTCACCGGGCTATACCCGACGCAACATGGCGTATGGAATAACGTTTGTGTGCAAAACAGATTATCAAAAGGATTAAATGACGGAATAGATTTATTCAGTCAATTTCTCGAGCAAGAAAAGTATGACCTGTTTTATGCCGGTAAATGGCATGTTTGTTATGAGTCGGGTCCAGAGGATTATGGCTTTGAGGAGTTGCATGTAACCTGTAACAAAGAAAGTAAAAACGACCCGACCAGCCATAATATGGCACCTGGCTGGCAAATGTATGCAGGTCTTAAAGACGACGACACAAAATTAAGGAAAAGGGGAGAAATCCTCCGTCCTGGCTATCCTGACTATATACATTATGGTATTCACGAGAATCCATTCCAGGATGCAGATATTGTCGAGTCAGCAATCGCTAAACTCCGCACATTACGGCGTACCCCAACTCAACCATGGATGATGTTTATTGGAACGTTGGGACCGCATGACCCTTATTTTGTACCGCAACGATTTTTAGATATGTATGCCGACTATGAGGTGGAGTTGTCTGATATCCACGTTGATTCGATGGAGGACAAACCTGCATACAACCGCCGTATAAAAGGAATATTTGACCAGCTTACACTGCAAGAAAAAAAAGAAGCCATTAAGCACTATATGGCTTTTTGTACATACGAAGACTATTTATTTGGAAAGGTTATTAACGAGCTTGAAGAGCATGAAGACTTTGACAACACCATCATACTCTTTACCAGCGATCACGGTGATTACAATGGAGAGCACGGATTATGGTGTAAAGGATTACCAGCTTTTCGCTCTGCCTATCATATCCCTGCTGTTTTTTATTGGGGAAAAGGTATAGAAAATCCGGGTAGGACTGTAGATGATTTAGTCTCTTTGGCTGATTTCTCGGAAACATTTTTAGATTTTGCAGGCGCGAAATTTAATGAAAATACGGTTGGTAAAAGCCTGTCTAAATATTTTCACTCTGAAAATAATCAAACCAATCATGAGTTTATATTTACTCAAACAAATGGAAATGAGATATACGGTATACAACGGTCTGTTTTTAATCACTACTGGAAATTGGTTTATAACTCTTACGATTTCGATGAGCTTTATGACCTCAAAAATGACCCTGAAGAATTAAGCAATCTGATAAATGATGAGAGTTTGAAGTATGTCCGTAAATCTCTATATAAAAAACTGTGGCAGTTTGCCCTTGATGTAAATGACCAATGCCTGAATCCATATATAATGGTAGGAATGGCAGAATTTGGTCCGGCTACTGCCTTTGAAAAATAGACAAGGATGTAAAGAACATGGATTCATGGACCCTAATTAGCTTTATCGGTCTTACTGTGCTTGTTGCGATAGTTTCATATATTGCGGCAAAAAAAGAAGACTTAAGTTCGCGCGATGGTTTCTTTCTCGGAGGACGAAGCCTAACAGGAATTTCAATCGGCTTTTCCATTTTGTTGACAAATTGGTCTGCAGAACAACTCATTGGCCTGAATGGGCAAGGTTTTCGTGTTGGCCTTTCCAATATGGGGTGGGCGGTCACGGCTGCACTGGCATTTGTTACCATGGCCTGCGTGTTCCTGCCATTCTTCCTTCGTAAAGGGATTACAACCATTCCGGATTATATCGAATCACGGTTTGGCTCAACTGCCCGGAACGTCATTGCATGGTGTATATTGGTGAATATGGCTGCAGTGGCACTCCCCAGTGTTGTTTATGCAGGGGCTCTCGGTTTAAGTAAAATATTCAATGTCTCTGATTTATTTGGATTATCAGATGGTGGTTCTTTAATACTCTCTATTGTTTTTATCACCGTCGTCGGGAGTATTTATGCGATTTTCGGTGGGTTAAAAGCGGTCGTTGTATCAGATACAGTCAACGGCATCATCTTCTTTATAGGAAGCATCTTTATTCTGTACCTTGGGCTGCAGACCTTGGGTGAAGGCAGCATTTCTCAGGCATTGCATACGTTGGTAACCAAGGAACCGCAAATGCTTAATGCTGTCAGTTCTCCTAATGTAAATGTTCCCTTTGGTGCTGTTTTTACCGGGATGATTCTTATCAATATCTATTGGGCGTGTACCAATCAGGTCATTATTCAGCGCGCGTTGGGAGCCAAAAGTGTTGCAGAAGGCCAAAAAGGGGTACTCCTGGCAGGTGTTGTGAAAGTAGTCAGCATACTGATCCTGATTGTACCGGGTATTATCGCCTTTCATCTTTATGGGCACGAAGGAATAAAAGGTGATGAGGCTTATCCAACATTGGTTAACCGTCTTTTACCTGATGTGTTCGTTGGCTTTTTTGGTGCCGTATTATTTGGCGCGATTATTTCTACTTTTAATTCAACGATTAATTCATGTTCAACGATATTCGCTGTTAACATCTATCAGCCGTTGAAAAAAGGGAACACATCGCAGCAAGACAGTATAAATGCAGGCAAAATTTTTGGTGCAGTACTCGCAGTTTTTGCGGCCATCTGTGCCCCATTTATTAAAAATGCGCCTCAGGGTCTGTACATGTTTATGCAGGAGTTCAATGCTCTTTTCACCGTCCCTATGCTGCTCATGATCCTCGTCGGAATGTTGTCGAAAAAAGCGACAGCGAAAACGACACTTCCAGGTATGGCTACTTACATGGTGCTATACCTGTTCTTCAAATTTGGGTATACAGGCTGGGAGCTTCACTTCCTCCATAAGACTGCCATTTATTTTGTATGTGGTTTGGCGGTAACAGGATGGTTGACGCTTCGCTCTTCTGACATCGAGGTTGTTAAGAAGGAAGATAACGCTCCGGTAGACATTGAAAACTGGAAACACCTGCGTCTTGCTTCTCTTTCCACCATTGCGTTGATGATGACAGCTTATGCGATCGCATCTCCTATAGGGATTGTCGCACCTATTGAGGAGATACCGGGGAATATTGCAGTGATCCTTATGACAGCAGTTATCGGCACCTTCGTAGTCAATTACCTTGTAAAACGCTTTTTCGATAAAAAGAGAACCAATTCCACGTTGAACCCGGATAACGTTTAGCGATGCCACTAAAAGCCCGCTTTTGCGGGCTTTTTTACCGTAATAGTGTTGGGCGCGTAATACTTAACAGTAAACTCAAAAATGAGCACTCAAGTAAAGTGGGAAACACATGGAAAAAGTCCTGGTACATTTTTTGGAAACAGCACTTCACAAAAGCTTGTCTCGCGCCAGTGAGAGCTTGGGTATTACACAGCCTGCAATCAGCAAAAGTATAAAAATCCTGGAGAGCCGTTATGGCATAACCCTTGTAGAGCGCAAAGCAAGGGGCATCGAATTGACAGCGGCGGGTAACTTGCTACTTGAACGAGTGTTGAGAATTGAGCACGAAATGGATGGCATCAAGCAGTCAATGTCCGCATTACTCTCGGAGCAGCGGTCTTTAAATATTGGTGCAGGGCCGGCTTGGGAGTCTCCAATTAGCGCCATTCTTCCCAGCTTTTTGCTGACTTACCCCGATTGTAAGGTTGAGGTCAGGTCCGGACCTATTTGCGATCTTATTACGCCCCTTATCGATAACGAGATTGATCTTGCCTTTGGAGGAGAGGATGGTTCACTTTTAGTACAGAACAATGCGGTAAGTTTTATCCCGCTAAAACGCAGCCGCTTATGTATCGTGGCTCACAACTCACATCCATTAGCTGGTGACCAAATATCTTTGCCAGATCAACTAACCCGTTTTCCCTGGATTGCTTATCAGCATTCTGAACAGATGCTGTTCCGTCTCAACCAGTTTCTAACCCGGGAAGGTGCCAGGCCAGTGCAGTTTATTGTAGAAACCGATTTCCTTGATATGACGTTGAATTTGATGTCAGAAAGTGATGCGCTTCTATGTGTTTCTGACCAACTTCTTCCCCGAATTCAAGCAGCAGGATTGGTTGAAATACGGCTCAGCGAACCACTTTGGCACTTTAACCTGGGGGTGTGGTCACATGCCAAGCAGCAGCGTCACGACATTACAGAAGCGTTTTTGTCGGAAATGAAATCCTATCTCTTCAAAAATGACGCAAACCAGCCTTTTTAGGGAACCGATATTTTGAAAGGATTCACTTGATGCAAGAAAATCCACTCACCGATTGTCACGTCATGGCCAAGCCCTCGGGTGCGCGCTGCAATATTGCCTGTCGTTATTGTTTTTATCTTGAAAAAGAAAAACTCTACCCTGACAGAGATACTGATTGGCGAATGAATGACGAAACACTTGAACGCTATATTCGCCAGTACATAGACGCCCAGACCCAGGATGTCGTTGAATTTGCTTGGCAGGGGGGTGAGCCGACCCTTTTAGGGCTGGATTTTTATAAGAAAGTCGTCAAGCTTTGTCGAAAATACAGCGACGGCAAGCATATTACTCATGCATTTCAAACAAACGGCATCCTGCTAAACGAGCAATGGTGCGAATTTTTTGCGGAACATAATTTCCTCGTGGGCATATCAGTTGATGGCCCTGAAAAACTGCATGACATCTACCGGGTAAACCGTGCGGGAAAGCCAACGTTCGCCGTTGTGAGAAAAGCAGTGGACTACCTGAAAAAGTCTAACGTCTCCTTTAATACGCTGACAGTCGTTCACTCAGACAATGCTGATTATGCGGAAGATATCTATCAGTGCCTTAAAGGGTTAGGGGCGATCCACATGCAATTCATTCCCCTTTTGGAAAGGCAGCCAACTGAAAGCTCTGACTATCTGGTTTCTCTTTCAGAACCAGATGCAAATTTCGGTAATGTCACCCCGTGGTCAGTGTCGCCGCAACAATATGGAAGATTTCTTAACCGGCTTTTTGATGTTTGGGTAACACAAGATGTTGGTACAGTTTTCGTTCAACAGTTTGAAAACACCCTGGCGAGCTGGTTAGGTCATCCGTCAGGGTCATGCATTTTTTCTGAAACTTGTGGAAAAGCACTGGTGTTGGAAGCGAACGGAGATGTGTATTGTTGTGACCACTATGTCTATCCCAACTACAAGTTGGGCAATATTGCTGAAGACGAATTAAAACACCTGGTAATCAGTGACAAAGCGGTTGAGTTTGGAAATAGCAAGAGGCGCGATCTAACGCAATCATGTATAACCTGCGAATACCGTTTCGCCTGTCATGGAGGGTGTCCTAAACACCGAATAGTTACTTCTCCATTGGGACAACCCAGGCACAATTATTTTTGCCAAAGCTATAAGGCATACTTCCAACACACCGAACCATATATGAAGATAATGGCACACCTTGTTTCTCAAGGTAGACCCGCGTCAGACATCATCCCGTTTTTAGCATCAAGGAATATTCAACAGTCTGGATAGATGTAAAGTGATCTGCGTGTGGGACTTGGATAGGTCTTTCTTAATTACAAAACAGAAAACAAATGCGCGTATTAATACAATGGTAACCTGTTGATATTAATGAAATATGAAACAAGTTTACTTGTGGCGTAAGGTATTGGAGAGAGATTATGAGTGCATGCTTTTCCGTAAATGGTTCAGACGTTGAAAACCCAATACTAAAAGTACTGTTGGGTCTGGGTGTCGCTGCAACGGTACTGGTCATTTTCACTGCGGTGGTTCTAATAGCCAGTTCGGCATTAACCTTGGTTGGTGTATTGTTTATCTGCCTGGCCGTTGCTATCCCGGTTTCCCTTATAGGGTGGATCTTTTACAGCATGTTCCGTCGTTTTATTGGATTTTTGCGAACCCGGTGAGGTGTCAGCTTCCCCGTATTTCATTTTGGGCTCCCCACAAAATAATAGCGACCAAGATCTCATCGTTGTAAGAGTTTGAATGGTGGGATAACTGACAATCGGGTAACTTGTTGATTGTTGGAATTTGATACGGCGAGAGAAATTATGGAGCGTTGTGGTCGTTGTCGTCAGTTTACCCGTTCAAAGGATGGCTCGACTGACTTGTGTGGGGCATGGGGACAGCCAACGAAAGCAGACAAAGTTGCCTGTGAGTTTTTTATACCCCGCCAGACTGGCAGATCACTCTCACCAATGAACGCGAAAACAACGCGCAATTGACGGCACATCGCTCATACTTTTGAGTACATTTCTGCTCTATTGTCATGTATGATGCCAAACAAAAAACATTTATTTTTCCTATCCGATCTATATGCAATTAATTAAATATAGATGGTTGAAAATTAAAACATATCAATAAGTTGAAAATGGCATTTATATGTGCTTCTCGCCTATTTTGTTTTTTCTATTGACCCAATCGTTTATATCGTCTGTGCTTTTTCTTTAACCTGTTTATACTTTTTGCGTGTAAAATATTTTGGATATGAAATATGGCATCGCGCTCATTACCCATTCTCGTTATATTTACCGTTTTTATGGCGGGAGTGGTGAGTGCGGACGAAAACCTCCGAAACCTTGCGAATAAATTCTTTGGAACCATTCCTGAAGTGATGCCTGGAGGTGAAAATGATACGATTGAAAAAATTGAACTTGGAGAAAAGCTTTATTTTGAAATAGCATTGTCTGTGAATAAATCACAGTCCTGTAATACTTGCCATAATATTCTGAATGGTGGATCAGGAACTGACAATTTAAAAACATCTGTCGGTGCACTAGGTATAATAGGCCGACGGAATAGTTTGACAACCTGGAATGCAGGTTTCCAGTTTGCCCAATTTTGGGATGCTCGGGCGAGTGATTTAGAAGAACAGGCAAAATTTCCATTACTTAACCCTAATGAAATGGCGCTTCCCTCAGAAGATATTGCTGTACAAAGGCTGGAGGAGTTGGGATATTCAAGCCTGTTTCAACAGGCCTTCTCAGAGCAGAGATCTCCCCTTAATTTTGACAATATCGGAATAGCGTTGTCAGCTTTCCAACGAACGTTGATCACGCATGACCGATTTGATGATTTCCAGAACGGTGATGATGATGCATTAACCCACCAAGAAAAAGATGGACTTCAAACCTTTGTCATAAAAGGCTGTAATGCATGCCATAATGGACCTTTGATGGGAGGTAAGCTTCTGATAAAGATGGGGTTAGTAAAGCCTTACCCAAATAAAGATGACAAAGGGCGAGCTGAGGTAACAGGAAACCCTGCGCACAATTTTTTGTTTAAAGTTCCACCGCTTCGCAATGTCGCGCAAACCTACCCGTATTTCCATGATGGCGCCGGAGAAACGCTGGAACAAGCAGTACGAGATACGGGATGGCATCAATTAGGGGTAAGACTCAGTGAAAAGGAGATTGATGAAATAAGCGCGTTCTTGCGCGCGTTGGATAATACAAGGCTCATGTCTTTTAAGGACAAGTAATTAACTAACTTTATGCGTTATCTTGTCATGCATAAAGATATAATTTATCACATTACTGTTTGGGAGGTAGAGTACTTAATAAAAATTTCAAAAAATAAAGACAGCACGATGTTGTTTACATTAAGTATAAATATCATTCTACGATGTATCAGAAACTAGAATGAAGAATCCCTATGCCTTATTTCTACGTTTTAGAAATTGAGGTGTGGTTTTGTTGAAAGTTATTTCATCTTTGATTGAATAAATCATGAGGAATACTGAATTAACCCAATCGCTTTCTTTCGTTATTAAATTATCAAATTGTTTGGAATACTCGAGTTGGTACATGAGCGTTAATTGGAAGTAATGTTCTTAACGAAAAAGAGGACCAATATCATGTTTAAGAAAACGATCTTAGCGGTAACTCTATCCAGTATTATGGTAACAACGGTGGTATTTGCACAGGGGGAACCTAAGTCAAACCAATTTTGGTGGCCGGACCAACTTAATTTAAGTGCCCTTCGTGATCATGGTGTCGAATCTAATCCTATGGGTTCAAACTTTGACTACGCAGCAGCATTCAATTCTTTGGATCTGAAACAGGTCAAAAAAGACATCGAAACAGTAATGACTACGTCCCAGGATTGGTGGCCGGCAGATTATGGACATTACGGGCCATTTTTTATCCGGATGGCATGGCACGCAGCCGGGACTTACCGTACCCATGACGGTCGAGGTGGTGCCGGCGGTGGTCAGCAGCGTTTTGACCCTCTTAACAGTTGGCCGGATAACGGGAACCTGGATAAAGCCCGTCGCCTGCTTTGGCCGGTTAAACAAAAGTACGGACAGAGTCTGTCATGGGCGGATCTGATGGCTCTGACGGGCAATGTCGCCCTCGAATCCATGGGTTTTAAAACCTTTGGGTATGCAGGCGGCCGTGAAGATGACTGGGAACCGGATTTTGTTTATTGGGGCCCGGAAACCAAATTCCTGACTGACGAGCGGCGTGATAACAAAGGCAAGCTGAAAGGCCCACTGGCGGCTGTAGAAATGGGGCTGATTTACGTTAATCCCGAAGGACCAGGTGGCAAACCGGATCCTCTCCTTGCTGCTGAAGACATTCGCATGTCATTTGGCAGAATGGCGATGAATGATGAGGAAATCGTTGCCTTGATAGCCGGTGGCCATACCTTTGGTAAGGCCCATGGAGCGCATAAACCTGGCGATTGCCTTGATGCCGAACCGGCTGCTGCTGGTATTGAAGAACAGGGGTTGGGGTGGAAAAACCGCTGTGGTACCGGTTCGGGTTCAGACACAGTAACCAGTGGCCTGGAAGGCGCGTGGACTGTGACACCGACACAATGGACCACCAATTACCTTGATAACCTGTTCAACTTCAACTGGATTAAAACCAAGAGTCCGGCTGGTGCGACGCAATGGGTACCGGATTCAGATGCAGCAGCGCAGTTGGTTCCGGATGCGCAAGATCCCACCAAGCGCCACGCACCCATTATGTTCACTACGGATATCGCGCTGAAAGAAGATCCTGGTTTCAGGGAAATTGCAGAGCGTTTCCGTCAGGACCCAAGTCAATTTGAACTTGCCTTTGCCAAAGCCTGGTTCAAGCTCAACCACCGGGACCTTGGTCCGCGAGCCCGTTATTTAGGCAGTGAAGTACCGGAAGAAATCCTGGTTTGGCAGGACCCGATTCCAGAAGTAGACCATCCGCTGGTATCGGCGGACGATATAAAATCCCTGAAGGCAACCATTCTTGATTCCGGTTTGACAGTACCTGAGCTTGTACGTACTGCCTGGGCATCGGCAGCGAGCTACCGTGGGACAGATATGCGTGGCGGGGCAAACGGTGCCCGTGTAGCGCTGGTTCCACAAAAAGACTGGCAGGTGAACACCCCTGAGGAATTAGCGAAGGTGCTGGACAAGCTCGTTGATATACAGCAAGAGTTCAATAAGCAGTCATCCGGAGCCAAGATTTCACTGGCGGATACCATTGTACTTGGCGGTGCTGCTGCTGTTGAAAAGGCGGCGAAAGAACGAGGGGCTGAAATTGAAGTGCCATTCAAGCCTGGAAGGATGGATGCCTCACAGGATATGACGGACGTCGATTCTTTTGCCGTACTGGAACCCAAAGCAGATGCATTCCGGAACTACTACGGTAAGGGTAACTATAAATCCCCGACGGAAATGCTGGTCGAGCGGGCTGACTTGCTGACACTTACCGTACCGGAGATGACTGCCTTGCTGGGAGGGCTTCGCACGCTGAATGCCAATACCGGCGGATCTGCCCACGGTGTGTTTACGGACAAGCCGGGTACCCTCAGCAATGATTTCTTTGTGAATTTGCTTGATATGTCGACCCGTTGGCAGAAGTCTGAGAAAGCAGAAGGAGTCTATGAGGGCTTCGACCGGGCAAGCGGTGAACTCAGGTGGACAGCCACGCCGGTAGATCTGATTTTTGGTTCCAATGCGGAGCTTCGGGCCATTGCAGAAGTCTATGCATCGGATGATGCCAGCCAGCAATTTATAACTGATTTTGCTGCTGCGTGGGGCAAGGTGATGACCAATGACAGGTTTGATTTGAAGTAGAACAGAGGTTGCCGGGTTTAAGCAGTGTGGTAATGACACCACACTGCTTTTGTATCCGGTGAAAATAAAAATGTAGATTAAGCCATTTGAGATCACGGTTTGAAATGTACATTTCCCGTAGACTGCGCCCGATTTTTCGCTTGAGCGTTTCCGCATGAATATCCACCAGTTACGCAGCATTGTTGAACTCGTCAACAATGACTTCAACGTATCTGCTACTGCAGAAAAACTGTATACCTCCCAACCTGCTGTCAGCAAGCAAATCAAAATGCTGGAAGATGAGTTGTCTGTTTCGTTGTTTGAGCGTTCAGGCAAGAAAATCAAAGGCATGACACCCATAGGTGAAGAGATTGCGTCTGTCGCGCAGGGCGTGATTGCACAGATTGACCAGATAAAGGAAATTGCCGCGTCAGATTACGGCAGCCAATCGGGCACTCTCAATATTGCTACCACCCACACTCAAGCCAGATATAAATTACCGGACGTTATCAGCCGTTTTAATGCCCGTTATCCCCATATCAACATCAATCTGCATCAGGGCGCGCCTGCGCAGATCGCCCAGTTGGTGCAGCAGGGGGATGTAGATTTCGCTATTGCAGCAGAATCAATGCACCTTTTTGAAGACCTTGTCACTTTGCCTTGTTACAGCTGGAACCGCGGAATTGTTGTCCCTGTGGATCATCCCCTGACCCAGAAGCCGATTACTTTCGAGGCACTTGCCCAATACCCGCTTATTACCTATGTATTCGGGTTTACCGGTAACTCCAAAATAGAAAAGGCATTCAAACTAAGCGGTTTCTCGCCGAGAAGTTTGATTACTGCAACTGATACAGATGTTATCAAGCATTATGTACGCCAGGGGCTGGGTGTTGGGGTTATTGCTTCAATGGCATTTGATGAAAATGATGCGGACGATCTGGTTTGCCTGGATGCGTCCCACCTGTTTGAGAGCAGCACTATTCATGTGTGCTTCCGAAAACACAAGTACCTGAAAAATTACATGTATGATTTTATTGAGTTATATTGCCCGCAACTGACCCGGTCAGCGGTGCAGGGGCAGGTTCAGTTGTCACCCACGCTGCTCTGAGTTTTCATCCGGTTCGGTGGGTCCTGTCTCCTGAGTGGAGCCAAGCAGTTCATCCGTCTTGTTTTTTGCTTTGGTTTTTACCGTGTCGTCAATTGCCATGACCACTGCTGCGACGGCTGCAGAAATGATACCGAGATCGTCGGTGTAGCCCAGCAGGGGCGTCAGATCCGGGATGGCATCAATAGGGGAAATCAGGTACGCCAGCGCTCCATAAATTATGCCTTTCTGCTTGGCAGAGAGTTTGTCTGACTGAAGGGCATAATAGAGAGTAAGCACTTTCTCAAGGGTTTCCCTGCCGATGGACTTAGCGTACTTCCGGCATTTGTTCCAGAAACCGGACTCCGTGTATTCTTCTATTTCAAACTCACCTGGCATAGGGTTACTCCTCATTGGTGTTCAATCTCCATCCTACACGCAGACACTCCATTGTTGAATCGGTAGGCAAAAGGTAGAATCCCGCCTCTTGATACAGAGTTAACCTTTCAACCGGACGCTTTCCATGGCCTTTGATTCACTCAACCTTCATCCCCAACTTCTTTCTACCCTGCATGAACTGGGCTACCAGGCTCCTACGCCCATTCAGCAACAGGCGATTCCTGTCGTGTTGGATGGTCATGACGTACTTGCCGGTGCTCAGACGGGTACCGGGAAAACTGCAGCTTTCTCATTACCGGTTATTCAAAAGTTAATGGCATTGGAATCGGTTGAAATTGAAGATGGCCGCCGTAAGGTCCGGGCGTTGGTACTGGTGCCGACCCGTGAGTTGGCAAAACAGGTTCATGACAGTTTCGTCATGTATGGAAAGGGAACTGGCCTGCGCTATGCCATGGCCTATGGAGGCGCATGTATTGCTACCCAGGTAAAGGCGATAAAAGAATCTGATGTGGTTATTGCTACACCGGGCCGTTTACTGGATCACCTTCGGAAGAAAGTACTCAATTTCTCTGCTCTCCAGTATCTGGTTTTTGATGAGGCTGATCGCATGTTGGATATGGGCTTCAAGGATGAAATCAATGATGTTCTCCGCCAAATCCCCAACAAATGCCAGACGTTGTTGTTTTCTGCAACCTTGTCAGACTCTATCCACCGTTTTGCCAAGGGCTTGTTGGATTCACCAAAGCGTATTGAAGTGGCTAAACCCAATACCGCCGCTGCCAAGGTTGAGCAGCGGGTGTATGCGGTCGACGGTGAGAGGAAAGCAAGTCTGGTATGCCACCTTATCAATGCCTGCGATTGGCACCAAGTGCTGATTTTCAGCCGGACCAAGCAGGGGGCGGACAAACTGGCCGACACCATGAACAATGCAGGCATTACGACCAAGGCTTTCCACGGGGATCTTTCACAAAAAGTGCGCGAAACCGTACTGAAAGAATTCAGTGAAGGGGAGGTTCGTGTATTGGTGGCAACTGATGTTGCAGCCCGTGGTCTGGACATTAAAGATCTTGATTATGTCATTAACATGGAATTGCCCCATGTGGCAGAAGACTATGTACACCGTATAGGCCGGACCGGTCGCGCGGGCAAGGATGGCACGGCTGTTACACTGTTCAGTAACGATGATGCCCTCCGTCTGGAAGAGGTTGAAACCTTGTTGGATACACGGTTGGCGCAACAGTGGTATCCGGGTTTCGAGCCTGACTTAACCAAGTTTGAAGAGCCTTCACGCAAAAACAGTCGGTCGGCGGCCAAGCAGCGTGCTAAAAAACGGGCGTTTGGAAAGAAAAAACGCTGAATTGAGTCCATCAGAAGAAGGAAAATGTATGGCTAATATCGTTTACATTGCAACCAGTCTGGACGGCTATATCGCAGACAGGGAAGGTGGTTTGGACTGGCTTATGTCTGTCCCCAACTCAGATAACAGCGATTTTGGTTTTGCCGAATTCATGTCAGGTGTTGATGCTTTGGTAATGGGGCGCAATACCTTTGAGACAGTGGTGGGCTTTGGCCAGTGGCCATATGAGAAACCGGTATTTGTCGTGAGTAACTCACTGGAAAGCATACCAGAAAGCCATATCGGTAAAGCATTCTTGATTAAAGGTGCTCCTGAAGACATTGTCCGGGAGTTGCACGGGAAAGGTTTTTACAATCTCTACATCGACGGCGGCCGCTGTATTCAGGGCTTTATGGCTGAAGGCCTGATCGATGATTTGATTATCAGCACCATCCCGGTTGTCCTGGGTGGCGGTGTTTCTCTTTTCGGGGAGCTTCCGGCTTTGCAGCATTACGATTTGGTCTCATCTGAAGTGCTTGTGAACGCTATTGTTAAGAGTCACTATAAGCGCAATACCAAATAGAGAAGCAAAGGAAAGTGCGATGAAACTTTTTGTGTTTGAACATTGCCCATACTGCATCAAGGCTATGATGGTGGCCGGACTCAAAAAGATGGATGTGGAACTTGTTTACCTGCAAAACCATGATGTTGAAGCCCGGATTGAAAAAGTGGGTGCCAATTTAGTCCCGATCCTGCAAAAGCCTGATGGCAGCTTTATGGCTGAAAGCCTGGATATTGCTGCATACCTTGATGAGTTTGACGGCCACACGGTGCTTGAGCCAGACGCGCAATCCCACAGTATTGCCAGCTGGTATGAAAAAGCGCATCCACTTGCATCAGTACTGCTTTATCCCCGCTGGATGAAAATTGAATTGCCGGAGTTCCAATGTGAAGAAGCCAACGCATGGTTCACCAAAAACAAATCTGCCTCAATTGGGATGAGCTTTGAGGATGCTTTTCTTCGTACGGATCAATTCCTGCCCAAATTGAATGCCTTGTTACCGGAAATTGACTGGCTGGTATTGCCATCTGAGCGAAATAATGTCCTGAACTATGATGATGTGAATTTCTTTCCAACTCTCAGGAACTACACTGTTATCAAGGGGATAAAATTCCCAAGTCTAATTCGCCAGTATATTGATGAAGTGGCGGCCCTTACCGGTATAAAGCTGTACGATGACGTAGCAGTTTGAGCTATTTGACAGTGTTTGATTTTCGGTAGAGACCGGCAACTGCTTTGCCGGTCTTTTTGTATTGGCAGCGCAATTTTTTTGGACGTTGTTTTGTGTCAGTATTGTCAAATATAACAATCACTAAAAAGGCAGATCCCGTCGATGGACTTCCCTGGTTCGCCATCCCTTAAAATCACCGACCTGTCATCGTGGTTCGGGTCTTCCCAAACTTCTCCCCTCACGATTGATATTCCAGCCGGAAAGCACCTGGTATTAAGCGGCCCCTCTGGTTGTGGTAAGTCCAGTTTGCTTAAAGTTATTTGTGGGTTACAGCCATCAAAAAGTGGCAAGTTTTCATGGGGTGGGGAAACGATAACAGAGCGCAAACTCGGCTGGTGGCGACAACAGTTTTGCTATCTGCCCCAACTGCCAGTGATGGGGGGCGAAAGCGTAGAAGATGCGTTGAAACTGCCATGGAAGCTGTTGGCATCCAACTTACCAGTACCGGACGAGAAGCGCTGTGCTTCTGTCCTGAACCTAATGGGGCTGCACCAATCGCTTGATGCAGAGACAGGAAGCCTGTCAGGAGGAGAGAAGCAGCGGTTAGCCGTTGCCCGGGCATTGTTGCTTGAGCGTCCGCTCTGGATGATGGATGAACCAACATCAGCACTGGATGAAAATGGACGGAATTCCTTGCTTGCGTTGCTTCGTGAGCAAGCAGTGACAATAGTTTCTGTGTCCCATGACCCGGTATGGGTTCAATCTGCCGATGAGGTATACAGGATGGAGGTCAACCATGGGTGAGGCTCTGAATATTTCAAACCTGTCCCTTGCCGGGTTTTACCTGCTTTTTTTGATTCCACTGGTGCTTTTTCATCGCTGGCGATTGGGACTGAGTAAACGTTTGGTTTCATCGGTTCTGCGGATGACGGTTCAGTTGTCTGTCGTTGGGCTTTATCTGACTACGTTGTTTACCTTCCAGAATATTTGGCTTAATGGACTCTGGTTGCTGGTTATGGTGCTGGTAGCTTGCAGCAGCATTTGTAAACAAGCCGGTGTAAGCGTCCGGCAATTCGGACCGGCGTTGTTAGCAGGGCAAATCTCGGCACTGATACTGGTATTGCCGGTCATGCTGTTTGGTGTTATCCAGGCAAAACCGTGGTGGCAAGCCCAGTATCTTATTCCAGTAGCCGGGATGCTTTTGGGAAATTGTCTCTCTGCCAATGTGTTGGCCCTTGAACGTTGGTATTCGAGCCTTAAAAAACGAAATGAGGAATATCAGTATTACCTGTCCCTTGGGGCATCACGCCCAACGCAGCCCTTTGTCAGTGAAGCGGTGAAAGCAGCAGTGGGCCCTCAATTGGCGTCTATGACGGCACTTGGTATTGTAAGCCTGCCAGGAATGATGACAGGTCAAATTCTGGGCGGTACAGAGCCTTTGCTGGCAGTGAAGTATCAGTTAGTGATTATGACGGCGATATTTATCTCAGTGACACTTTCTGTAACCTTGGCACTGAGTGTTGCCGGGAAAGTCGCATTTGATTGCTGGGGAAGGCTTAAACCCTAAGTTACTTGATTAGATTGGAATATATTTGCTCCTGGGTATTTTAGGTGTCCAAGCATAAATATATCCCACTCATATGCGCGTTGTTGAATTATGTCGGTGTGTCAGAAGGAAATATTATTTCATTTTCCTGTATCCGAATTTAGATAAGTGATTCTAATACCATCATCCTTACAAAACACTTTCTTACATTATGTTGCGGTTGACTCATGATGGATTAGTTTTTGGCCTGGTTTCTCTAATTGTAACCTCATAAGAGACTAACGTAATGAATCATCTCAAAAATGTAGATTGCTTCCTCCTTTTTATATGTAAATAAATGCTTATTATTTTTCTTATTGAAAATGTAAAAATTTGTTTTTTTAGTGATGCGTGATGCTTGATATTTTCTCGGCGTTCAACGATATTATCAAATATCCAAAAATCACATGTAATACCGATTCAGTGACGTTGGATTAAGTTGTGAGAGCCCACCAGATGATTGCTCTGTGTTTTTTGAATCAGATGATTAAATGTAGTTGATTGCTGTTCGTCATGGATTATGAACCAGATAAAAATACATCTAAATAACCTATGCGTATGTTTTGCTTGTAAATATGAATTAGGTGATAAAGATAGTTTTGATTCGCTGGATTTTAGGTTAAATGAGGGAGAGATACTTTGTCTGGTTAAAAAAGGACTGTCCGGAAGTAGCACAATAAACAACTCACAAATGGGAGGTATTCCGCTTCCTAAATTTGGAGAGCAATTTTGGTTTGCAGGTGAAAGTTGTCCGGATAAAGAAACTCCAATATCCAGTCTTATTCCTTCTTGGTCGATGTCTTTCCTCCCATGGAAAAATGTAGTTGAAAATATGGTATTTGGTTTTAATGGGAGCGAATATAAAGAGAAGTATCTGCTGGCTATGGAATGGCTGGAAAATGTAGGCCTATCAGGGTGTGCATTGCGGTTACCTGCGCAAATTAGCCAAACACAGCGGCTGAGGATTGCTTTGGCTCGGGTGTATATGGAAAAGCCAAAACTCATTGTTGCCGACAACCCGCTATATGGACTGAGTCATTTAGACTGGAAGGTCATGTTGGAAGAATTTCTTAGAATTTGGCACCAAAACCCTGTGCCTATGGTGTATATGACATCAAACATTGATGAGGCAATATTCTTGTCAGACCGCATTTTTTTAATCTCTGAGAAAACGTGTATTGATAACAACCCTATTGATAATCCTATAGCAAGATGCGATAGAAACTGGATTAAAATTATTGAGACAGAGGAATATGAGCAGATATACGATTCGCTAACCAGCTTAAACGACAACAATCTTTAAGGTTTTTAATATTGATTGTAGAGTTGATATTCATTTGTCTTTGTATATTCAATGTAATAAAAAAAGAAAATAATGTCACAATATAACGTTACGAGGCTTAGTGTTATGAGTCTGTACACATAATCTTGTTTTAGAATCCATATTTACAGGTTAATGAAAGCAAGAGCTATTTGAAACACTTAGAGCTGAGTTGAAAGCTGTATTGCTAAGCTAATTAAAAGGACAAGTGTAGTAAGCGTATAAAGCTGTTTGTTAGACAACTTTTTCATGATTTTTGATGCTGCAACTGTCCCTGCCAGTGATCCAAAAACAATTAAACCCGCGGTGGGGAGATCATTGAGTGATTTCGCGTTGAAACTTATTGCAGTAACCATAGACAGGCAGAGTGAAATGACAACGGACGAACCAATTGCTTTTCGAACGTCAACCCCAATAGGGCCGGATAGCAATGGCAACAGTACAACGCCTCCTCCTATCCCAGTGCTGCCCAGCAGAACACCCCCAACAGCGCCGGAACAGATAGAGTTGGTTCGATATTGGCTAGAGGATTTTTTAACTGCGGTTTTTTCTCTTCTTCGCCTATCCCTGGTCAGGGATAAAAGAGCAGCAACCATAACGATGATGATAAGCCATTCAACAGCAGCGTTTATATGAGTGACAAAGGATACGCTGGTGTTCAGTTGGACAATCGCTTGTGAGGTTATCAATGCCAGAGGAATTGCGGACAGCAATAGCCATCTTATGGCAGGCCATTCGACATTCTTATTTGCAACATGGGTAAATGCTGCCTGTGCTTTGACAAGAGTGGCAATGAGGCTGGCAGTCCCAACTGCTACTACCGCTGACATACCAAAACCCACTTGCAGGACAGGGATAAGAAGAACGCCGCCCCCAACGCCGGTAAGAACAAGGAGCGCACCAAAGATTACGCCAAACACGAGTTTGTAGAACAGCAGATCGTCTGAAAAGAAGGCCGCCGCTTCACTAACGAAAACTTCCATGTATCCTCCATTGAAATTCTCTCTGGATTGTAAGGTGTTAGTTTGTATTTGATTTATGTCGGTGGGCATAATTGTTGATAGGCACTGTCAGGCTATAATCGTGGTAATTAGCGTTTTTATTAACCTGGAAAGGAGATACCTGAATTTAATGGCAGAATCAGTTATTTCGAATATCTCCCATTTGGGCTCATTCTCTGATATCGATAAGCAGACCCGGATTTACCGCAGCGGTGATGCGGCTACGGGATTTTTTTATATCCTTGAAGGCATGGTTGGGTTGTACGGATTGAATGAGCAGGGAAAAGAACGCTTGCTGAGAATTTATAAGGAAGGAAATTTTTTTGGTTACAGAAGTCTTTTTACAGGACAAAACTACTATGCATCACCGGTTGCGATGACAGATTGCCGCATCGGCTATTTTTCTATTCGGGATTTGAAGCAATTACGTGATTTAGACGTGACTTTGGCTGATGTCCTGATGCGCTCTGTTTGTGAAGAATTGGGTGAAGCAGAAAACCGCTGGGTAGAGTTAAACAGTCATCCGGTGGGGGTAAGAGTAATGGATGCTATCCTCTTTTTGTTTGCCAATTTCCCGCAGTACAACTGGACATACCGAGAAATAGGAGAGTACAGCGGTAGCGAAACATCGACGGTAATTCGATTTTGTAAGCGCCTCAAAGAACATGGTTTCCTTTGTCCTGAGAGCAGGAAAGTTAAGCCGTTGGATTTTGAAAAATTACGGAATGCGAGAAACCATTACCTTCTGAGCCAGACTCTTCTGATGTCAGAGACACGTTAAACGGAAACTATCCAGTCTAATCGTGCTCGAAAAAGAATCAGTCATAACTGTGGCATCCTATCGCCTCTTTTAGGGAGGTGCGTCGCAACCTGTTGGTTTATATTTAAAACTTCTGAGCTGTGTTTAGCTTTCTTTATCAACCCCGGTAACATGAGTTGTTTGAGTGTTATCTGAACGGCACTGTTATGGGGAAGCAAATCATGAGCGCATCATCTGTCCAGCTTATCGTGAACTGTGATGATATTGGCATCCATCCTGATGCAGATTTTGCAGCGTTTGAACTAATCGATGCCGGGCTGGTTACCTCTCTGGTACTGATGGCACCTGCGCCGAATTTTAGCCAGGTTACTAAACTCGCATTGGAGCGAGATCTTCCGGTTGGTTTACATCTGACACTAACCAACGAGTGGCAGGACAAACTGCCCTGGAGCCCAGTTCTTTCCTCAAACCACGTTCCGTCGTTATACAACCACAAAAGGCTAATGTGGGCGTCTGGCGAGGAAGTCGTTAAACATGCCCGGATTGAAGACGTAGAGAAAGAACTACGGGCACAGATTTTACTGGCTAAAGAAGCGGGGCTAATACTGACGCACATTGATTCGCATATGCTGGTTTTGCTTCAAAGCGATGCGCTTACCGATATTTTCCTCAAATTGGCAAAGGAATTCGATTTACCGTTGGCCTTTCCTAAACACTTAAACTCTGCTTTGTTGCAACGGCCGATAATGTCTGGTTTGCAGAGCCAGGGGTATCGCCTGCCGGACGTTCATTTCATACAGTACAACCCTGATGAGCGTGAGCTGGATGCAGGTGTCGCGGAGATAAACTACAAGAATATGATAGAAGGGATGCAGCCCGGGATTAACTATATGGCACTGCATGTTGCTAAGGCTACAAAGAGCTTATCCGGCTGTATAGGAGATTCAGGGCTTCGGGTCAGTGACTATAATATTTGGGCATCAGACGGGATTCACCAATATTTGCGTGAACATGGTGTAACGCTTGTAAAAGCATCGGTACTTTAAATGGATATTGATTATACCAATGTCGGGATTGTCATCATAAATCCTGTTCGATAGGTTATAACCACATTCGGGTGTTAGTGTTTATCTTTATTGAGCAGGTGATGTTATGACGAGAGAAGCTGGTGAAAAGATCCGCCGTGAGGTGATGGGGGATGAGTTTGTTGATCGTGCCCTGAATAATGTTGATGAGCTGACTGCACCACTTCAGGACTACATTAACGCCCATGCGTGGGGATCTACCTGGCAGCGTGAAGATCTTGACCGGAAAACAAGAAGCCTTGTCACCCTTGCCATGCTGACCGCCCAAAAAGCGACAACAGAAATAAAAGGTCATACGCGGGGGGCATTGAGAAATGGTGCAACAAAACAGGAAATAGCGGCGGTGTTTTTACATGCAGCGCCGTATTGTGGTGCACCGACTGCCCAGGAAGCGTTTCGGGCTGCTAAGGAAGTGCTGGACGCTTGGGAGGACTGACCTACTTCCCTATATGAAAACCGGGAGCTGTGCTCCCGGCCTACGATTGAGTTACGTTGTCACGTTGGCCTAGAGTTGGCTCAACGTCTCGCCCGTTTTTTTCCCTTTCTTCACCTTTGCCGCTTTTTTCAGGAGAGACAGCAATTGGCTGTTGTTCCACTCGGCGCTGCCGGTACTGTACCTGGATGCCATCATCGCATTGACTTCCGATTCAATAGCCTGACAGAGGTCATCGGGCAGATGTGCCTTATCCCAATTGCGGTACTGGGCGGCTACACGTACTGCATCATTGGCGACAACGGCTGCTTCCATAGCCAGAAGGGCACCGGCTGAACCATCAACATACCCACTTTGTGAAGAGGTTGCTGCGGCTGGGGCTACTTTGGGTTTGCGGACATACATTACCAGCGTACCCAGCCACAATAAGGCAAATGCACCGGTTGCCCACGGCCAATATCCGGCATTAACGACTTTTACAGTCTGTGCTGAACCCGGCGCTTCATTAGGTTGCACCAACGTTTGTTGCGGCATCAGAGGCTGAGAAGCCGCTGAATTTTCCCCTGGTTTAATATCAAGTGTCAGCCCATTGATGCTGGTGGTTTGCTGCTTGCCTGTCTTGGTGTTAAACCAGCTTATGGACATAGCCGGCAAGACAACCGTGCCTTCTTCCCTTGGAATGATTACCTGTTTGACGGTCATTACAGTGTAGTCACCGTCTTCACTGTATTCAGGTTTGTCAGAATAAACTCGAACAGTGGCTGGATAGTCCAATGACAGGTTGGGCATCGCACTCTGGGCAATGTTTTTGATTTTCAGGGTGATAATTCGGTTTATCGGTTCGCCGACTTTTGCAGACAGTTTCTGGCTAAGCGTTGCTGGCTCCCATTTTTGTTCAAGTTGCAGGTTCGGTGTAGGCAGCCATAGCCCGGTATAACTGGCAGGTTTGTCTTTAACGCTGAGTGTCAGGGTCTTTGCCTGACGGCTAACCGGAACACCCAGCGAAGGCCCCCACCCATTCCCTTTTACCTGGGTGCCGGTAAATACTGCTCCGTTCAGCGTTAACTCACCGGCTTTCGTCGGGGTAATCTGGTATTCACGGCTGACCACAATATAGCGGCGTCCATTAAGGACAGTTTCAGCCTGGACATCATCTCCAACCTGGGCGACTTCCAGTCCATTGCCATAAGGTGCCCGTAGGGTAGGGGACTCGATACGTGTGCCAATCAGCAACTGTACACGGTAATTAAACGTTTCGCCGATATATCCAGATTGACGGTCCAGTTTTGCTTTTACCTCAACGGCCTGGTTATCAGCCTGGTTCCCGCGTTGGCTGGACTTCAATACCTTAATGGTGATTGGGGCGGTCCTCATGCCATCCACATCAAAACTTGGGATGGTGAATGTTCCAATTTGTTTGGCTGCAAGCGCTACCCGCCACTCTGTACTGCGCGTCATGCTGCCATTGATGATGGACGTGCTGCTGCTGACATTTGGTCGCCCATAATTAAAATCCTTGCCCAGAGGGGAAAGATCCAGCGCATCGTTATCAACGCTTTCATCAACCGATATTGTCAGCTGGAACGGGTCGTTAACACCGACCACATTTTTTGATACCGTCGCTATAGCCTCGGCGGCGAGCGCCAGTCCGGGTAAGGAAGCAATAGCTGCAACTGCTACCAACAATATTGCTCTGGCTTGTTTTGATAGTGTAATCAGTGAAAATCTCTGATGTTTCATTCTTCTGTTACCATGAGTTTTCTGTAGGTTCCGGCATCTCTTTCTGCCGGGCCTGAAGAAGTAGCTGGGCACGGATCAGTCCGGCTGTGTCATCAGGAACCTGTTCCAGCTTTTTAAGTACCGGGTTGCTGGCTGTCAGTGCATCCTTGTCTTCGCTGGGTTGGACTGAGGGTGTCGATGGAACCTGTTCGCCGTCTTTCCTGCTTTTGCCTTTTGATTCATCACCAGCTTGCAGACTCTTTGCCTGATCTTTACTGGTATTCTGGTTCTGATCTTGCTCTGCTTGCTTTCCTGCTTTTCCGGCAGACTGATTTTCCGTGTCTTTACCCTTTTGGTTTTCGCCTGAGGGTTGGGGTTGTTGGTTGTCAGGGCTATCGTTACCTGGCTTATCGCCTGTTTTGCCAGCCTGGCTATTCTGGCTTTGCTGATCCTGCTGGTTTTTATCCCCAGCGTTTTGCTGGTCTCCCGGCTGTTTATCCTGACCTTGCTGCCCGTCACTTTGCTTGCCGGATTGCTTATCGCCGGCATTCTGGTCTTGGCCCTTTTGTTGCTCGCTGTTTGTGCCGTTGCTTCCTTTCTGATCCTTGTTTTTATTATCTTGCTGTTGCTGTTGCTGTTGCTGTTGCTGTTGCTGTTGCTGTTGCTCCAGTGCTTTTTTCACAACATCCAGGTTCTTTTTGGCATCCGCGTTGTTTGGATCTTGCGCGAGCAGTTCCTCGTAGGTTCTTGCAGCGGCTTCCAGATCGCCTGCCTGGGCATATGCGTTACCGAGGTTGTATCGCGAAACAGGGTCTGTCTGTGTTGTCAGCGTATCAATAGCCCCTTTGAAATTGCCGGCTTTGTACTGGGCAATACCTTTCCAGGACGGGGATTCAAAGGCGTCTGCTGCTTGTTCAAACTCACCGGCCTGGAAGTGCTGGTACGCCTGTTGGTCACCTGTTTTGAAAGCAGCTGCTGACGCGGGGTGAACTGGCATCAATACAAACATGGCAGCAATGACGACACCCCTGCGGAAGCCCAGCATAGCCAGCACCATAACCGGGATAAGGAACCAGAAGCCGTCATTAATCCGTTCTTCAATGGCCTTACTCTTGCCTTTGGCTGCACCGTCCATCGGTTTTGCCGTGAAGGAAACGATGTTGTTCACATCGCGGTCCGTAGGTTGCCATAGTTGCAGGATGCCCCCTGTTTCACGGGTGATTGGAGACAGGGTGTCAAGGTCTACTTTGGCAATAACAGGTTTGCCGTTTTGCTCGAGTAGACTGCCGTCAGGCAACTGAATCGGCGCACCTTGCTGCGTTCCTACTGCAAGGATAGATACTCGGAAATGGGTACCTTTAAGTTCTTCTTGGGTGGCTTTGGATTCACTGGCACTCATGCCATCCGTCACCAGAATGATGTCCCCATCGGCATACCCGGCTTGCTTGAGCAGATCGATAGCCTGCTTAACGCCCGCAGCAGGGTTGCTGCCGGGAATCGGCATGATCGCAGGGGATAGATTAGGGATCAGGCTTTTGAGTGTGGCTGAATCTTCAGTAAGTGGGCTGACGATGTACCCGTCACCGGCATAGGCCACCAGTCCTGTGCTGCCTTCCTTCCAGCCCGGGAGCATATCAAGTGCTTTAAAACGCGCCTGCGTAAGCCGGTTGGGGGCGATGTCGGTAGCATACATGGAACGTGACATATCCATAACCAGTACCCGTGCACCTGACAGGTTTACAGCCGGCATCTCATTTTTTTGCCAGCTTGGGCCGGCAAGAGCCAGTACAGATAACATCCAACCGGTTGCAAGGGCGGCTACGGGCCATTTTTTGTGTTTACTGCCTGTTGCCTTACCATCAGCAAGCAACCTTGCCAGGTGCGGGGCGATAAGCCCTGATTTCTGGGTTTTGCCTTTAACCCAAGGGAGGAGCAGGGCCAGCGGCAGCGCCGCCAGCAACCACTCTGGATGCATAAAGGTAAAATCAGCCATGACGCCTCCTCAAAACGACGATGACGACAGAAAGTGCCAATGCGGCAGCGAGGGGGAAGCGGAAAAGCTCATCCCTTGGACGCCATGTTTGCGTGGCATTGGAAACTGGTTCCAGCTGGTCAATGATCTGATAGATTTTTTCCAGCTCTTGCGGGTCTCTGGCCCTGAAATATTCCCCGCCTGTCAACTTGGCAATCTGGGTCAGTGCACGCTCATCCAGATCTTGTGACGGATTAACCTTGCGGCTGCCAAACAGGGTGGGCTGGTACATTTCATCCGCGCCTACGCCAATGGTGTAGATGGTGACACCGTTTTCCTTTGCAAGTTTCGCAGCTTCCATCGGGTCAATAACCCCGGCGGTATTGGCGCCGTCACTGAGCAGGATAATCACCCTCTGGGGGGCTTTACTGTCTATAAAGGTCTTGGTTGCTACACCCAGCCCTTCGCCTATAGCCGTGCGTTCTCCGATAAGACCAAGCACTGCCCGGTCAAGTTGCTGGGCAACGGTGTTCCTGTCCAGAGTCAGCGGTGTTTGCAGGTAACCGTGGTCTGCAAACAGGACGAGGCCAAGGCGGTCTCCCTGGCGCTTCTTAATAAAGTCAGTGAGTACATGCTTCACCGCTGTCAAACGGTCTGTGGAGTTACCGCTTGGCGTAACCATATCCTCTATTGCCATTGAGCCAGACAGATCGACAGCCAGCATCATGTCACGATGCTCTGGTTGGATTTGTATTGGGTCGCCATACCAAACCGGGCGAGCTATTGCTGTAACCAGTGAGATCCAGAGCAGTACCATCAGCACTTGGCGAAGTCGGCTGCCGGTCTGTTTTTGACCGAGACCTTCCGGCAAGCGGGGCAGGTGGATTGCTGCTGGCCGTGGCACAGGTTTAACGAATTTGTAAACCAGCCAGGGGAGGGGTAACAGGGCAATTGCCCACCACCAGGTAAACTCAAACATGGTTTGCCTCCCTGAGAGCCTGTTTTTTAGGAGGCAATGCGTGTTTCAGCCAGTCCCCGGCAAGGGATTTACAAACTGCCAGTTCTGATTCGTTCAGTCCTTCCTTTGAGAAGGTACCTTTTTGCCAGAGGGACGCACTGGCAACAAAGCCTTTTTGACTGGCTGGAAGCCCGGTGTCAAGAAATGCCAGCCAGCCATTTCCGGTGAGACCGGCGACAGTTTCCCTGTTGAAATAGCTCAGGGCCGCTCGTTTCAGCAACTCATTGACTGCTGCCAATGTTTCAAGAGATGCCAGCTGTGATAAAGCTTCATTTCTTGCCCGTCGCTTGTGCTGGAAGGCGCGGATCATGACAGTGGCTACCACCAGTATGGAGAGCACTGCAGCGATAACTGCCCACCATCCCCAGGCCAGCGGCCAAATGCCGGGAGCGGCTTGCAAGTGAATGTCTGCAAGAGGAAGAGACATTGACGTTGGATTCGTCATGGTAACTACATGGCCTTATTTGTGTTCTTACCAAGTTGTTGCAGCAGCGGTATAGCCGCTGACACCGAATGCAATGGAACAGCGAGTGATCTTGCCATCTCAGCTATAAATGCTTGATGGTGGAGGTACTGTTGTTCCAGGCTGTTGCGGGTTTTACGCGCAGAAAAGTCCAACCAGGCAGTTTGATGATCATCTGCTACCAGTTCATGCCCACGGAAATCCGTCTGACCTTGCTCAAGGGGGTCAGATATCTGCACAAACTGAATCCGGTTATGCTGACGAAGCTGACTGAACCTGCGTTTGTCAGCGGCAGAAAGCGAATAAAAGTCACTGATTATTACAATCTCACTGCCTTTCGGGCACAGGTGATGAAGATGGCGCAATGCATCCTGCCAGCCTTCCGTTGAAGCCTGGATCGTCTCTGTAACCAGCATTTCGTCATGGGCTTCCATCAGCGCATGGATAATACGCAATGGCCCTTGCTGGCGAGCAGTTGGTTTGCATTCACGGAGTCGGATGCCGTTGTATATCACTGCGCCTATGCGATCCTGCTGGCTGACAGCGAGCCAGCTTAAAAGGCTGGCAAAGTGCGCGGCCTGAACCGACTTGAGCATCAACTGGGAGCCAAACTTCATGCTTGTGCTGAGGTCAATGAGCAACATAACCGGTTGCTCACGCTCTTCGGTAAACAGCTTGGTGTGGGTTTTACCGGTACGCGCTGTCACGCGCCAGTCGATGGCACGAATGTCATCTCCCGGTTGGTAAGGGCGCACTTCAGAAAAGTTCATGCCGCGACCTTTCTGGCGGCTGCCATGCTGGCCGCTTAGCTGCGACCAGATACTCAGTGCCGGAGGCAACCACCGGACGGCCTGCTTCCGGTAGTGGAGCAATTCCGCCAGACACACATTAACGCCATCACTGTGTGGAGGCAGGGCAGCGGCGGTGTCTGTCAGGCTCATACACTGGCAACCTGCTCAATCAGGTGTCTCACCACACTGTCAGCTGCGATTCCCTCAGCCTGTGCTTCATAGCTGAGAAGCAGGCGGTGGCGAAGAACCGGGAAAGCCATGGATTGGACATCTTCCGGCGTGACGAAATCCCGGCCAGCGAGCCATGCATGGGCTCGGGCACAGCGGTCGAGGGCCAGTGTAGCACGCGGACTGACACCCATTTGCAGCCAGGCAGCCAGTTTGTCGCTGTAGCGGTTTGGCTCACGGGTTGCCATGATCAGCCGGATAATATAGCGCTCCACATCCTCTGCCATGTGGATACCCAGCACGGCTTTGCGTGCCTCGAAAATGCTTTCCTGGGTAATTTGTACTGGTTGTGCTTTTTCGATGCCCAGGGCTTCGCCGCGGTTGAGGCGCAGGATTTCGAGCTCACTGCTTTCGTCAGGGTAATCTACATTGAGCTGGAGCAGGAAACGGTCGAGCTGCGCTTCCGGCAGCGGGTATGTACCTTCCTGTTCGATAGGGTTTTGCGTTGCCATCACCAGAAACAGTTCTGGCAGGGAATAGGTTTTTCGTCCGGCTGTTATCTGTTTTTCAGCCATCGCTTCCAGCATGGCGGCCTGTACTTTGGCCGGGGCTCGGTTTATTTCATCAGCAAGAAGCAGCGAATTGAAAATTGGCCCTGGCTGGAAGGTGAACTCACCGGTTTCAGGGCGGAATATGTCAGTACCTGTCAGGTCGGCAGGCAGCAGGTCCGGGGTGAACTGAATACGGTGGAAGTCCCCTTCAATGCAGTCAGAAAGCATTTTGACTGCACGGGTTTTTGCCAGGCCTGGAGGTCCCTGAACCAAAATGTGGCCGTCTGCCAGCAAGGCGATCAGCAGTTGTTTGACGAGGTTTGGCTGGCCAATTACCTGGCTTTGCAGGTAGGCATTAAGGCGTTGAAAGGTATCCGCTAACATAACTGAGTTTGTCCTTGGTACATCAAAAACAAAGTGGAAATAACAAAGTTAAAGACCTCAACTCTGAGAGAAGGTTCACAGTTGAGACGCCATTTGCTCATTTATTGATTAAATGGTGATTAATGCTTTGGCTTTCAAGGTTAATCAGCAAAGCTTTTTCTTATAACAGGCTGTTCTGTGGCTAAAAAAGAAAGCGGGTGGACAATGCGCTGCCCGGAAAACGAGGTTTGACATGGGATGCGCACTTGTTGAACAGAACAGAATGGTCTGGTTCCGTTCAATATGAATACCCGGATGGAAAGGATATACCTTTCGTCAACGAATCATGTTTAGTGATTTGGCTGCAATGTTTGTGACATCACCTCATATATTTTTTAAGTCTGGTAACCGCTGATAAGAACCCGAAGCTCTGCAAACGGCATCACTGACATCGGAAGTTTTCCTCCAGTACCGTGCAGGCGACCTAATCACTCATTCATTGAACCAGTTGTAACTAAACGCTCTTCTTTCAAGGTTAACGGGATTCCCTCAAAAGATAATTAGCTGTTTTTATGGGGATAAATTGATTGTTTGAAGTGCATGTATAGAGAGATATCGAATGGTTTTCGGGCGCTTGAAGTGTCATGAGATAAATAGGTGTATATGTCATATCAGAATGGACCAGCATATCGCCTTAACCGGTTGATGTGGTTTGTTTCGTCGTTCGACGAGAATTCGAGTGTTTCTTGCATTTGGATATCGTTTTTTAACGTTTTTCTTTAAGTCGGTTCTTTAATATGGGTGTTGTTAAATTGATGTGAACGGATTTGAGGGGTAGCTCAATACGAGCGGCGTAGAGGACGACGAGAGTTGGGAGTTGTAACAATGAAAGTGGACAATATTTTGCCGCAATTCGAATTGGATACACTTTATCCAAATGGAAAAATTGGATTAATTGCGCTGGCGACTGATATCAACATCGAGAATAACTTAAGTAGCCTTCTTCCGAACAACATCGGTCTCTTTACCACCAGGATTCAAAATACAAACCCCCTGACCATGGAAAACTTACGCAAAATGGAGGGAGGCTTTGAAAGCACACTGGCCACCATATTGCCCGGAAGCGAACTGGATTTAGTCATTTTTGGTTGTACGTCCGGTACGATAGCACTGGGAGAAGAACTGATTGAAAAAAAGATTGGTGAGGTTCGTTCTGACTCATTTGTTACCAATCCCGTAAAAGCGGCAATTGCAGCATTTGAGCATTTTGGTGCCAAGAAAGTCTCAATTCTCACTCCTTATACAGATGAAATAAATCAGAATGTCGCTGAGTACTTTTCTTCAATGGGATATGAAGTGCTCAATATCGTGGGCTTCGGATTCACCGATGATACCCTGATGACGTCCATTAGCACCAATGACATAAAAGAAGCTGCCGTATTAACCTGCCACCCTGATGCAGATCTTTTATTTATATCCTGTACTGCATTGAGGGCATCGGTCGTCGTAGAGGTTTTGGAGCATCAGCTGGAGCGTCCAGTTGTAACCAGTAATCAGGCACTTGTATGGCACAGTTTAAGCCTGCTGAAAAGTAAAGAAGCGCCTTTGGGTTGCGGATGCCTGTTTTCATCCATTCATTCTTATTCCGAGCCAGCAGTATGCCCATGATTCCTTTATCCAATGATCTTGTTACAAATATGGTGCAGTGGCGCCATCATCTACACCGTTTCCCAGAGTGTGGCTTTGACATACCACTCACCAGTGACTTTATAGCAAATGAGCTTGAAAGTGTTGGCATTAAAGTCATTCGGGGTATCGGTAAAACAGGAATGGTCGGGGTACTTTCACGAGGACAATCTTCGCGCAGTATTGGATTCAGAGCCGATATGGATGCGCTTCACATCAATGAAATGAATAACTTTGAGTATTGTTCGGTGCACTCAGGGAAGATGCATGCCTGCGGGCATGACGGACACTCTGCCATGCTATTGGGGGCCGCACATTACATTGCTCAAAACCTGACTTTTGATGGCACTGTCTATTTCATTTTTCAACCTGATGAGGAGCATGGTGAAGGGGCAAAGGCCATGATTGACGATGGCTTATTCGAGCGCTTTTCAATTGATGAGGTTTACGCCATCCATAATTTGCCGGGACTTGCAACGGGAAAAGCGATAACGCGAGCTGGCCCCATAATGGCAAGTGAAAGCAGCTTCGAGATTGTACTTAACGGTAGTGGGGGACACGCTGCGCTGCCACATAAAGGAACTGATCCGCTGGTGGTAGGAGCGCAAATTGTTGGAGCTCTGCAAAACATCGTCTCGCGCAGTTTAAGTGCAATCGAGCAAACTGCAGTTATTTCAGTTACCGAGTTTATTACCAACGGTACTGTGAATGTCATTCCTTCTGAAGTTATTTTGAAAGGAGATTGTCGCTGTTTCGGTGACGATACGTTATCTGCTATTCAACACCGTATGGAAAAAATCGTTAAAGGTCTGTGCGACGCAGGAGAGATCTCTGTTGAGTTCGAATTTAACAATACGTTTCATTCTACCATCAATACTGCAGAACAAACCGGCTATGCTATATCAGCGTTAGAGAAAGTATTGGGAATCTCGAATGTTGAATCGGATTGTTTGCCTCTTACTATTTCAGAAGACTTTTCAAGCATGCTAAGAGAAAAGCCGGGTTGCTATATGTTACTTGGGAATGGAACTGACTCTATAGGAGGATGTGCTCTTCATAATCCTAATTATGATTTCAATGACGAAATATTACGTCTTGGCGCATCATATTATATTCAGTTGGTTATTGATAGATTTAAATAAGTAAAACTTAACAAGTGTAAGGGATTTAAAGGTCGAATTGAGTTGAAATACCATTTGGTAATGGATTGGTTTTTCTGCAATACACCATATCAATAAAAGGAAGTTGAAAATGAAGAAATTTGCAACGGCATTATTTCTCTTCGGTGCAGTATTTTCCTCCCATGCTGAAACGTGGAAATTTGCATCTGAAGAGGATAGAAATGATGTGCAGGATATTTATGCACAGAAATTTGCAGAAGTGATAAAGGAAGAATCAGATGGTGATATCCGAGTAAGAATTTACTATTACGGTCAACTTGGTACTGAAAACGATATCGTTGAACTAGCTTCAAATGGAACAATCCAGTTCGTTTCTGTAGGTACCGGTCACCTGGGTTCTTATGTTCCGGAAGTTCAGGCAATTAGTTTGCCTTACGTAATAGGGACAGATGAAAAAGTAGCTCATAAAATCCTAACAACGAGCCCAACAATTTATAATTTATTAGCTGAAAAATTTGAAAAAGTGAATCTGAAACTTCTTTCAATGATGTCTGAAGGTGAAATGGTTTGGGGAGCAAATGACCCAATTAGGACACCTGAAGATTTTGATGGTCAGAAAATCAGGACGTTTACATCAACTATTCCCGTTGAGACTTACAAGGCATTCGGCGCAACCCCTACGCCTCTATCTTGGGGGGAAGTCTATGGTGCTTTGCAACTCAAGACGATAGATGGCATGGTGAATCCTATTTACTTTATTTATAACGCTAAATGGCATGAAGTACAGGATTACCTGATGTTTCCTGGCCAACAGCTGTATGTGGGGACGGTTTCTACTAATAGTCAGTGGTTTAAAGGCCTGTCAGAAGATAAACAGGCAATGGTAATGAAGGCAATTCGGGCGGCGGATAAAGCAGCTCTTGATTATCAGCTTCGGATCAATGAAGAGAATATGCTTAAAATCATGGATGAGCGTCCAGAGTTGCAAGTGGTTATTCTGAGCGATGAAGAAAGAGCTAGATTTAAAGAATTGAGTAAATCGCTACATGAAAAATATTACGAAATTGTTGAAAATGCCTATGCACCGGATGAGAAAGAATCCGCAAGGCAAGGTGCGCAGGCCATTCTCCAAAGTCTGTTAAAAGAAGTTCAGGAAGAGAAAACCAAGAGTTAATAAATTATGCCCTCATGTTCGATGGGGGCACATCATATGGATGTGACATGTCTATGAACTCTATATTAAATAAAATAAGCGATTGGACTGAACAATTAGAGAAACTAATTATCATTGTGTCTATATTAGCGATGATGATTAACTCTACCGTCAATGCTATTGGCCGGTATGCATTTAACAGAAGTCTGTTCTTTTCCGAAGAATTAAATCAGTTTCTCATAGTGTCAGTAACATTCGTTGGTTTTGCATATGCGGTTAGAAAAGGTAGGAATATAAGGATGACTGCTATCTATGACATGCTGAACTATAGATGGAAAAAAGTCATGATGTCAATTATTTCTATTTTAACTGCATTGTTGATGTTCTATCTCGCTTATTATTCGGTGATTTATGTCATGGAGCTTAAGGAAATAAACCGTTTAAGCCCTGCACTACAGTTACCGGTATTCTGGATTTATGCTGTTATCCCCGTTGGGTTTGCTATCGCTGGCATTCAATACATCTCGGGATTTGTTATGAATGTGACTCACCGGGAGATTTATGTCTCGTTCAGTAAGATTGAATCGAATACGGATGGTTAGTGTAGTAGGAGAGGTTTGAAATGATAGGGGATTTTCTATCAGCTATTATAGCTGGCGAACTTGATATCTATGTCATCACATTTACATTAGCAGTTACAATGGTGCTACTGCTATTTTTCAGTTTTCCAATGATAGTCCCACTGGCCATCGCCTCTTTAATTGGTATGATTCACTTTTCTTCTGTGGATCCAAAAATCCTTATCCAGCAGATGGTGACCGGTATATCACCTAATGCGTTGATAGCAGTTCCGATGTTTATCCTGGCTGCAGATATTATGAGCCGGGGGCATACAGCTAAAAATCTTCTGGGATTTATACAAGCTTTTGTTGGACATATCCGCGGTGGTTTACCTATCACTACCGCACTCAGTTGTACGCTTTTTGGATCCGTATCCGGTTCTACGCAGGCAACCGTTGTCTCTGTAGGTCAGATCATGCGACCGAAATTGCTAAAAGCGGGCTACAAAGATAGTTTTGCAATGGCGTTGATCATCAATGCCAGTGATATGGCATATCTAATTCCTCCCAGTATCGCTCTGATCTTGTATGGTACTCTTGCTAATGCCAGTGTTGGAGAGTTGTTTATTGCCGGAATCGGGCCTGGCTTGCTACTGGCGTTTCTTTTTTCTGTCTACAGTTATTTCTACAGCGTGAAGTACAGTGATGACATCACTTTAATTCAAAAAACAAGCATCGCTGAAAAATTCGCCTCAGTTAAAAATGCTCTGCTGCCCTTGGGTTTCCCGATTTTAATTATTGGTGGTATCTACAGCGGGATAGTGACACCTACTGAAGCAGCTTCATTTGCGGTTCTTTATGCAATCGTTGTCGAGTGCTTTGTATACCGTATCTTAAATTGGAGGGATATCTTGGATACGGCACTTAGCACAGGTTTGATAACCGCCGTGGTTTTTGTACTTGTAGGTGTAGGACAGGCATTTTCCTGGTACATCTCATTCGAACAGATCCCTCAAGAGTTGTTGGCTCCATTGGATCTTGATGGTGCGTCCCATGAGTACATCCTGTTTGTTATCGCTATTGCGTTTTTTGTGGGCTGTATGTTCGTTGACTCAATTGTAGTTTTGCTTATCTTAACTCCAATTTTTACGCCTATAGTAGCAGCCGAGGGGATTGACCCAATTCTCGTTGGTGTACTGATAACACTTCAAATGGCCATTGGCTCGGCAACACCGCCGTTTGGATGTGACATTTTTACCGCTATTGCAGTGTTCGAACGACCCTATTTGGAGGTTATTAGGGGAACGCTGCCATTTTTGTTAATCCTTTTGCTTATGTCAGCGCTGCTTATCTTTTTCCCCCACTTGGCTTTACTGCCAAGAGATCTACTCTTTAATTAATTTAAAGAAAGTAGAGATTAAGTTTAGGGCAGTTTACCAAGGTGTATAGCTCATACTTCTTTTAGAGCCAGTTACTCTCAGAATCTGTACTTTAATTGCTTAGGCAGTAACAAGTGCGAAATGGAAAGACCCAGTTGCCCTGGACTTATCGCTGTGATTGAGTTTTCCCTTCTCCCGGTTTCAATTCGCTCATGAATATTAGGGAGGAGGTTTTTCTTAGAAAGAGAAGAGTGGGAGATTCTATGCCAATTTTGAAAGCGCCGTCCCGAGGATTCCATCAGGAAGAGTATGAGAGTCGTACGGAAGCTTTTCAGCGCTGGATGCGAATTAAAAAAATTGATGTGGCGTTTTTTACCACAGAGCCAGAGTTCCGTTATTTTTCTGGGTTCACAAGCCAGTTTTGGGAGAGTCCAACCCGGCCATGGTTTTTGGTTGTACCTCTCACGGGTAAGCCTATTGCGGTTGTTCCAGCAATTGGTGCGGCGGGGTTCGAAAATTGCTGGATTGACGATGTTCGAAGCTGGCCATCGCCAAGGCCCGAAGATGACGGAATTACGTTGCTTGCCAAGACACTAAAAGAGCAGGCGCGAAGGTTTCACTGTATTGGTGCTATGCTTGGACCAGAGACTCATCTTAGGATGCCAGCAGCAAATTTTTCCTATTTAAAAACGCTGCTTGGGATGATTGATATAAAGGATGTCTCTGAGTCGGTGCGGGAAGTCCGAAGCATTAAGTCGAAGGCGGAAATCGCAAAAATTCGATTTGCCTGTGAAGTGACCGCTTACGGATTTGAGTACCTAAAGCAAAATTTGAAAATAGGGATGACTGAAAGAGAAGCTTGTAAATTAATGCATGTTGAAATGTTGAGTAAGGGGGCTGACAAATGTCCATACCTTATCTCCGCGTCAGGCCATGGAGGTTATGACAATATCATCATGGGACCGACTGACAGGCCGTTGGGTGAAGGAGATGTACTTATCATTGATTCAGGAGCAAATTTCGATGGGTACTTCAGCGATTTTGACCGGAATTTTGGATTTGGTACACAATCGGAAAAGTTGGTTAGCGCTTATGACGCAGTCTATCAGGCGACAGAAGCTGCACTCTCGGTAGCTGGGCCAGGTGTGACAACTGGAGAGCTGTGGCAAGTCATGTGGTCAGTTTTACGTCGGGCTGGAGCTCTAGGAAACGATGTTGGCCGTATGGGGCACGGATTGGGAATGCAGCTCACAGAGTGGCCCTCACACGTTGCTGGCGGTGATGTTGAATTGCGGGAAGGGATGGTTTTGACTCTCGAACCAGGTATGAACTTTGCGCCTAACAAAATGATGGTTCATGAAGATAATATCGTTATTACGGCTTCTGGTTGCGAGCTATTACATACAAGAACCTGGGAGAAGATGCCAATCATAACGTGAACACTGATCACTGATTGTGCCGGTGGCATCAAATAATTACCATCCGGTTGATGATTGTTGATGTGAAAGGAAGAGTGAATGTCTCAAGGACAAGGGCCTGCCATTGATAGTTTTGATCGGCGAATTTTAGAAATTTGCCAAATTTCAAACCGTACAACCAATGACCGAATCGCTGAAACGGTAGGTCTCTCTCCAGCGGCAGTCCAACGGCGACTAAAAAGACTGCGAGCAGAAAATATCATTAGAGCCGATGTGTCCTTGGTGGATCCCAAAGCCGTCGGTAAAGGTATGACTTTTGTGGTGCAGGTTGCGTTGGAAAGGGAGCGGTTGGATCTGATGCATAGTTTTAAAAAAGAAATGCTATCTAACCCAGCAGTACAGCAATGTTACTACGTCACAGGGAGCTGTGATTTTATTTTGGTGATGACGGCTGCTGATATGGAAGAGTATGACAAATTCACTCAGGCAGCTTTCTTTAATAACCCCAATATTAAGAATTTCCACACCCATGTGGTTATGGATGCAGTGAAAGTGGGGCTCTCTGTTCCAATAGATATAGAACGTTAAATCAAAAGCTTGTTATTGGAATTTCTGTAAACAATAACAAGAGAGGCAATGAACGGGCTCTCTTGTTTCTCTTGACTATTCAGCAATAAGTTCTTGATACACAATTGGGTCTGTAGCCCCTTCAGTGCCAAGTACCAGTATTTTGCTGTCCTTTCCTATGCGCAACTGTTTAGCTAACTCATTGTCATCAGCAGCCACGAGTAGAGCGGCTAACCCGGCGACAGCAGACTCTCCTGCTTCAATTATTGGATCAGACCCAAAACTTTTGGCGAGAAGGCGCATTGTCTGAGGAACGGTATCTTCACTGATAGTTAGAAAATCGTTGGCTCCATTTGAAAGAATTTTCCATGCAAGCATTGAAACCTCACCACATTCAAGTCCAGCCATCAAAGTGGTTAGATCCCCCTCAACGGCAACGGGTTTTCCTGCAACTGCACTTTTCTGGAGGCAGTTTGCCGCCTCAGGCTCTACAACGATAAAACGTGGTCGCAAATTCCCCCATTGTAGCCAAAAGTAACCGCACACCGCAGACGCTAAGCCGCCGACACCGCCTTGAACAAAGACATGTGTCGGGATGTCATCTCCCAATTGTTTTGTTATCTCGGATAACATCACTGTGTACCCTGCGGCAACGTGTTTGGGTATCTCCATGTATCCTTCGTAAGACGTATCTGAAACGATGATTCGTTGGTGGACCCGGGCGTTTTCATCAGCGATGCGTACAGATTCGTCATAGTTGCCGTCAATACGAATGACTTCAGCACCGAAGGCTTCCATGGCAGCTTTTCGTCCTTCGGAGACATCTTTGTGTATATAGATAACGCACCGACACCCAAACATTTGTGCTCCCCAAGCCACCGAACGGCCGTGGTTTCCGTCTGTGGCGCAGGTAACAGTGACATCAGAAAGCTTTTCCTTCCATTGGCCGGCTAAAAGAGAAGCAAAGTCGGGGATTTCACCATAACGTTTTGAAGCAACCAACTGGAGTTGCTTACCTACCGCATATGCTCCTCCCAGAGCTTTGAAACTTTTTAGCCCAAACCGTTTGGCTTCGTCCTTGTACCAAATCTTGCTGACACCAATCTCATTTGCCAAACAGGATAACTGATGTAAAGGGGTCTCATTGTATTCCGGCCAAGCGGAGATGCTATCAATTGCTTCCTTGGCCTGTTCTAAGTCGAGAACCTTCTTTTGTTCATCAGAATACTCTGCATCCGCATTTGCTTTAGGATTTAAAAAGTGGGTTATCCTGCCTGATACCAATACCATTTATGGTCTACTCCTTGTAAAACTGAATTCACACCCAAAGGAAAATAACGAGTTCAGCTAAAAGCATACGATGGATTTGAAGAGGGGATTAATTGATATCTTTATTGTGGATGAAGAAAAAGTGCAAATATAGCTTCTAAGGGTAGAGAAAAGAGTATTTATAATTCGAAGCCCCCCATTTTGCATTTGGCTACACCTTTTCAACAGGCCAGCCAAATATTGTTTCTGCATTTCTGGTTTGGTGAATATGGAATAATTAGGTCTGGTAACCGCTGATAAGAACCCGAAGCTCTGCAGACTGCGCGCTGAGTGCATCACTGACTTCAGCGGTTTTCCCGACAGTTTCATAGAGGACAATACTGTTGCCTTTCAGGGAACGACGGCGTTCGGTGATAAGTTCCATTTCAGCCTGTTGGGTGTGCATTGACTCAACGACCTGCAGGCTGATTTCCTGGAGGTTATCAAATGTCTGGCCAAGCGTTTTAAGGTGGTCGTAGAGCTCTTTTGTGGATTTCTGGTTCTTGTCGGATGAGTTCACGGTGTCTTCAAGCAGCGAGGAGGCTTTGTCGACATTGTTCGTCAGTTCAGTGATCCAGGACTTAATTTGGTCTGTTGATTCTGCCGTGCGCTTGGAAAGATTACGAACTTCATCCGCTACAACAGCAAATCCCCGTCCATGGTCACCGGCTCGCGCTGCTTCAATAGCCGCGTTGAGTGCCAGCAGGTTGGTTTGATCGGCGATATCCGCAATGACATCCATGACGCTGGTGATGTTATCGCTGGTGGATTTCAGGGTTGTAATGGTTTCTGAAACCGCAGATAGCGCTTTGGCATTTTCCTGTAAGGTTCCTTCATTGGTTTTCATCCGGTTGCGGATCTGTTGGTTGCTTCCAACTGCACTGTGAATGTGATTCTGCGTCTGGGCAATGGAGTCAAGTATTTGTGCTGAAGCGCCGTCAACCGCTGAACCGGATTGTGCGACACCAGCTATCTCTTCCCGGTTTTGGTTCGCCACTTTTTCTACTTGCAGGTTTTGCTCAAAAAGCAGCGTCGATTGGTCGTCGAGCATACGGGATTTTTCTTTTATGGAGTGGATAAATTCCCTGAACTGGAGCAGAAGGTTATTGGTGACCTGGCACACCGCATGGATTTCATCATTGCCTTTGTCTTGAATCTGCCCGGTAAGGTCAGAATTCGCTTCCAGCTGCTGCAACTGAACAGCGATAGAACCCAGTCGTTTGATAACCGCACGGCGCAACCAGGCAAACAGGGCTAAAACTACGATCAGTGATACCAGACAGCCTGCTATGATTAACGTCCCTTGGTCCCGAAGGAAATGTGTCAACTTAAGAGCCGATTGTTCTGCCTTATTGTTTCGTTGATCTTGAAGTAACTCAATTTCAGTGATCATTGGGGCAATGGCACTGTAGAGATCAAAGTCGACCAACCTGCCGAAATCGTAATAGCTTTTTTCCTTGACGGCGCGGTCCATTTTATTCCAAAGCGAATCAATTTTTTCCTTTCTTTCCTGTTGTTCCTCGAACCACGGTGCAAGGGATGGGTCGCTTTTGACCGCGCTCCAGGTTTCCTGATATTCCGCTTTCAGCTCCGGGTAGGCTTTGTCGATCTCATTCCACAACAGCAATTGGGCTTTCACTTTTTGTGAGAAGTCGACAATGTGGCGATGGCTTTTTTCCAGCGCAATGAGCCGCCAAAGGCTTGGCAGCTCATTGTTTACGTAGTTTGCAGTGACATCATGCGAGCGACTTGAAATCCATGTCGCCATGTATCCCAGTGAGATAATCGTGGCTGAGAAAAAGAAAAAGGTAATTAGAAATCTCTGTTTAACCGTCATACATCCTCGGTTTATTTCCTTGAGTTAAACCGAGGATAAAACGGGTTTGTTTAATTAATGTTTCAAATGTCTCTTTTTAGAGATGTACTTTAGGTATATATGTTTTCAGGCATTACTTCTGTAGATGCTTGCGACTGCGCTTTTCAATGGTATTGAAAGTCAGTGACAGCGCCAGGCAAAGCATCAGGTAGGACGCGCCAACCATCAGCCATATTTCAAAGATGTAGCCGGATGAGTTTGCCATCTCAGTGCCGACAAAAGTCAGCTCTTGGATGGAGATTAACGAAACAATCGAGGAGTCCTTCACCAAGGAAATGGCCTGCCCGGCAAGCGGTGGGGTAATGGCTGTCATAACCTGCGGTGCAATCACGTCTTTTAGGGTTGTCCAACGGGACATCCCCAAAGACTGGGCCGCTTCCCACTGTCCTTTAGGTATGCTTTCCAAGCCAGAGCGAACAATTTCCCCAATGTAAGCCGCAGAGAGCATACCGATGCAAAGCACGCCGGAAACCAGGTTTTCCCATAGGTTGGCGGAGCCAAACAGGAAAGACTGGAGCTTGTTAACCTCTCCGTTATGCTCTCGCAAGATTGCTTCCAACCCCAACAGCGGAATCAGCTGGTTTGAGATAAAGAAATAGAAAATAAAGACAAACACCAAGGGCGGGATATTTCTCACCAACTGAATGTATGCAGTTGCGGGGACGCGGAAAATGGCCAGTTTTGAATAACGGGCAAGGCCGAGCAGTGTGCCAAAAAACAGGGCAAAAACCATTCCCCATGCGCTTAGCCTAATTGTGGCGATAAGCCCCTGGAAGAAATAGGGCAGGCTACCGTCGGCTCTCGGAGTAAACACTAACTCAATGGCCTGATCCCAGTGCCACTGGTAGTTAACGCCCACTGACGAACGATAGTAAAGCCATCCGCAGGCCAGCGCGACAGTTGCCAGCAAGATATAATCGAGCGGGGTCAGGCGCCGGTAAAAAGGGACGCCTTGTGCCACAATGGTTTTTTTTATTATCGTGTTTTCCACGTATTACCTTTTCATTTCAGTGTCGAGCGCTAAAAAAAGGAGAAGTGAGACCAAAGGTCTGTTCAAAAACGCACATACTGAATCAGCTTCTCGCTTCTCGCTTCTCGCTTCTCGCTTCTCGCTTCTCGCTTCTCGCTTCTCGCTTCTCGCTTCTCGCTTCTCGCTTCTCGCTTCTCGCGCTTATTGCCCGTGTGCTATCTGGTTTTCCCAATCAAGGGTAGAGAACCAGTATTCATAACGTTCCTGCAGCCAACCGTCATCAGTACGTGCTTTGATCCATGCGTCGAAGAAGTTCTTCTTATCCTCCTCGCCAAGGCGGACGGCAAATGCTTCATTACCTTTAGAAAGACGTTCTTTAAATGGCAGGTAGAGTACATCTGAGTGTTTAACGGTTTCGTGCTCTGGCTTAGGGCTTGAAGCAATTACTGCATCTGCATTACCGTTCAGAACTTCCTGAAACGCCTGCGCATCGTCATCAAACTGGAGGAGCTTGGCTTTTGGGAAGGTTTCACGAGCTACCTGGACAGTAAATGCACCACGGCGTACCGCAATTTTGGTACGGCGGGAGTTAAGGTCATCAAATGTTTTCACATCACCTTTTTCATTCTTGTTGACCGCCACCTGCACTCCCGAATGGGAATAAGGCAGGGTAAACAGCACGCTTTTTGAGCGTTCTGGGGTGATGGACATACCGCCAATGATCACATCGAATTTCTTGGCCAGTAGGGCGGGAATAATCCCATCCCATGCTGTTGGGACAAATTCCACTTTCCAACCACTGTCTTTTGCCAGTCGTTTGGCTACATCAATCTCGAAACCAATCAATTCACCTTGCTTGTTTCGCATCGCCCAGGGGACAAACGTAGACATGCCGACGCGAAGTGTTCCGCGCTCGTTAATTTTATCGAGGTTAGGTGTGTTGTCTGCTGCAAAGGAGGGGGCTGACAAAAGAAAACTCAACAGCACCGCTGCTGCCCCTTTGACTATAGAACGTCTTTTAAAAACCATGCTCACTTCTCCTAATGACTGGATACTGAAAGTCACTTAAGTTATCGCCATTGTGCACCTAACCGGTGTTCCAGCCAGGCAGAAAGACCAGAAAGCGATAGGGTAAGAACCAGATAAATTGCCGCGACGGTAAACCATATTTCAAATGGCATCGCGGTTTCAGAAATGATGTTTCGGCCTTCTGTGGTCAGATCGAAAATAGCCATGACACTGACAATTGAGGAATTCTTTATCAGGGAAATAACCTCGTTAGTCAGCGGCGGCAAAATCCTCTGGATTACCTGGGGGAGGATGACATCTTTGTAGGTGCTGAACTTGGTGAGCCCCAACGAACGGCATGCCTCAAATTGGCCATCGGGAATACTGGCAAGGCCTGCCCGGAAGATTTCAGCCGTGTAGGCGCCTTGGAACAGTGATAAAGCGAGCACCGCGGTTGCAAACCGGTCGAGACCGATAACTGGCCCGAAGACAAAATAGAGTAAATAAATCTGCACCAGCAAAGGCGTGTTGCGGACCAGCTCTATATAGCCTCTTGCAAGGCCTCGTCCCACCATCGAGTTGGACAGGCGCAGCAGCGCAGTTCCCAACCCAATGACAAGGGTAAACACCAGACTGATTGCGGATATTTGAACCGTGACCAGCAGGCCGTCCATCAATTCAGCCGGCCACCATTCACCATCTTCAAAAAAGAACAGATAATCCGGTACCCGCTCCCATTGCCAGTGGTATCCCATTGCTTCGGCACCACTGTCCAACAACCAGATAAGTCCCAATGTAAGAATGGCTATCTGTGCCAGGCCGGACAAAACAGGTTTGAGTATCTTGGAGTACGTCGTTTTGAGCTGCATATCAGTGGCTCAGGATCTGGTTGAGGAATGCCTGGGTACGTGGGTGTTGCGGTCTCTCGAAGAGCTGTTCTGGCGGCGCATTCTCAAGAATCTGGCCGTCGTCCATAAAAACAACTCTGTCGGCAACCCGGCGGGCGAAGCCCATCTCATGGGTTACGCAAACCATGGTCATGCCATCTTCAGCCAGCTCTACCATGACATCCAATACTTCATTGATCATCTCCGGGTCCAGAGCCGAAGTGGGCTCATCGAAGAGAAGGATTTCAGGTTTCATGCATAGAGAGCGGGCAATGGCTACACGCTGTTGCTGACCGCCTGACAGTTGGATTGGGTATTTATTGGCTTGCTCTGCAATCTTTACCCGAGCCAGGTAGTGCATGGCCCGCTCGGTGGCTTCCTGTTTACTGAGCTTTAATGTCCGCATCGGGGCAAGGGTCAGATTTTCAAGAACGGTCATGTGGGGAAACAGGTTAAAGTGTTGAAACACCATACCTACTTTACCCTGGTGACGTGTTTGTGGTGATACTGTCTCACCCAGCACGTCTATTTCCCCGGATTCATAGGTTTCCAAGCCATTGATGCAACGTATCAGTGTCGATTTGCCGGACCCAGATGGGCCACAAACAACCAATTTTTCACCTTCGCTGACTGTGAGGGATATGTCCTTTAATGCCCGAAACTGACCAAACCATTTGTCAACACTGTCAAAGCGAATGACGGCTTTACTTAAGGTATTCAAAGAAAATCCTTAGCTTTTATCTTTATAATTTTCGTCAAAGGATACCCTAAAAAGTAACATAAAACTCCCAATTCACGTTGTGAACGTGAATCAGGAGGCATAACAAGGGAAGGGCTTATTGCATTGATGAATGAATGTGGAGCCTATTTATTAAGACAGCATCATGCGTTAATGCGCTGTTTTTCTTTATGCCCCTTTAAAAAAAGCAGAGCCTCATAAAATGTCGTTTCTTTTATCGGTTTTACAATGACATAGTTTGCACCGGCATTAAAGAATGCATCCCGGGTTGCTTCCTGAGCATCTGCGGTGAATGCAAAAATGGGGGTATCCAGCTTTAACTCGTGACGGATTATCTTGGTGGTATCAATGCCGCCGAGATTGGGCATTTGGTTGTCCATTAAAATCAGGTCATATGATGACTTTGCAACCAGTTTAAGCGCCTGCAACCCGTCGGTAACCCACTGTACCTGGAGTCCGTACTTCTGGCAGAACGCCTGAGCGACCATTGCGTTGGTCCGGTTGTCTTCCACTAGTAGTACCGAGAGCGGCTCTTCAAACATCTGCAGTGTGTTCTTGGGTTTTGGCAGGATAGGAAGGCTTTCATCCTCTGCAACTTCGACTGGAAACTGGAAGCTGAAACGGCTGCCTTTGCCCGGCTCACTGGCGACATTAATGCTGCCGGAAAGGAGCTCCAGCAAGCTCTTTACAATTGCCAGTCCAAGTCCACTGCCTCCGTATTCACGGGTAGAGGTTGAATCAGCCTGGACGAAAGGTTGGAAAAGTTGCTTTTGTGATGCTTCAGAAATTCCGATTCCCGTGTCTTCAACCACCACATGCAATACGGGTTTTCCTGACTCCTGCTTTTTGATTGCTACTTCGACAGAGATGTGTCCAAAGTGGGTGAATTTCACAGCATTGCTGAGAAGGTTAAACAGGATCTGTGTCAGGCGAGCTTTGTCAGAACGGATAGCAAGACCTGCGGGCACATCGCTTTTCAGGACCAGGTCAATCCCCTTGGATTTGCAGACGGGATCATAAACATTAGAGACGGTACTGATGACATCTTTTAACACAAAGGTGGACACTTCAATTTTAAATTTACCCTGTTCGATACGGGAAAAATCCAAAACATCATTGAGAACGGAGAGCAGGTGTTCACCGCTTTGGTAGAGGATATCTACCAGTTCTTTTTCCCGTTCGCTTGTTACTGATGATTGCAGTAATTGAGTGATACCTAAAATGCCATTGAGTGGTGTGCGGATTTCATGGCTCATTTTAGCCAGGAAGTCAGCTTTGGCCTGTGCAGATGCTTCAGCAGAAAGTTGAGCTTTCCTGCTCTGTTTTTCTGCCTGGATCAATGAGGTGATGTCCTGACCCTGTCCGATGATAGAGTGGACTTCACCGTTGACCTCCATAGGAGCCAGGTTCCAGCGGTATACCTTGTTGTTTAGCCGAAGGTTAATACCTCGCAATACTTCACCATCCAGAATGCGGCGAAGGTAGGGGCGAATTCTTGTTTCGAATTCCTGGAATGCTTCCCCAGGCAAGACTTCATCAATGATCTCACTGGCACTTAGTGGCACGACATAGCCGAGATGTTTCTGAGCTGCCGGATTAATACGGGTGATTTGTTTTTGGTTATTCCAAACCACTATGGGTGAAATGGCGTAGTTGAACAGATCTTCCAGATACTGTTCTTTTTCAACCAGTTCATTCAAGGTCAGCTTCAGTGTCTGCCCGATGTGGTCAAATTCAGTGATTTCGGAACCCTGGAATGAGTTAATACGGGTCTTTGTTGTGGCTGAACGGGTGTATGTCATCAGAGACTGGAGCGCCTCAGTGACTTTTACTTTGGCAACCCGGCTAACCGTAACCGCAAGCAGCATGATAAGCAGTGCCGATACCAGCAAACCTGCGGCGAACTGCTTTTTGAGTATCTGAATCGTTTTATTGCTTTGGACGGAAATAATACTGACCGGGCTTTTTACCCCGTCTATCACAAGCGGTGTTGTAATGGTCAGGTACCCCTTAATCGCTGTACCTGGGTCAGAAACGTGGGTAACGATATCCTGATAAAGAGGGTCGGTAATGTGAAGGCTTGAAGCGAGTATATGTCCGTCGTTCACCAGGACCACTGCATCGGTGTTACTCGCATTTTGCAGTGTTTTTGCAAAGGAAAAATTGCTGTTCAGCACCAAAGCAACATAGAGCTGGCCTTCTATCTGTCCGGTTTTGTTGATAATAATTGGCGTACGACGAACTAAAAGAGCCCGTTCTCCCATCTCGGTTTGGACGGTTTCAAACAACCAGTCATTTGAAAACGTACTTTCTTCAATCAGCCGGCGGAGGCGAGGTTCATCTATTCCGTGAAAGTAGGAGTTTCCGTCATGCCACAGCAAGTCCCTGCCCTTAGTGATAAACCGGAGATCTGGGCTGGAAATTGGATTTTGCTGTTCAAGCGTGAGGAAAAACTGATCCAGACGGGCAGCTTGTTGTTCCTCTACGAAATGCTGTAATTGGTCGCTCGCAGTGTTTATGTTCTGCCTGTTTTGGATTGAAGCCAGTTTGTAGTTAATCAGGTTCTGAATCAGGTGGGATGTTTGCTCCATGGAGCGATTGATTTCCTGATTGATGCCCGTAATACCGTACTGATAACTCTGGAGCATCACACCCACAGTAATCAGGCTGAAGCTGAGGAAAAGCAGGCGAACTAACCAGTTCGCCAAAGATCGTTTTTTAAAGACTTGCTTATTCGTCATAGTTCACTTTCAGTTTGAGTACCGGAAAGCGTACTTCTTGAGCTTTGACAGACGTTCAGATGAGTCGTTTTTGGTCACGATTTCAAAATCCCCTGAAAAGACTGTTGGTACGGCTTTATGCTCCAGATCGAGCTTAATAGCTTCTGCCATAGCAATACCGGTATCATCGTTCATTCGCATCACAGTGACATCCAGTTCTTTCTTGGCAATGGCATCCAGCTCTGCACTGCCACCTCCCCAACCGTTAATCATCACTTTATCATTTTTAAACTTACTTATGGCATCCAAGGCACCAAAAGCGATGTCGGTGGAGCATGCGTAGATGAAATCAAGGTTTTTATCGGCTTCCAGTGCGCTTACTGCAGCTTTGAAACCCGACGCTCTGTCAGCATCGGTATAGAACGCTGAAGACAGGTGGTATTTACTATCCTGTTGCATGCCCGCGATGAAGGTATCCCCGCGAGCAGTACTGATATAGCCCTGAGAAAAGTACAGTACTGCGTAACGTGCATCTTTTGGAAACTGTGCCTTGTAATAGTCAGCCAGTGCTTCAGTACCTTTAGCATGGTCAAAGCCGACGTAGAGGAATGGCTGGTTACCTTCCCACTCTTTAACCGGTGTCGTGATGTTTTGAAGGATAAGCTTGGTATCCGGATTGTTCAAAACATGTTGGATAAATTTGCGGTGCCTGGTGGTATCCAAAGTGAATATGAGATAGTCAGATTTATCCTTCAATGCCTTGAAAAGAGAGGCACTTTGCTCCCGCATATCCCCATTTGGTTTAGTGAACACGCTGCTTATGGTGTATGGGATCCTGAGCTCTTTCATCCGGCGTTCAAATGCTTTGATATTGCGACGCCAATAATCTGAGATTTGTTCTCCGGGATAAACAACAGAGATTTTTACCGGGTCTATTTTTTGCGTTGCCAGTGGAACCGGGCTTGACCGAACAATCTGTTTCAGGTTTGCAGTCAGTTTTCGTTGCTCCGGGAATGCATTCAGGTACTCGTCATAAGACCAGAAACCTGGAAGAGATACAGTCGCATTTGCTACTGAAAACAATGTACTCAATAAAATCAAAATAGTTGCGGATGAAATTGTGAGTACCAGATGAAAGTTTCTGATCGCTTTATTCATATGTATCCAGTTGCAAAAATGTTTATACATTCAATATAGAATAGCTAAACAATTTTTCCATGAGCGTTGGTTATAAGCTTTTGCTTTTATAAGCATTAATGAGCAATTCGTGGTGCCGAACAATTGGACATAAGAGCCGGAAGTCTGAAACCGAATGTCAGTTCAAACCTATCTTTATGATAAAAAAGGAGTTTAAACAGGAAAGGCAAGAATCAGCTATTTCCTCTTCCGATTCAGTTCTTATAAATATGTCCCATATTTTATGAAAACATAATTTTCACATATGGCCGTTTGTGTGATCGCGGGCACTAGCATACCATTGTTGGAACGGTGATCTAAATCACATTATTTCTTAACGTTTTATCTTTCCCGGATCCCCCCATGAGTACAAAGACCTCCTCGTCGTTGAAAAACGGCCTGTTACTTCTTGTGGTTATCGCAGTTCTGGGCGTATCCGCCTACTTCTATATCCGCCATCAGGAAAAGTACCCGAGCACAGATGATGCCTATATTCATGCAAATATTCTGTATGTTGCGCCTCAGATTAGCGGGCAGCTGACTTCGGTCACGGTAAGTGATTACCAGGCAGTGGATAAAGGTGATGTTCTGGCGCGTATTGACCCAGCACCATACCGAGCCCGTCTGGACCAAGCCCAGGCTGCCTATGAGCTGGCCACGCAGGCTAACAAAGCCAGTGATGATGCCATTATTGCAGCCAGCGCGGATATTCGTTCAGCCATGGCGCAACTGGAAGATGTGCAGCAGAAATACCACCGTACCATGACGCTGGTAAACAAAGGCATTATGCCTAAGCAAGCCGGTGATGACGCTAAAGCCCAGCTGGCTTCAGCCAAGAACAACCTTGATGCTTCCAGAGCCCGGATGTCTCAATTGGTCAAAGAGCAGGGAGCGAAGGGTACTGCTGCACCACAGGTTAAGCAGGCTGCTGCTGCGCTTTCTGAAGCTGCACTGAACCTGTCTTACACGGAAATCGTCGCCCCAGACAGTGGTGTGCTGGGCAAAGTGAATGTACGACCTGGAAGTGTGGTTGCTCCAGGCCAGTCATTGATGCCGCTGGTGGAATCAGACACTTTTTGGGTGCAGGCAAACTTCAAAGAAGACGATCTTGAGCACATCCGCTCTGGCATGCCTGCTGATGTTGTTCTGGATATGTACCCGGATACAACTTTCGTTGGGTATGTTGAAGCGATTTCTCCGGCAAGCGGTTCCTCTTTCTCTCTGCTGCCACCAGAAAATGCAACTGGCAACTGGGTTAAAGTGCCTCAGCGTTTCCCAGTGCGTATTGCCCTGAAGCAAAAAGAGGACGAACCACAACTGCGTGTTGGTGCCAGCTCTACTGTTGTGGTTGATACGGTTGCACAACCGGCAGGTGATACGACAACCGGTTCCAAGTAATGAATGAGAATACCAACCGTTTGATGGTCACGGTGGCGGTCATGTTGTCCGCCATCATGGTCCTTTTGGACATGACCATTGCCAATGTGTCGCTGCCACATATGATGGGGGCGCTGGGCGTGACTTCTGAGCAGGTCACCTGGGTTCTCACGTCTTACTCAATGGCCGAAGCCATTTTTATCCCCCTTGCCAGCTACCTCTCCTTGAAATTTGGTACCCGAAACCTGCTGTTGGTTTCTGTGGCCGGTTTTATCGTGACGTCTGCTCTGTGCGGACAGGCCGATACCCTTACCGAGATGATTATCTTCCGGGTAATGCAGGGTGCATTTGGTGCATCCGTCATTCCGCTTTCCCAATCCATCATGGTACAGATCTATCCGGCTGAAGAACGCGGCAAGGCTATGGCACTGTTCAGTGTGGGCGTACTGCTGGGACCTATTCTGGGCCCGACTGTTGGCGGTGTGATCACTGAACATATGGACTGGCGGTGGATTTTTTATGTCAACCTGCCTGTCGGTCTTCTTTGTCTCGCACTTCTGTATGCTTTTGTGAAGCTGGATGGGAGAGGTGAAACCAAACTCGACTGGCCGCTTGTTATTGGTATGACTATCGGTATCGGGCTTCTTCAGATGGTGCTTGAACGGGGTAATGAGAAAGGGTGGTTTGCCTCTGATTTTATCCTGTTTTCAGCCGTTATCAGTGCCGTAGCATGGGTGTTTTTCCTCTGGCGTTCGTTCAGGAGCAAAGGGGATATTGCGCCAATGTGGTTACTAAAAGACCGCAACCTGTTCCTTTCATGCGTCATGATGAGTGGGTTTTCGATGGGTCTGTTCGGCATTACCCAGCTTCAACCTATGATGCTGGAGCAACTGTTGAACTACCCGGTTGATACCACCGGTTTTGTGATGGCACCGCGCGGCCTCACATCGGCAATTGTGCTTCTGGTCATGTCACGGTTTATGGATCGTCTTGATGCCAGAAAACTGATTATGATAGGCCTGTTGCTGAACGGGGCCGGTACCTACCTGATGATGCAATATTCCATGGGCATCGACCTTTATTGGGTATTGTTGCCAAGTATTGTCCAGGGCGCAGGAATGGGATTGGTGTTTGCGCCACTCAGCCAACTCGCGTACGCGACGCTTCAACCGAGTCAGGCTGTCGGGGGGGCTGTGGTGTTTAACCTTTGCCGGACACTGGGTGGTTCGTTTGGTATTTCTATTGTGAACACCTACTTCAGCCAGATTCAGCAAAAAGAGTGGCATAACCTTGGTGGGGCGGTTTCCTCTGATAACCCGATTCTCCAGCAAATGGCGCAGCAACACGGAACAGCAGTCACTGATCCGGGTTTTATTGCGCAAATCACCAATCTGCTGCACCAGCAGTCAACCTTGCTGGCCTTTGTGTATACCTTTGGCTTTATCATGGTCTCTTTCCTGGTGATGATTCCTTTCCTGGCGCTATTCAAAAAGCCGGTTAAGGGTGCCAAGCCTCCTGTTGGGGCGCACTAACCCTCGGCTGTTATGAAAGCTCCCGTCCGGGAGCTTTTTTATGCCTTCACGTTCTTATCACCCATGTCTCAGTTTTCACGATCTTTACTGATGGATAACATTTTCGCAACGAATCAATTGAACGATGTTCAATTATTGTGTTATATGGTTTAACCAGTCAACAAAACGGCAGGTTCGTCGGTACAACCAGTGACAAACAGGGAGTGGTTTATGGCAGCGAAAATAATAGGAATGATGGTTAGCCTGATGATGCTGACGTCATGCAGTGCAATGCTCTCGAACGATGGAGGCAAGAAGACAGTCTCGAGCAGCCTGATTACTTACCTGTACCCGGATGAATCTGACAGAGAGACACTGTCGCCGCAAACGCCAACCCTGAAGCTTCCTGTCACAGTTGGTCTGGCATTTGTTCCATCCGGTGACAACTACGGACGGGCGATAAGCGGAAATACACAGCTGTCACTTTTGAACAACGTAAAGCAGTCCTTCCAGCAATATGACTTTATCGGCCGCATTGAACTGATTCCCAGTAATTACCTCAAGGATAAGGGTGGGTTTTCCAACCTTGAACAAGTTGCAAGGCTGTACGATGTTGATGTGATGGCGCTGGTGTCTTATGACCAGGTCTCTCAATCCTATGAGAACAATGCGGCACTGTTATATTGGACAATTGTGGGTCTGTACCTGATTCCAGGTAATGAAAACAGTGTTCAAACCTTTGTTGACACTGCTGTCTTTGACGTGAAAAGCAAGAAGATGCTTTTTCGGGCTCCGGGTATCAGCAAGTTGGAAAAGAGAACCACTGCCATTGGGATAAACGAAACGCTGTCAGAGAAATCCGTTGAAGGCTTTGAACTTGCAACCAAAGACATGATCATCAATTTGGACGCTGAACTTGGCCGATTTAAAGAACGTGTTAAAGAGGAAAAGGTTGCCAACGTGGAATTTCGCGAGGGCTACAGCGGAGGGGCAATCGGTATTCTTGGTTTTGTATTCTTGGGAGGGCTGTCTCTTCTGGGACGTTTTCGCCGGTCCAAACCAACACTCTTTTGATGGATACCTTTTCCATTTGGCCCGATTCTTCGGGCCTTTGGGGCAATAGAAGAGCCTGTAGCTTTGCCCAAATTCATTCTTTGTTATACTGGCTGAAAGGGTGTGTCAGACGCCGAGATTAGCAAGACTTTCTATTGTCATTCAGGGCAGATAACGATTGAAATGATGCGTGACCTAAAACAACCAAAAGCGTCAAAGAAACCTTCCGTTGAAGGCATTTATACCCAGATTCTCCAAGCCATTTTTGAACGAAAGCTTTCCCCCGGATTGCGTCTGAAAGAAGAAGAACTGAGTGAGGTTTTTCAGGTAGGCAGGGCAACCATTCGTACTGTGCTCCAGCGTCTGGCGCTGGAAAAGCTGGTTAACCTTGTGCCAAACAGTGGGGCGTTTATTGCTGAACCTTCCATCAGTGAATCGCGGGAAGTATTCGAGGCGCGAAGGTTAATAGAAAAAGAGCTGGTGCGAGCCTTAGCTGGGAATTTCAATGCTGACAAAAAAGCCCGGCTCCTTGCTCATGTAGAAAGGGAGCACGCTGCGGATGCAAAAGGTGAACATAGCCTTCGCATCCGGTTGAGTGGTGAATATCATTTGCTGATTGGTGAGCTGGCAGAAAAGCCGGTACTGACAGAGTTCCTGCGGGAGATTATTCCGCGTACGTCTTTGATCATTGCGTTGTATGAGCGTGTGTCCTACGAATCTGACGAGACGAACACACATTGCGATCACCAGGTTTTGATTGACGTTCTGGAAACTGGTGATGCAGACCGGGCAGAAGTGCTTATGCTTGACCACCTGCGCGCTATTGAAGACAAATTGAGCCTGGAACCTCCGACGGAAAAAGAAGTAGATTTGAGGCAGATTTTCAACAAAGGTTGAGTGGGTAGTTTGGGAATACATAATGGCGGGATTCAATCCCGCCATTTTTACTTGCGCAGCAGTCAATCATCTGTTGCAACGTGGTCAGTCGTAGGTTTGTTGGCAAGGCCGTTGTATATCAGGCCGCCGAGCACTGCACCAATAATCCATCCAAACCCGGACAGGCTTTCCAATGATGGAATCCACACCGTGCCGACCGAAAATACCGCAGCAATGCCAAAGGAGACCAGTGCAGTGGTGTTCCACCCATTGGAATAAAAATATTTGCCTTCCGGATCTGTGCTGAAAAGATCGTGCAAATCAAGTTGCTGCTTCTTCACCATGTAGTAATCAGCAACCATGATGCCGTATACCGGTGCCAGTATTGCTCCCAGTGTATTTACAAACCCGATAATGCCAATCTGGCTGATAACCGAGACCCAAAGTGCCCCAATGAAAAATGCTATCACCGAAGTGATAAGGCCACCTTTTTTGAAATCAATCTTTTCAGGCATCAGGTTAGCCAAGTCATAAGCCGGCGGAATAAAGTTGGCGACCAGATTAATGCCGATGGTTGCGGCGAAAAAGCACAACGCAGCGATAATAGTGAGCAACAGGTTATCAACCTTGCCGATAATTTCTGTAGGGTTGGTGATAGCCTCTCCGAAAACAGCATACGTCCCGGCAGTAACAACCAATGCAATAAATGAAAACAACGCCACGTTTACCGGCAGACCCAGCCAATTGCCGGTTTTGAGTGACTTTTCATCTTTGACGAAACGCGAGAAATCCCCGAAGTTGATCACGACGGCAGCAAAATAGGCCACCATGGTGCCGACAACCCCCATGAATGCGACCACTTCCCCCATTCCCTGTTCCCGGTCAGTGTAAAGGCTGCTGACTGCAGGCATAAGCCCGTCGCTGGCTTCAATACCGATGATGATCATCAACACAATCATCACGCCATAAACAAAAGGCCCTGCCCAGTTGAGGAACTTTGTTATCCAGTCAATGCCCCTCAGGAAAAGCACCATCTGGAACACCCAAACGAAAACAAAGGCTATCCAGTCCACCATTGTCAGGCCAAGTGCAAAGACTTCCGGTTGGATACCAAAAAGGGAGTTAATCAGCAGCGACACGGCTGTTGATGCAAAATAGGTTTGGGCTCCATACCAGAAGATCGCGACGATAGCCCTGATCATCGCCGGAAAGTTTGCTCCGCGAACCCCCATGCTTGCACGCGCCATTACCGGATAGGGGATACCGTATTTGACGCTGGGCAGGCCGGTTAGGTTAACCAGCACCATAACAAACACCGATGCCAGCACGATGGCTGCCATCACCGCCCAGCCATTAAGCCCTGATGTAAGGAACAATGAGGCTGCAAGGGTATAACCAAACAGGCTTTGGACATCATTCGCCCACACATTGAAGATTTCAAATGCTCCCCATTTACGTTTTTCCGGTGCAAGCGGGGCAAGATCCTCGTTGTACAAACTGGGATCCGCATGTTGGATTTTAAAGTTGTCAGGCATAACAGCTCCTATTCCGGGCAAGTTGTGGCTTGCCCGGATGCCAGTTAAGTGATGTTTACTTACAGGTGGCGTCGCTTTCAGCTCATCGGTTAAAGCGCTGAGCCGAAGGCATGTGTTTCATCAGGAGGTAGTAGGTAAGGCCTGCTGGGATCAGGCTGGCATACCAAGAAATAGATGAGATGTTCAGTGCCACAATAACGCCAACAACAGACGCAGAAATGGCTGCCCAGTTGATCCCTGAGTAAGGGCCGTTTTCGTCATAGAGCTGTTCCACGTTAAGGGTTCGGTTGCGAATCAGGTAATAGTCCACCACCAGTATGGCGAAAATAGGACCAAGAAATGCTGAGTAGGTCTGGACGAAAATCTGGAGACCGACAGCAGATTCTTCTTTCACCAGTTCCCACGGGAAGGTCGCAAATGCCGCCAGGCCAACAAGGATGGTGGCGGGTTTAAAATTCATTTTGAACACATCCATCAGAATGTAAGTAGGCGGAACAACATTATTCAGGACGTTGGTAGTGACCTGCGCAAAGGCGATAAACAGGAGAGTGATAACCAAAAGAGGTGTGTTATCCACTGCGCTGGCGAAAACCTGGATAGGATCAGAGGTACCGGTTGCACCTGATACCATCAGCCCGATTAGCCCCATGAAAAGCGTACAGGGAAGAATGGAGAAAGCGTAAATGGTTGTCAGGAGCCCCGGCCGGGTTCCTTTTTTCAATTCCCTTGAGTAATCACTGACGTTCAGCATCATTGTGGAGTAGATGCCAAGGAACAGCATAGTGGCTGCCCAGAATTCCGCTCCCCAGGTACCTTCTATGTTGACCAGGTTTGTGGTGATTTCATCGCCATATTTATTGATGACGCTGAAAAACATGTAAACCAGTGATGCGAGGATAAAACCACTGCCGATGTTTTCCAGCCATTTGATGCCTTGGAAACCAAATACCGACAACCCGATTTGCAGAAACTGGAAAGTAATAAAGTAAAAAACGAGATTATCGAACCCAAACAGGGTGGCAGAAACAGCGTTCAGTGCACCTGCACCAATCCAAGATTGAAAACCATACCAGACGATGGCGGGAACTGCCCGTACCAGCCCCGGAAGCCGTGTGCCGCTGAAGCCGAAAGCTGCCCGCGCCTGCACCATAAACGGGATACCGTATTTGTAGCCGGCTGCGCCATTTAGCGTAAGTGCTATGCCGATAACAAAACAGCCGATAGCAATAGCGACGGATGCCTGAAGCAGGTTAAGCGTTCCCACGATGCTTGAGCCCATGGCGAATGTGCCTATGGAAACACAGCCTCCGAACCATGCAAAAAGATACGACCAGTTCCCCATAATCCGTGTGTCCTGGGGATTAAGGGATTCCTCACCTGCTGCTTTAGTGTGACCGGGTACCTCATTTAGGGTATCCGGGTTGTTGTATATGTTTCCCTGGCTTTGGTTGCTTTCCATGATGTGCTGCTCCGTCGCTGTCAGTTGTGGAGGCCGCCTTATCAGTATTAGCGTAAACAGTTACTGTCCGGGCGGACATTCGGTAAAGGAGAACCGGTTTAGTTCACCTTTCAGTATTTTGGGTCTCGGGTACGCCAAATCGCCGATTTTGCTGGTGGAAAGGCCAAGAGAGACCAATCCTTCGGCCATTTTCACCGCTGCCGATACTCCCTCAATTACAGGCAGGCCAACCGTGCTGCTGATGATTTCAGTGAGGTCAGCCATCCCTCCGCAACCCAGCACAATGGCCCCAATGGCATCTTCATCCCTGGCTCTCAGGCACTCTGCTGTAATCCGCTCAAGGGCAAGGGTTCCGTTTTCATTTTCAAGTTCCAGAACCGGTATTTCTGCAGCGCGGACTTTGCGGCAATGGCCAGCAAAACCGTACTGGTGGAGAAGATGCTCCGCGATGATGCAGGTACGGCCAAGCGTAGTAACAACAGAAAACCGGGTACTGATCAGGGTGGCGAAATGAAAGGCAGCTTCTGCGATACCGATAACCGGGGCAGAGGTCAGCTCTCGGGCTGCCTGTAACCCTGGGTCACCGAAGCAGGCGATGATGTAGGCATCTGTGCCTTCTGTATCCCCCTTCTGAATTTGTTCAAGAACCCCAATAACACTGATGGCTTCATCGAAGTGACTTTCTATTGAAGCAGGGCCGGTTGTTGGCGTGGCGGGATCAATGATTGTTTCCGCAGATGCTATCAGCCGTGCCGCGCGCACCATTTTGTCTGTCATCGATTCGGTAGTGTTGGGATTAATGAGCTTTATCTTCATCAGGGAGACTCACCATGCTTCTACTGATTAAATTATCATCAATAGTGTTAACAATGGATATACATATTGTCAACAATAAATAAAATTAATTGTTCACAATGTTGCAAGGGAGAACAGAGAGAGGCTTGTCACTGGTTTTTTATGGCGCGTTTAGGGGAATTACTTTTAATAACAGAATGTTATGGCGTGAAGGGAATTTACATGTGAAAAAGGCCACATAGCGTGGCCTTCTGGGCAAAGTGAGTTTTAAATGGCGAAATTACTGACCGCCAGCACCCTGTAGAGATCGTTCACTGGATTCCACCAGAATGAGAGCGGCTGTTTCTTTTATAGCTTGCCAATCAGATTCATCGACATACATACCGTTTTTCCACGAAGAAGCCATACGGGTTGCCAGGACGTCTCCGCTGATTTTCTCTGAAATATCCCCTGAATAATTGGTAAATGGGGTTGTTTGTATGACTATCGTTAGCGTGTGGGGATCATCCTGTAATTGTGAAAAAAGATAGATATCCGGAAGGACTATACCGGCGTTGAGGATGTATTCCACATGGTAGGGAGAATGCCCATTGCTCCAACTTGCTTTGACACACAACCCTTTACCCGACAGCTTTATCAGCTCGCCATATGCCAGCCAGCGGTTATGGCAGTTTTTCATCTTCAGCGTAACACTCGGCGCTCCCGACAGTTTCTCAACAGCGTAATCAAGCAGGGCAGGAAGATGGCAAATGATGCTGCCGCCATTTAAATCAGCGGAGACCTGTTTTTGGCCATCGCTGTCATGTTCTGTCACGGTGACCGGTATATCCGGCTCGTGCTTCAGGAAAGAGAGTGCACTGACAAAATGGGAAATACCACCCAGCCCCACCATTTCCAAATCTGCCGTCATATTGGCAATGGCATCTGATTCGCCGCAGTGGCGTTTGAGACCTTCGTAAGCCTTGGTACAGACCGTAACGATTTCATTGTGAGAAACGTGAATCATTGCGCAGCCTCCCTGGTGTTCTTCTCACATCCATCCTGAGGTAAAAGGGGGAATAACCACTCGCCTTCATGCAATTCGTTGGTCAGTGGTGCGCCCTGGAACAAGGTAACGCGAACCCAACGGTCGGACCGGGGGTCAAATTTGGTTGCCCCGAACATTGCCAGTTTGCAGCGCAACAAATCCATCGGCCGGGAATTTTCGGCAAGCACGTTCATCTGAATTTCGCCCATCGGCCGCTTGGAGAGCGTCCAGCAACGGCGGGCAATGGCCCGGTATTGAGGCTGGGCCAGTAAAAATGCAGCAAGTGAACCGTTACCGTCTTGTTGGGTTATGGCGTGGTAGAAGGTGTTAACCTGCCGGCCGATATCAAGAGGCAGTTCCCGCTCTTCCCCTTGCTCTACGCCTCGTACCCCAAGCCTGGGTTCCTCTTTGTCCTGGGACCGGTACCAGAACCAGTACCTATTCTCCTGTTTGGAAAAATCCGTATCTATTGCCCACCGGTAATGGGTTTCAAGGGCCAGGCACATTTGCTGGAGAGTAATGCCAGGATCAAGAGAGAGTTCTTCTGAGGTGTTCATCTCTTTTTCAACGGAATCAACCCGATCCGGGTAAAGCTCAAGTATGCAAGAAAGCACGATTTCCTGTGTTTCAAGGCCATACTTGCGGCTGTCGATAATGATGTCCCCCCAAAGCGCTCCGGTTTCGTGGTATGCGGGGATGTTATTGAGCAATGTTTGCAATTCACCTGAGGCAGCAATATTCAAGCTGTGCTGCTCCTCATCTATGGTGACGACCTCAGAAAGATGCCTTTGTGCCCGCCTTGCCAGGTTGCTGAACAGAAGTGCTTTGGTGGCATCAACGGGTTGGGAAGCCACTGATGTGACAGCTGCTTCCCTTTGTGAGAGCCATTGGTCCACGACACAGGGATGCTTAATGAGGTAAGGGGCCATCCCCAGACCGGTTGCATTGCCTACGCCCAGGTATCTTTGCAACGGCTCGCTCATTGTAGTGGCGCTGTCGCCACCCTGATGGCGGGCAAGGGCGTGAACCCAGTCCAGGCTGAACTGGCGCAGAATATAAACAGCACACATTTGTGCGCTGAAAGAGAGATTGAAATCCGGGTTGTCATCCAGCGTTTCAAAATCGGCAATACCAAACTTACCGTTACCATAAACTGCGGTGGTACGGAGGATATAGCCTACATTGGCTAACTGATTTGGGTCGGGCTGATGTCCCTGAGCCAGGGATGTCACGACATGTTCAAATACCCGTACACTCTTGTTTGCCCGTGCCAAAACCAAAACACGGCTGGAGTTCCTGCCCGCTTCCTGTAGTGGGACGTTGTCACGCAACTGCGTTAGATCTGACTCGCTAATCTCCCCCTTTACGAGGGCAAAGGTCACATCCCATTTTTCTGCAATAACCCTGTCGTTACGTTCCTCGTCCTTGATGGCATCAGAAAATACCACCAGATGATAAACATTGTCGGGTGTTTGCAGCCGGTAGATGGCCGTGCCAAACCCCTGGGGTGATATGTCCCAAAGGTTCTGGGTTACCTGCCAGTTTTCCTTCGCCATTCGTCGGATCAGGGTTCTGACAAAGCTGATGCGGGTCTGGTGCATGGCACCCAACCGGTCAGGTGCCATCACTTCTTCCGGCGAACGAAAAAGAGCCGGGCTTTGCATAAGGGTATTGACGTTCATGTTGCTCACCTTCCTGGTGCCATCGGGTTTACCGGGCAACACGTTGAATTATCGGGGACCGGATTTGACCGTGCTGTCTTGTTTCCGGCCCATAGTTAAGAACTACCGCAGATTACAGGCCTTGCTCGCGTGCCATCTTCATAGCGATTTGCGGGCCATTCCATAGGGAAGGCAGCAATATGAGCGACACAGGTACTGCGGTAATCACGATAAAGGACTGCAAGGCTGAAATTCCGCCGGAGCCGAGGGAGATAAGGATAAGTGCTGTCACACCCATCATGATGCCCCAGAAGCTTCGGATAAGCGCGTTAGGTTCCGTTTCACCACTTATTACGACACTGATGGTGTAGGTCATGGAGTCACCGGTAGTGACAATAAATATGGTGGTAAGAATCAGGAAGAGTACGGATACCACCATTGGCATAGGCAGTTGTTGGGTGATAGCCAGTAACGATGCCGGCAGGTTGAATCCTTCAAATGCTTTGCTGACTGAACCCGGGTCAGCAATTTCAAATGCCAGGCCGGAGCCACCAACGATGGTGAACCAGAAGCATGTGATAAGAGGTGCCGCAATGCTGACTGCCACGACCAGCTGGCGAATGGTGCGTCCGCGGGAAATACGGGAGATAAATATTGCCATCATTGGGCCATAGCCAAGGAACCAGCCCCAGAAAAATACTGTCCACCAGCTCAGCCAGCCTTCATCGCCGCGGTAGGTTGCCATTGGGATGAAATTGTCAATCATGGTACCGACACCCTGAAGGTAGCCGTTGACAATAAAACCTGTTGGGCCGACCAGAAGAATGTAGATCATCAGGCCGACGGCGAGAATGATATTGTAGCGGCTGAGGATCTGGATTCCCCGGTTGAGGCCACTTAAGGCAGAGATGGTGTACATGGCAATGGCAAAAAGAATGACGGTAAATTGGGTTGTAAAGCCATTGGGGATATCAAAAAGCGCATTGAGGGCGTAGCTGACCTGCAAGCCGAGAAATCCAATTGGACCAATGGTGCCAGCCGCTACGGCGACGATGCAGCACGCGTCGATAAGTGCGCCGGTTGTTCCCTTCAGGGCTCGCTCACCCAAAACCGGGTACAGCAAGGTGCGGGGCTTGAGTGGTAAACCTTTGTCATAGTGGAGATACATCAGCACAATGGAAGTCAATGTGCCCAGAATGGCCCAAGCCAGAAAACCCCAGTGCATGAAAGACTGTGACAGTGCATTGATTGCACCTTGCTGTTCAATTTCCTGTGCTCCGTAAAGGGGAGGTGGTGAAACGTAGTGTGCGATCGGTTCTGCCGCAGCCCAGAACACGCCGCCCCCGGCGAGCAGGGTGCAAAGGATAATGGCCAGCCAGCGGAAGCTGTCCATCTCTGGTGTTTTCAGCCCGCCAAGTTTCACCTGGCCGGTTTTACCGACAGCCAGCCCAAGCCCAATCAGAAATGTCAGCAGCAAGAGCAACTGCCAGTAGGGGCCAAATACGGCCACGGACCAGCCAAAACCGGCATTAACCAGGCTTGAAAGCAACTCGTGATCAAGCAGGGCGGTGGTAACAAACAATGCTATGAAGCCGCCGCTGAACCACAGTGCTGGGTTATCCAGCCCGATTTTCTCTACCGCACTTTGCGGTGCTTTTGGGGCTGCATTTCCCATCTTTCTCGCTTTCTCAGTGTTCAGGATATCAGACATAACCTGTCTCCAAACGTTTTCGGGCGGGCTTTCTTGGATACCCGGCCAGGATTTGGTCCGGTAGCCTTATTGGTTTTTTATACGGCTACCGGAATTGATGGTTAAGCCGGTTCCAGCCCGGCTTTCAGAAATTCAAACCAGTTCCCTCCCAGTACCTGAGCGGTTTCTGATTCGGTGAACCCTTGTTTTAGGAGCCCGTTGTAGATATTGACCATGCCTCGGCTGTCCTCGAACCATGGCAGGGCATCCGGCCAACCCGCGTTGTTGGATGAGCCTTCGCCATAATCCATGGCTTTGGACCAGCGGCCATTGCGCATCCACTCCAGAACGCTTTGTGGCTGGTTTAGGCAGAGGTCACTGCCAATACCAAGATGTTCCACACCGACGAGTTCAGCAGTATCAGCAACCATCTGGCAAAACGCTTCCAGAGTGCAGCCGCTTCCTCCCGGCAGGTGGAACGGGTAGAGGCTGAATCCAATCAGGCCACCCCGGGCGGTCAGGGATTTGATCACTTCTTCCGATTTATTTCTCAACGCCCCGTGTGCAGCCGCAGGGTTGGCGTGGCTGATACAAATAGGGCGGGAGGAGAGGTCGATTGCTTCAAGGGTGGATCGTTCTGCACTGTGGGACATATCGACGATCATTCCAACCCGGTTCATTTCTTCGATAGCCTGTTTGCCAAACCGGGTGACACCGCTGTCTTCACGCTCATAACACCCCGTGGCGAGCAGACTCTGGTTGTTATAGGTCAGCTGCATGATTAAAAGACCTTGCTTTCGCATCACTTCAATCAGGCCAATTTCGTCATCTATCGGGGAGCAATTTTGTGCACCAAAGAATATGCCGACCTTTCCTTCAGTTTTGGCCCTGGCAACGTCATCCATATCCATGATTGGCATGATGAGGTCGCTGTTCTGTTCGAAAAGGAGATTCCATTCAGCAAAACGGGTAAGGGTTTCACGCGCAGTTTCATGGTAGACAAGCGTCGCGTGTACTGCAGTAATACCACTGGCTTTCAGTGTCTCGAAGTAACTGCGATCCCAGCGACAGTATTGCAGTCCGTCAATGATGATGTGGTCCTTGTACATGGCTGTGCTCTCCCCGTAATGACGAAGTCGAAGGCTTTATAGGGTTCAGTAAGGACGCTGGTATGCTGTCTTCACTACGGTGTAGAAATCCTTTGCGTACTGGCCCTGTTCCCTGGGACCAAAGCTGGACTCTTTCCGTCCGCCAAACGGGACGTGGTAATCGGTACCCGCTGTAGGGAGGTTAACCATGACGCATCCGGTCTGGGCCTGTTGCTTAAACAGGGCGCTGGTACGGAGGCTCTGGGTGACTATGCCTGCCGTCAGGCCAAACCGGGTATCGTTTACGGTTGCAATGGCCTCTTCCAGGCTGTTGACTTTGATCACACAGGCCATAGGTGCAAACAGTTCTTCCTGGTTTACATCCCAGCTGTTGTCAGTGCCAGTGAACAGGGTAGGAGACATGTAATAGCCGTCATGCTGAAGGGACAGGCGCTCTCCGCCAAATGCCAGTTCACCGCCGAGTGACCGTGCCTGTTCAACCCACTTCAGGTTTGATGACAGTTGTTTCTCATCAACTACTGGCCCCATGAAAATGCCCTCTTCCAGAGCATGACCCACCTTCAGGGTGGCAAGGCGTTCGGTGAGTGCTTCAACATAGGCATCGTGGATGCTGTCCAGAACAACAAGCCGGGATGAGGCAGTGCACTTTTGACCGGTACCGGAGAAAGAACCGGCAACAGTGGCGTCTACAGCTGTCTGGATATCTGCGTCATCAGCAATAACCAGCGCATTTTTACTGCCCATTTCGAGTTGGCAGCGAACAAAATTGGGTGCGGTTGCAGCAGCGACTTTTCGGCCGACATCCACTGAACCGGTAAAGCTGACGGCATCAATCTCTTTGGAATGAATTAATGTATCGCCAACATCAGAGCCGGAGCCCAGTACCAGGTTAAAGGTACCGGCAGGGAGACCAGCCCGGTGGATAATGTCGGTGAGCGCAACAGCACTGGCTGGAGTGAGGTTAGCCGGCTTCCAGATAACCGCATTACCAAATGCCAGTGCCGGGGCTATTTTCCAGGACGCTGTTGCGGTAGGGAAATTCCATGGGGAAATGATGGCCACGACACCGAGAGCCTCGCGGGTGACTTCGACAGAAACGCCGGGGCGCACTGAATCCGCAATATCACCCATCTGACGCAACACTTCAGCCGCGTAATACTGGAAAAACTGTCCGGCGCGATAGACTTCTCCCCGGCCTTCCGCAAAAGGTTTTCCTTCCTCGCTGGAAAGCAGTTTGCCAAGCTCATCGCAACGGGCGATCAATTCATCACCAATAGCCTGGAGTACTCTTTGCTTTTGCTCCAGCGGTGTTTTCGCCCAAACCAGCTGAGCTGCCCGAGCCGCATCAATGGCTTGTTGAACCTGAGCCTGAGATGCCTGTGCAAAATCCCCAAGGCTCAGGGAAGTATCGGAAGGGTTGATGTTTGGGATGGTGTTGATACCGCCTTGCCATTCACCACCGATGTAGAGGGCGTTTTCAGTGTTGAGTTTCATGGTGATTCCTTTTCTTTAATCTGCTCTTAATGGTTTAAATCAGACGGCAGCGTATACCACTAGCTCTACCAGCATTTCTTCCCGGGCAAGCCCCGCAACCACCACTGCTGCACGGTTGGGGTAGGGGGCTGTAAAGTACTCGGCATACACCTTGTTGACGGTGGCGAGATAACTTCGATCGGTGACATAAATCAGCACCTGCAGTACTGACCCGGTTGATACACCGGCGCACTCCAGTGTGTGAACCAGGTTATCCAGTGTCTTGCGGGTTTGAGCCTCAATGCCGCCTTCTACAACCTGTCCGCTTTCATCAATGGGAATCTGTGCGGTGTAAAGCGTCCCGTTATGGGTAACCGCCCACTCCAAGGGGGAAGGGGAATCATAAAGCGCAGTTTTTACCGGTGAAGGCGTTGCAGACATTCTTGGCTCCCAATTAACTGTTTGTGTCATGAATGTTTCGGAATGGTTAAATATTGCTGTGAGTTTCCCGATAAATCTAATGGTTAATTTTTGACAAATGATAAAAAATACTTATCAATAAATGATGGATCAGGAGATAAAGGGCTGGGAGGCTGGCGATATGGATATCAAACTTCAGCAAATGCGTCATTTTGTGATGGTGGCAACAGAAGGTGGCTTTAGGGCTGCTTCCTCTAAGGCCAACCGCTCCCAGGCGGCACTTTCTACATCTGTGAAGGAATTGGAGCGCATTCTGGGCCAGGCGTTATTTGAATCGGGGCACAAAGCCAAGCTGACCCCTTTTGGGGAGATTTGCCTGCCTAAAATGATGCAATTCCTGAAACTTTACGAAGATCTCGACAGTGATTTGCGCGCGGCAGCTGCGGGCCAGTTGGGGCAGTTGAGAATTGCCAGTGTACCTTCTGTGGCCGCAAAGCTAATCCCTGCGATACTCGCTGAGTTCACCAGCTCGCATCCGGAAGTGGAGGTATCACTGATAGATGATAACGCGGCCGGTGTAGAGACGAGATTACTTGCCGGGGAAGTGGATTTGGCACTGGGGAATCGCGTCCATGTTAATGATGACCGGCTGGATTTTACCCTGTTGATGTCAGACCCCGTCGGTGTAGTGTGCAAATTGGACAATCCTCTGGCGCTTAGTCCAGATGGCGTTCACTGGGAGCAACTCATAGAGCACCCCTTTATAAAAAATGGGACCTGTTCGTTGCTGGCAGAAACACCGGCAAGGCAACTCAGTGACAACGCCCTTTATTCCGTGGAAAACATCACGTCTCTTTATTCAGTGCTGGAGTTGGGAATTGGCATAACCACCCTGCCAAGACTTGCATTTCCTGAGTCTTCAGAGTCGCTGGTATGGCTTCCGTTGAAATCCCCTTTGTTGGAGCGGGATATTGGCATTTTCAAACTCTCCAACAGGTATGTGTCCCCTCAGGCTTATGATTTTTACAGCTTGTGTATCCGGTCTTTGGCGGTAATGGATACAAATAGAAACACATAACGGCGTAGCACGGAGTTATTGCGTGATACAGTTCACATTCCAAATCAGGAAATTCTCATAATCTTTATTCTGTTCCAAAAATAATACAAATAAAGATCAGGAAATCACCGAATGGCTAAAAAAGCACAACACGCGCCGTTTGAATTTGGGGAATTGACCGTTCAACCTGGGCAACGCGCTAATTGCGAACTGGAAATTGCGCGACTGTACACGCATTCACCACTTTCAGTTTCTGTTGAAATTCTCCATGGGAAAAAGCCGGGGCCGGTATTGCTGGTAAATGCCGCAATTCATGGTGACGAGCTAAACGGGGTGGAGATTACCCGCCAGGTTATCGACAAAATCGATCTGAATAAGCTACATGGAACGGTCGTCGCCGTTCCGGTTGTCAACGTTTTTGGCTTTATACATAAATCCCGCTACCTGCCGGACAGGCGGGATCTTAACCGGTGCTTCCCCGGTTCAGAGCGGGGCTCTATTGCAGGCCGTATGGCCTACCACTATTTCAATCAGGTAGTCCGACGTTGCACACATGTCGTTGACCTGCACACGGCAGCCATTCACCGTACCAACCTGCCGCAAATCCGGGCCAATCTTGCCAATGCAGCCGCGAAAGAAATGGCGATTGCCTTTGGATCACCCGTAGTGGTAGATGCCACACTTCGTGACGGTTCGCTGCGCGCAGCGGCAGAAGAATTTGATGTTCCGGTCATCACTATGGAAGCCGGCGAGGCTCTCCGTCTGGACCCGCATGCCATAGGAGCGGGTGTTATTGGGGTGATGCGGGTAATGCGCCACCTTAAGATGATTCGTACCGGTCACAGCAAAAAACTGCCGGATCCGGTAGTCCCCAAAGCGACCAGATGGGTGCGCGCGGATTCAGACGGTATGCTTCGCTCCAGGGTCGCGTTAGGGCAGAAAGTAAGCAAAGGGGAAGTTATCGCCAGTATCAGCGACCCTGTTGGCAGCTCAGACCACCAGGTTACCGCGCCTCAAGGTGGTATTGTTATCGGTCAGCAGACGCTTCCGCTTGTTAACGAAGGGGATGCGATTTTCCATATTGCTTTCTTTGAAGAACCTGACAGCCTGGTAGAAGAGTACGTTGAATCTTTCCTGGATGATGCCGTAGAAACACTGGATGATGAACTCAAGTGGGGCTTAACAACTGTCTGAGTGGTGATGAGTGGCTTTGGAAATGGCGGCTGTTTAGCCGCCATTTCTTTATACTGTGAAAGGGTGAACTGACTATTACATTGATAGCTTGGTTGGTCTCTGATCCTGAGTTATTTTCGTGGTCACGTTTTAGGAGAACTACCGATGAAAAAAGTCACTTTATTTGCTTTTAACCGCTGCCCTCATTGTGATGCCGCAAAACAGTATTTTGAGAGCAAGAATATTCCGTTCAGGTTGGTGAATGTCTCAACGCCACGGGGTCAGAAAGAATTGGCTTCGCTGGGCGCAAGGTCTGTACCGGTAATTCGAATAGGCGATGAAATTGTGAGGGGGTTTTCAGTCAAACAGATAGAAAAAGTTCTCAAAGCCAGCTAGTGCAGTGTCTGTTTTTTTTACATGAATGTTCGTTTAGGTTTTGTGTTTCAATCTAACTATTTATTATTTAAAGATATTTTATACTGGCAAACCGTTTGCTTACTCCGTGTGGCTGTAAACCTTACCCAAAAGTATTTGCGAAACCTAACGGAGTCAAAACGATATGGTACGTCTAATTTGCCTTGTATTTTCACTGCTTGCAGCAATCAGTTTTTCTTCTCATGCAGCAATTATTACCTCAGACAGTGAAGACGTAATAAAGTCCGGCAATCCTCATGCATTTTTGTATAACCCAACTGGAACTTCACAGGCACACGATGCAAACAGCAATGGTCAATTCCGGTACGACACAGAGGCTGGAACCGCATCTTACAGTGCGACGTTTTATAACCCAAATGACGCAACCTCTGGTTTCAGTTTGGACTTAAACCTGAAAGAAATACCATTCAGTTCCCTTGGGCTTAGCGACCCTCGTTGTGAAGCTAACGACTGTGGCGGAAGTTATTACACGTCTAATGGAATTTCGCCAAAAGATGACTGGAGTTTTTTCAAAGTGGATACCTCTCTGACCAATGTTGTTCAGGGCTTTGGTAGTTACGCCAGTCTTTCACCGGTAATTTCCGGGGAAAAATGGTTCCAGTTTGGTGATGGAGCAGGTGGAACACGCGTAGTGGCAACCGGGTATGCACTGGCGGGCTGGTTTAAGTTTGACAGTGGTAACGGTGACTTGAACGTTAATCTGACCAACCTGTCTGTCGTGAGCCCTGATACATCCATTCCAGAGCCGGCAACACTTGCTTTGTTTGGTACCGCCCTACTGCTGTTTGGCCGGAGAACACTCTGCAAAAAATCATAGTGAAAAGCCGTTTTTTCGAATATGGCACTGTCAGGTTTTGCCGGGCAGTGCCGTTTTCTTATCAAAAAACGACATGCGTTGATCTGTCAAACCTTTGATCTCAAAAATAGTGTTACCTCCCCACAGCAATGTGGACTATTTTGTTAGTTCCCAAACTAACGTAAGTCCGAACAATGACAACAACACATCAGGACAAGCTCCAGGTAGGATGGCGCGAGTGGGTTTCGTTGCCGGAGCTGGGTATCGAGCGTATCAAGGTAAAGGTTGATACAGGCGCTCGTACTTCATGCCTGCACACTTTTGGAATTGAGGAGTTTAAGAAAGACGGAAACCTTTGGGTTCGTTTTCAGCTTCACCCCATTCAGGATGACAATGACACCATCAGTGTCTGCGAAGCCGCGGTCTTGGATATTCGCTCTGTGCGAGATTCCGGCGGCCACGAAACCCGGCGCTATGTTATCCGAACGCTGCTTTGTCTTGGTGATCTCCAATACCCTATCGAAATGACCCTGACCGGACGAGACAACATGAAGTTTCGGATGCTTTTGGGCCGTACCGCTATGAATGGCCGCCTTACCGTTGATCCCGAGTTGTCTTTCCTGACCCGGTTAGGGGGAGGTGAAGAATGAAAATAGGAATTCTTTCAAGGAACAGAAACCTCTACTCTACCCGCCGCTTAATCGAGGCTTGTGAACAGCGTGGACACGAGTATCGCATTATTGATGTGCTGCACAGCTACATGAATATCAATTCAACCCAGCCATCGATTCACCTTAAAGGTGAAGACCTTGTCAATTTTGATGCGATCATTCCGCGTATTGGTGCCTCTGTAACTTTCTATGGCTGTGCGGTTTTACGACAGTTTGAAATGATGGGTGTTTACCCTCTGAATGAATCGGTGGCAATAAGCCGTTCTCGCGACAAACTGCGCTCGCTTCAACTGCTGTCCCGTAAGGGAATAGGTATGCCGGTAACCGGATTTGCCAGCAAACCGGATGATATTAAAGACCTTTTGGATATGGTTGGCGGCACACCGGTTGTGATCAAGCTGCTTCAAGGTACTCAGGGGATAGGTGTTGTCCTTGCTGAGACCAAAAAAGCAGCTGAAAGCGTTATTGAAGCCTTTATGGGCCTGAAAGCAGACATAATGATTCAGGAGTACATCAAGGAAGCCGGTGGTGCGGACATCCGTTGTTTTGTGATCGGCGATAAGGTCATTGCGGCTATGAAACGCCAAGCCCAGCCGGGTGAGTTTCGTTCCAACCTTCACAGGGGCGGTACGGCTTCTTTAATCCGGCTGACCCCTACAGAAAGAAAAACGGCTGTTGCGGCAGCAAAGATTATGGGGTTGCGTGTAGCTGGTGTTGACCTGCTCCGTTCAGAGCGGGGCCCGCTGGTGATGGAGGTAAACTCTTCTCCTGGCCTTGAAGGTATTGAAACGGCAACAGGAAAAGATGTCGCTGGCATGATCATCGAATACATTGAAAAAAATGCCAACCCACAAGGAACGCGAACCCGTGGTAAGGGCTAAGCCAAATACGCCTTTTGAGATTGGTGATTTGGAAATTATGCCGGGTAACCATGCCAGCTTGGAGCTGGAGGTTGCCCGCCTTTATACCCAGTCGCCTCTTTCCGTTACGGCTGAAATTTTCCATGGCAAACAGGCTGGGCCGGTACTGCTGGTCAATGCAGCTATTCATGGTGATGAGCTGAATGGCGTAGAGGTCGTGCGCCAGATCATCGGTCGAATTCGGCTTTCCCAGCTTAGGGGGACGTTGATAGCTATCCCTGTGGTCAACGTCTTTGGTTTTATCCATAAGTCGCGTTACCTACCGGACCGGCGAGACCTAAACCGGTCTTTCCCCGGATCAGAAAGAGGCTCTATTGCCGGGCGTATGGCCTTCCGCTATTTCAAAGATGTTGTCGAACGCTGTACCCACGTCGTCGATCTCCATACCGGGGCTATCAACCGTACCAATTTGCCGCAAATTCGGGCCAACCTCAGCAACCCTGATGCCGCAGGGATGGCCGAGGCTTTCGGGGCCCCGGTATTAATAGATGCCGCGCTGCGGGATGGCTCACTGCGTTCAGAAGCTGAGAAAGCCGGTATTCCTGTGATCACCTACGAAGCCGGTGAGGCTCTGCGTCTGGAACAGTTTGCCGTGGCCGCGGGGGTAAAGGGGGTTAAACGTGTAATGCGGCATTTGGGCATGTTACGTTCATCACGTATCAAACCAGCGGCTGGGTGTGTTTTAGCAAGGGCAACCCGGTGGGTTAGGGCTGACTCTGATGGGTTATTGCGATCTCATGTCTCTCTGGGGCAAAGGGTAAGCCGGGGTCAGGTTCTTGCTAATATCAGCGATCCAAGCGGCCGCGCGGAGATTCAGGTGATCGCGCCACAGGGCGGTATTGTGATTGGCCAACAGACGTTGCCTTTGGTTAATGAAGGCGATGCCATCTTCCATATAGCGTTCTTTGAGGAACCGGACCGCCTGGTTGCACAGCAGGTTGAAAGCTATCTTGATGATGTGATGGATGATCCTGCGAATGAACTAAAATGGGGAATAGGCAAAGCCTGAACTGACGTCCCAATACAGTGAGGAAACCATATGGCCATGACCAAAGAAGTAAAGGACGCCATGAGTGCCAGTGTTCTGTGTTGGCTAGCCACAGCCAACAGTAAAGGCGACCCCAATGTATCTCCCAAGGAGATGTTTTTGCCGGGGGAGGGCAATATTTTCCTGATCGCCAATATTGCCTCCCCGCAAAGTGTGCAGAACATTCGAGAAAATGCAGCAGTATGTATCTGCTTCATCGATATTTTCAGGCAGAAGGGTTACCAACTCAAAGGGATTGCCCGGGTTGTTGAAAGGAATGATGAAGCGTTTGAAGACCACTTTGAGCGCTTTCAGCCACTGGTAACAGACCGGTACCCGGTGCTCAGTATCATCGAAATTGAGGTTACTTCGGCCAAACCGGTGATTGCCCCTTCTTATACCCTCTTTCCCGATACTACTGAAGATGATCAAATTGACCAGGCGCTGGTCTCCTACGGACTGAAATAGTATTTTCCGCCCGGCGTTGAAACCAAAGGACTCTATACAATGACACCAGAGCAAAGGATAGCGGCTCTAGGGATAGTTATTCCTGAACTTGTCAGCCCGGTTGGGCAATATATTCATGGGAAACGTCTCGGCAACCTGCTTTATCTTTCCGGCAAAGGAACAGTAAGCCTAATTGGGAAGGTAGGGCGTGATCTGACAACCTCACAGGCAAAGCAGGCTTCCCGAGAGATTGGGCTATATCTTTTGGCTGCGATAATTCATGAAGCAGGTTCGTTAGGCTGCGTGCGCCAGATAGTGAAAATCAACGGATATATCAACGCAACACCTGACTTCACTGAACATCCGGCAGTGATAGATGGTTGTTCCCAATTATTTATTGATGTATTTGGTGATGATGGAAAGCATGTCCGTACATCGGTGGGCGTGAGCTCCCTGCCTGGTAACATGCCGGTTGAAATAGAAGCCGTGGTTGAAATGAAATTGCCATAGACAGTATTGCGAAACGAAACTCCGTCACTTGATTGGGGAAATGTCCAGGTTGTACTGGTGAGGGGCTTGAGCCAGTTCTCCCGCGTAACCGGTATCAGTTAACCACTTTCGGGCTTTCTCCGGTGCAACGAGCATGGGCATGCGGTGGTGGTAACGGGAGTACTGCTCATCTGGCGGTGTTGTAAGGGTTACGAGCTTGCAGTCCGGCAACATAAGGCCAGCCATAAAAATGGGCTCACCGTTGCTGCCGGTAAACAGGTACTTCAGTTTTTTTCTTTGTGGCTCTGATGGGTCTTCGGGTGTCCATTCATACCACCCTGAGCAAGGTACCAGGCACCTGAATTGATGAAAGCTTTGCCGGAAGGTGGGTTTGACGGCGGCGGTTTCTGCCTGTGCATTGATAATAGGGCGTTTTGCCCAGTCAGGTTTTATGCCCCAGTGAAGAGTGAGTTGACGTGGGTTTTCCTTGCCAACAATTACGTCAATGGGATCGGTTGGGCGGAGGTCTGGGTTCGTACGGGTATGGAATGGCATCCCAAGCGTGTCCGTGATGAACTTAGCAAGTGGGTCATCCGATACATTTATCCTGCCGCACATAGTCTTTCCTCCGGCCTACCAGCAAATATCAGTCCAAGTCCGCATTAAAGATAGTACGGAATTTCCACTCCCCTGAAATGTGTTGCCAGGTTTCTCCCGGTTTACGGCTGAAAAATATTGGTTTGGCGAAGTGCATGCTGCGCTCTGCTAACTCCCGTATTGTTAACATTCCAAGGTGGAATGCTGCATGTCTGAACGCTGCACCATGACCAACAAAAATATGTAATCGGTTTGCGCTGTCGTGTTGGTTGAATGTGTCTGAAATATAGTCGGCGACCCGCTGTCCTGCCTGCATAAGTGATTCTGCTCCGGGGTAAGGGAGACAATAACGGTTATCCGAATCCCAATTAGGCGGGGGAGGCGAAAAGCGTGGGTCTGCAGCAATTATCCGTTCAATCTCTGCTACGGATAAGTTTGCAAGCGCCCCTACCGACCTTTCTGTCAGGGAGTTAGTTTCAACAATACTCAGCGGGTAGCCGAGCTGACGGCAAACTATGTCGGCAGTTTGCCATGCCCGTAGTGACGAAGAGGTATGGATAGGGAAGACAGGATCTATCATTTTGTCCTGGCAAAAAGTCTTAATATAACTGGCACAAATTTCTGCCTGCTTTTCACCTTCCGGCGTCAGGGGATAAGGTTGGTTGGCACTGGGTGTATCGGGGAGTTGGTAATATTCACCGTGCCTGACGATGGCAAAATATTGGGTCAAACTCATTAACGCTCCTGTTGTGCTTTGCCGGACCTATCCTTTTACAGTCCGCTTTCAATAAGCTTCAAATGGCATATGGTTTAAACAATTAAACCATATGTTTGCCTTTGCTATCACAGGGTTGGTGATATTTTGCGTACTGAGTCTTCAACCTTAAGATGTTGTGGTAGTTGCGGTGTTAATAGAGTCAGCCTGAAAAGTCCGGATGTTGAACCAGCTCCAGCAGGTTGGATACGGTGAGAGTTGGCTGGATTCCCCAAGGATCAAAGAGAGCATTTTTACTACGTTTTACCCAGGCTGCGCGCATGCCCGCTGACAGGGCACCGATAACATCAAAGGGGTTGGATGACACCAGCCAGGTTTGATCTGTGGTAGAACCTGCAGAACGTAAGAAATAGGCATAACATGCAGGATTCGGTTTAAAGGTTTTCAGGTCGTCAACGCTGACCACTTCTTCAAAATAATTAATTAATCCGCAGTTGCTCAGAACCGTCGTGACCGCCTTGTGGGTTCCGTTTGAGAAAGCAAGGCGACGGTGACCGCTGTGCCCAAGTACTTCAAGTGCCTGACGGACATCCTGGAATGCAGGGAGGCTGCTGTAACTGTCCATCAACAGCTGTTTCTGGCTTTCTGACAATGAGACATTGTGATGCATACACGTATATTCAAGGGATTGCCGGGTGCAGGTGGCAAAATCTTCATAATTTTGCATCAACCCACGCCGGAAAGAGTATTCAAGTTGTTTTTCACGCCATAATGTTGCAAATGGCTCGGCTTTGTCGCCCACCATGGATTTCAGTAACACAGTGACCCCCTGTGTATCAATAAGGGTGCCGTAGACATCAAATGCAAGGGTAATCGCCATTCCTTTGGTCCTTTCTTGCTCTGCGGGTATTGTTGATAGTAGACGAAAAAGAACCCGAGCTGGTTTGGGTATAATATTGATATGTGATTTAAAACGGGCAGGATATGGAACTCTGGCAATACTTTGGCATTGATTGGGCGGCAATGGTGTTAACCTTTCTTGCCATCTGGCAAATTGGAAACAAAAACCGGGTTGGATTTGTTCTGATGATGGTTGGGAATGGCTGTTGGGTATCGCTCGGTGTGATGACGGGCAGTCTTGCTATGGTGGTAGCAAACGTACTCTTCCTGCTAATGAATGTCCGGGCTTTATTGAAATGGAGCCGGGAAGCATAAGGGATTGAAAATTCCTACAGGGTTCACATTTTTTACAGCGTCCAGGCACAAAATGGCGTATCATGCGCGCCGATTCAACGCAAAAAGAGAGTATCGGTCAGATGATTAGAGCAGGTCAGTTCAATACGCTGAAAGTCCTGGAAGTTGTAGAGTATGGCGTATACCTCGACGGTGGTGAAGATGAAGGTAAAATCCTTCTTCCACGTAATGAGGTTCCGGCCGATACCCAAGTCGGGGATAAATTGGATGTGTTCATCCTATTTGACGCCCACGATGACATGATTGCGACAACCAAGAAACCTGCTGGTGTTGTCGGCGAATTTGTCAATCTGAAAGTGGTAAGCGTTAACTCGGTGGGTGCGTTTGCAGATTGGGGCCTCAATAAAGACATCCTTATTCCATTCAGCGAGCAACGCCGCCGTCTGGAAGAAGGTGATACCGTTCTGGTTCGCATCTATATCGATCGTGCGAGTGGCCGTATCGTCGCATCAACAAAATTCAACCGTTTCCTTGATAAGACACCTGCACGTTACAAAAAGGGCGAGCAGGTCAATATGATGGTAGGGGAGCGGTCGGACCTGGGTTTCAAGGTTATTATTGAAAATGCGCACTGGGGAATGCTGTTCAGCAGCGATGTCTTCGGAAAGCTGTTTATTGGTAAACGCCTGAAAGGTTACGTCAAGAGCATTCGAAGTGACGGTAAAATCGATATTTCACTGCAGGCACCAGGCCGGGCGAAAGTAGATAATCTGGCAGATAAGGTTATGACACTGCTGGAAAAGAAAGGTGGCTATCTACCGCTGTCAGACAAGTCTTCTCCAGAAGCGATTTTTGATGTTTTCCGCACCAGCAAGGCGACATACAAGCAAACCATTGGTGCGTTATACAAGCAGGGAAGAATTGTTATCGATAAAGACGGTATCCGTCTTCGCAAAGATTAATTGAAGCTAGCTGCTTGATTTTAGACCGCTGTATATTTCACGAATGCCTGGTATAAAATATCAGGCATTTTTTTGTGTTTTTTAATGCTCTCATGAGGAAACCAATTTAACATCATGGTTTAATGAAATTTCCCCTCTTTTTGTTGACTGATATTTTAGTCATCTCTGCGTGTCATTATTAAATGCCTGCCAGTTATAAAGCACATGGAATTCTTTGTTTTTCATGGCGGTATATTTTTCGGTACAAGCAAAACAACCCGGTTCTTATTTTATAGAACTATACTCAACGATGAGACATGTTAAGCATGTTGATGATTATGCATCCCTTATTGATATGTGGGATGTATAACCCCTAAAGAAAAATAATGCATGGCAGGGTGCCGGGATGGGTGCACAACCACAAAGCAATTCCATACATACGTTTCAGTCCCGCACGGGTGCAAGACGCTATCCTCGGATTGAATTTCCGGCGTCTATTAATATCGCAGGAAAAAGGTACCCTACGAAGGAATGGAGTATTGGCGGCTTTTCGCTTAATGAGGGAGATTTCCCCGGGCAAAAGGGAGAAAAGCTGGATGGGGATCTCTGCTTTGAATTACCCATAGGCACCTTTTCCACTCCGGTTCATTTTGAAGTAATGCGAGCCAGTGACAATGGCTACATCATCGGTTGCCAATTCTTCTCGATTGATTCAAACCACCAGAAAACGCTGCAAACCATAGTGGATACTTACCTTTCTGGTGAGACGCTTTCCCTCGACTCAATTACTACGTTTGGAGTGAAAGCACAGCTGCACGAAGAAGAATCGGCAAGGATGAAACAAAACTGGTGGCGTTTTACCTTCGTTGCCCTCGGGGCCGCCTTTCTCATTGCTTTTGGTGCCATGATGGTTCAATCCAGGGTACTGACGATAAAGTCTTTTCATGCAGCCGTCACCCAGCCGGTACTTATTTTCCGGAGCCACAGTACAGGTATTATTACGTTCAACCAGCTGGAATTGGGTAAGAAAGTCTCAAAAGGTGAGCCTGTGTTTCAGGTGGAAACGGAAGAGTCAGCAGACTTGCTGGCCGAGTATAAAGAACAGTTAGCATCAACGCGGGCAGATATTGCATTTTACGATACGATGTTGAAACAAATATCTGCGGCCCTTGGAAATTATAAAAACCGTTTAAACAGCGAACTTGGATTAATTGACGATCGGTTGTCTTTGATACTAAATGAAGAACGAAGCCGCGTTGATATATTCGAACGGTTTGAGCAAGGGAAAAATGCGGGCTCAGTTGATCATGTGACCCATGAGTACCAATGGCTGGATGTATTAGAGGTAAGAAAAGAAAAACTGGAGCTGATTTCCCGAAAACAGAATATAGAAAACCAATTGGAGCTCGCGAATTTCGAGCTCCTGACCGAAAATGGTTTTACCACGATGGCATCGCCGTTTGAACTCAGTGCCCAACGTGATGCGCGAATTAAAAAAGCTGTGGCACTGGAGCTGGAAATTGAAAGAATTAAAAACAGGGGGATTGCGTACTCACCATGCGATTGTTACGTAATCGCTGCGAATGCAACTGAAGGGGAAGTTGTTGAAACAGGTAACAGCGTTTTAGAACTTTCTCCGGTAAACCCGGCAAATAATTCACAACGGATGTTGGTTGCCTTAATGCCTGTTGAAAAAGCGTCTTTGTTGAAAGTAGGGATGGAGGTTGATTACAGGCTGACCAGCAATGATGAGCCTATGAAAGGCACAATTTTGGAAACTCGCTTTTACAGTGCTGCCAACCCGTTACTGTTTAATGACGAAGGTAAACTACTGGGAGGGTTGCCCCAAACGTTACCCCGGCTAAAACAGTACACGTTACTGCTTATATCTCCTTCTGAGCAAGACACCGAATCTGTGATTCATGAGCCGGCGACGGTATTGGCTCATGTTAAATGGCAAGATTTCCTCACTGACTGGCTACGCTTATGAAGCCCGAAAAACTGGCGATTAAAGGCTTTTCCCGAGAAGACCCAAGCCACATTACTGCGTTTTGGTGGATGGGGCTGGTATTACTTCTGGTCATTTTGCTTGTTGCTTTCTCGATATCCGGTGTCAGCGACGTAGAAAAAGAAATCGTATTGGTGATTGGCCTAATCGGGGCTTGGCGATATGGGTGGAAACTGATCCACTTGGTGCGTGGGGTGTTTTATCAATATATTCGTTATCCCATTCTAAAAGTGATGGCTGAATCTTCAAAAAAGCCGACGGAAGTCCTAATCGTCATTCCCTGTTACCGAACCTGCCCCGAAATAAGCGCCCCGGTGTTTAAAGCCCTGATAGATGACATTGAACGATTTGGTGTTGCATGCCGGGTGGTTGCCTGTGTGACAGACGTTGCCGATATTGCGGTGATTGAAAGGCAATTTGAGCAAGTCGCGAGTTCAACCCCTCTGAATTTGCACGTTATCTGGCAGGACGGCTCTGGCAAGCGTGGAACCATGGCGGACGCACTGACGTTGTTGGCGGAGGAAAAGGAAGTATCAAAAGACAGTATTTTGATTTTAATGGATGGCGATACGGTAATCCCGGAAGGCACCCTGGAGAAAGTGTCTGGTTTCCTGATGCGTTTTCATGATCTCGGTGCCGTAACCACCCACAATCAGGCAACGGTGAAAGGATCTTCTATTACCCGTCAATGGTACCGGCAACGGATGTCACTCCGGCATTTCTACATGTGCTCCCTCAGCCTCAGCTACCGTGTTCTGGTGTTAACGGGGCGGTTTTCAGCGTTTCGTGCATCACTGGCCCTGTCTTCTGATTTCATCGAAAATCTCAGGTATGACTACATTAAACACTGGCGTTACGGGCAGATAAGGTTGTTGACCGGAGACGACAAAAGTACCTGGTTCTATGTATTAAAAAACCAATGGAAGATGTTATACCTCCCGGATTGGAAAGTGACTTGCATGGAGGAAGAACCGACCCATAACTTCTTTACCACCAGCGTTCAACTGATGACCCGGTGGTATGGGAATATGTTAAGAAGTAACCTCCGGGCGCTTTCCCTCTCCCCGCAGCGTTTGGGTTGGTTCCTATGGCTTTGCCTCTGGGACCAAAGAATCAGTATGTGGACGACGTTAATTGGCCCCACGCTGGCATTGGTTGCCTCTTTGTACCTCGGGCCCTCGATGTTTGTTGCCTACCTGATTTGGGTCATTGTGTCCCGCGGGCTGAATGTCCTGCTTATATCCATACAATCAGGCGTATTTCACCCCATTTTTGTTGTGTTGCTGTGGTACGAGCAAGTGTTTGGATCTCTTATAAAGATTTACCTTTTTTTCCATCCAAACCTTCAGAATTGGACCCGGCAGAATATCAGCAGCAACTATGTAGACCACAGTTTCACTGGGGAAGTGAAACGGTGGCTCCCACATGTAGAAACCACCGCGGCGCTGTTGACGTTGTTTGTGGCCGTGATGGCTCTGTATTTCTGAGTCTCTCCATCACCTTCGAACAAAGAGCAGGTATACAGCCGGGCGGTTAGTTCAGGTTGCGTGTTGACAGCCCCGAGGTTATCGCAAACTTAATCAGGTCAGCCAGCGAGCAGGCATTCAGCTTGTGCTTAATGGAGACGACATAATTGGATACGGACTTTTTAGACAGAGAGAGGTCATCCGCGATCTGGGATGTGCTCTTTCCGTCTGCCAACCTTTGAAATATGTCAAATTCACGGTTTGTAAGGCTCTCGAGAGGGTCCGAGTTGGCTGTCAGGTGATGGTTAAATGCGAGCGTTTTTGCCACGTCCGTGCTGAGGTAACTGCCTCCATCCATTACCGTTTCAATGGCTTCGATCAAGACATCCGGCGGGCTGCTTTTTGTGACGTATCCCCGGGCACCATTTTTGATTGCCCGCATGGTGATGTTTGGGTCATCATGCATGGTGAATACGACGATTCTTGTTTGCGGGGAGCGGCTGAGTATGCGGGAGATGGCCTCCAGTCCGCCCATGTTTTCCATGCTGAGATCCACCACCGCCACATCCGGCTCGGAATTTGACAGGCTCTTCAGCGCAGATTCGCCACTGTCTGCCTCCGCACATATTTCCATATGCTGACTTTCCAGGAGTATCCGGCAACCCTGCCGAACCATCGGGTGGTCATCAACAATCATGACCTTGCAACCGTGTTCCATCGTCTTCTCCTTAAACGCCCCGAAAATTTACCATAGCCTATTTTTTAACGTGTTACGTGTACAAGGTTAAGAACACGCCCTAGTCCTTGTTTTCATGAAGTGACAATATCCAGGTAATGATTTTCCATAACCTGTCTGACGATTCGATGATCACGATGTCTCCTGATGCCTGGGGAGGCATCGGAGCCCGCACATTTTCACGCGCCTTGCGGCTGTATCCCTGTTCCATCAGTTTTTCGCTGCCCAGTGTGACCAGCCGGAACAGTGTGTCTGGGTCTTTACCGTAAACCCAGCGTTGGTTTGACAGCGGAGGACCCATGCCGCCACCTCCGGTTCCACCATGGCAACCATTACAGCCGGTTTCCATAAAGATTTGATGACCCTCTTTGGCGATTTCCGGGTCCTTAGGGTCATAAGGGTTGATGAGGGTTCCTGGCTGAAAGTTGCTCACAAGTTCAGCGGGGGGCATGGTGGTTATATCAAATGAATTTGATGCAGCTGTTACCTGCCCTGAAAAGAGTGCAGCCCCAAAAAGGGGAAGGACAAACAGTATTCCCCTCAGCATCGTTTTATTGTTTCCTTTCATTGCTTCCTCCTGGATTGCTTTCATCTTGTATAAACTGTTTAGCCCGCCGTATATAGCCGGCCGGGTTATCAAGGAAAAACGCTTTTGATGTCAGGCTGTTGAAGCAGTAAAGCCTGCCGTCCCGGTGCCAGATATAACGGATAGAACAGTCAGTTTTTATTTTTGCGCCCACTGCCAGTGCGTAAGGGTCATGTTTGTCAAATGCCGCTGCCGGGTTTTCCGGCAACGGGGGTGATTTCCAAATGGGCTGAGCCCATGGGTTGTTTCCCGCCAGGCCTATGGACGGCTGGCCACTTATCGCCAATATCATGAACGCAATGGAATATTTCATCCGTTTACTCGGAATAGGCCACGCCCCAAGGCAGGCGGCCAACCGGTACGGATTTTTCCGGTTTGAGTGAGGCGACATCAATAATGGTCATGTCATTTGTCAGGCCGTTTGCGACATAGAGTTTTTCTCCGGAGGGATCGATTTCCATGTGCCAGGGTCGCTGTCCGACGACGATATATTTTTCAATCTCGTAGGTGGTGGTATTGACCGCAGCAACGCGGTTTGCCGGACCCAGTGCGACAAAGGCGTACTTACCATCATTGCTCATACGCATACCTACCGGTTGCACCAGTTCAGCCCGGATTCCGGGGATTTCAAAGCCAATTACCTTAACCAGCTCCCGGCCATCAAGCTTGATAACAGAAACGGTGCCCCCAATCTCGGAAGACGCCCACACATACTTGCCGTCACGGCTGTATTCCGCATGGCGCGGGCGTGTATCTATGAGGATGTTGTCGATGAGTTCCAGTGAGTTGTTATCAATGAAGTGAACCATGCTGGTTTCTTCAGAGGTCGCTACGGTCAGGTGGTTATCCGGGTGGACGCGCATCCCTTCAGGCTCTACGCCTACCGGAATTTCTGCCAGTTTCTCGCCGGTTTGGGTTTTTATCACCGTCACCATGGCATCATCTTCATTGGCAATGTAGATGCGCTCGCCGGTCGGGTCGACGTCCAGCAACTCGGGATCCGGGCCGGGGTTAAGCTGGCGCACCACTTTCAGGCTGGCGGTATCGATAACGTCAATGGCGTCATCATCACCCACACAGACGTATATTTCTTTGCTGTCAGGGCTGGTAATCAGCCCTCTGGGCCGGCGCCCGGTTTCAATGGTGGCGATTTTCTCAAACGTATTGCTGTCCAGTACCGTGACAGTGTTATCACGTTCGTTGGAAACAAACAGCTTTCCGGCTTGTGCTGGCATGGCAAGCAGCGCCGACAGAAACAATACGCTCCATGTAAATGATGCGTTTTTGTTTGTCTTGTTCATTGGTTATTCCCTCCCAATCGGCATTTGGACTCCGGCTCGTCATAGCCAAGAGTGTCCGTGTGATAGCTTGGATGTAGAAACCCTTCAATGGGCGACATCGATATCAATGCACTGTCGGTGGTCAGCAAAACAGGCTGACGAAGCTGGTTGTTCCAAGTGCGGAAATTCATTGGGCGCCCTTTGTACCCTGCAAGCTTTAGCTCGGGATCCCGCAGGGCAGTGATGATAGATGCCTGGTCTACGGCGTCTTTTCTCAGCGTGAACGCTACAACCTGTTTAACTGCCAGCCAGCCAAGGTAGTCTTTTTCGGTCATTTGGCGGTTGGCAAAAACGTCATAAACTTTTTGGAGCCGGGCTGATCCATATTGCTCAAAAGAGCGGTGCCAGGCGGTTGGGTACATCCCCTGGGTACCGACCACAGGGCGGGGGATTTTGGTTCGGTAGGCCATGTAGAGGCCAAAGGCTTCACTTTCATCGGCTACCACTACCACATCGTGCTCCGGAGCATGTTGGGTGACAGTCGGCATCTGGGTCTGGATTTGCTGGTGGCCGGTTTCCATACGGCGGTTTCCCGCTTCGAACTGGTACTCCCTTTCCTCAACGATTTTTGCACCATACCTTTCGGCGGTGCGTTTCATCGCAGCGGCAAATTTCCGGTCTTCTTCTTTTTTGCCCGTGATCAGCAACCACCGGTTCCAGCGTTTCCAGACCAGATATTGCCCGAGGGCATCACCGTACATTGCCCGGCTGGGAATCAGGTGGAAAAGGTTGAGTTGGCAGGTTTGGGTGCGAAGGGAATCGTCTGTCTCCCTGATGTTAAAAATAACCGCTTCTGACGTGGCTGGGTGCCGGGTAAGTGCCAGTAAATCCTCTTTATATAAGTCGGCAATGATAAACCGGTATTCCCCGACACGGATGTCTTCAGTCAGGCCTGATACCGGCTCATTTTCACCAAGGATGTGGCTGTCGACGTGGTAGGTTTTTTTGAACAACCGGCCAGCAAGGTTGCCGTCTTTGGCGGAGAGTTCGGCTCCCTTGATACCTTCATCCTCCAACTCTTTTTCAAGCAATGAAAGGGGCGGAGGTGTCGTGTAGTGCTTACCAATAAAAAGAATTTTATACTCAGACCCGGTTTTCGAAGCTTGTGCAACAGGCAAGCCGGTAAAAAGAAACAGGGAGATGAAAAGTGCGTTATATATCCGCTTCATTGCGTCTTCTCCCCGTCTTGTTCAGCCTTCCTTTTGGCGAGTTTTTTCTCCGCAATCATGGTGAACAATTTAAGGGCCTTGGAAGCGTTTAGCGCACGGTTCTCATTCGCAATATCCAGGGCGGTACTACCACTGTTTGAGACGGCAAGAACATCAGCGCCGTGTTTGACCAGAAGGGCAATCATGGCGGAATTGTCATGTGCCGCAGCAAACATTAACGGGGTTTCTCCCTCGCTGTTTTTTGCATTCAGCAATGCTCCGGCTTCTATCAGCCGGGTTGCAATTTCACCCGGTTCAGCCCCTTCAATGACGTGCTGCTGGCGTTTATTGGATTTCACATGTAAGGCGACCAGCATCAGTGGGGTAAGGTGTTTTTCCCCGGAAACACTGTTTACATCTGCCCCGGCTTTGATCAGTGCATCGGTTGCCCAGAACTTTCGTTCCCCGATAGCAAGCGCAAGGGCGGTATATCCGTTGTTGGTTCTTCGCTCCAAATCAGCCTTTGCTGCCGCCAGAACCTCAACGGTTGGAACATGGTTTCGGTAGGCACCATGCATCAGGGGCGTCCAGCCCTGGGGGTCGGCAAGATTGGGGTCGGCGCCAAGGCTTAGCAACATACCGAGGGTGTCCGAATCTCGGAACCGGGCTGCATCGTGAAGCAAGTTGTAGCCGGCGGCGTTGGTAAAGTTGATGTCTGCACCTTGGTCGAGCAAAAACCGGATTCGGTCTTTGTCCGCCGCGAGTACCGCATTGGCAAGCTCTTTGTTGAGGTCGGCTCCCTGTTTCAGCCAGTTATTGAGCCGGTTGATGTCTACGATTTGATCGGCGGTGGCTTTTTCCTTGTCCAGTTGGGTTTGTTTTTGTGTTAGGGGTTTGAGAAACCGGCTTTCAGCCTCATCGATAAACCCTTCGTAATAGGATCCATGTGATGGCAAATCCCCCTGGACCGCGCATTGGCTGCACGATACCAGAGGAACGCCGTAGCTTCGCAGGATCGATTCCAGCTCTTCTGCGTTTTCTTTCAGCGCTTTATCCAGCGCGAATTTCAAGGTGACGTCGTTTTTTCGCATTCCGATTGAGAGTGAGAATTCGAGTGGGGTTTTGTCCTCCATCAGGTTGACGGGTAAAAGCCGGATGGGTAAGTTCCGCACTTTTTGGGCGTAACCGGCAAACGGCCCCCAAATACCCACTAAATCCAGTTCACCGGTTCCCAGCTTTTTAACCTGTTGCCATTGCTGGTGTTCCGGCGTGAGATCAGTGTCCTGCCTGATGGCATGGATGCGGATATCCTCCGCCACGCCCTTACGGGTTAACGCTTCCCTGAGCCCAGAGTGCTGGTAAGTGCCAATTCGCATTTTCGCGAGCTTGGTGTCATCCAGACCGGTCAGGGACAGGCTTTCATCTTCACGGTAGGCAAATACATAAGTAGAGCGGTAGATCGGCATGGTGGTGAGAACGCCTTCATAGTTGTAAGGCATCCCCAGCAGGAGGTCACATTCTTTGTTGCTGAAGGTTTCACGGTTTAGGCCGCGCTCAAGGTAGAGCCGCCAGAAAAAACTGACGGAGGTATTGAGGGATTTTGCCAGCAGCTTAACGATTTTGTTGTCGTAGCCCTCGCCGTTAATATCTGACATCGGAAGGTTTCCGGGGTCGGCACAGGCGACCAGCGGGCGTATATCCGCAGTTTCTGCCACACGTTGGGCTTTTGTCAGCTCCGCAGAAGTCATTTCATCGTAGCTTTTTTCGATGATATGGCTTTTCGACAGGCCGTTTTTGCTCTGCTGACCATAAACAGGCTTTCCGGTTGCCGCGAGAAAAACGGTGCCGGATAGCAGAATCAATGTGGCGGTATGTGTGCGTAACCTCATGGCAGTCCTTACGCTGGGCGTCAGTTATCCTTAACCGGCGAAAAAGAGGCACCGCGCGAACGGTGCCCAATCTGTGTCATCACTTGTCTAAAACGGAAGCGACACTTTTTCCTGTGTTGCTGTCAAAAATCCGGAAGGTATAGAGCTCTCCGCCTTGCGGGACTTTATCCAGGCCAGTGACTTTCGCCATGGCAGTTGCGCCAATCGCACCGTATTTGTCATCCATATCCAACCCGGCGGTAACAGGCAGGCCAATCCAGCCACCCAAACCGGCAAATACGGAGACGTACTGTTTACCATCTACTTCCCAGGTAATGGGGTTGCCGATGATGCCGGAGCCCAGTTTCCGCTCCCAGACAATGTCTCCGCTCTTACGGTCAACAGCCCGGAAGTGTCCGCTTTTGCTGCCGTAGAACATCAGCCCGCCATCAGTCACGAGAGTGCCGCCCCAGTTTGGAAACGGGTCAGGGATTTCCCACGCGGTTTCGCCGGTGATCACGTTAAACTTTTTTATCTTGCCGGTAATGCCGGGAACTTCCGGGTACATATACACGTTGGCGAACACGTAAACCGTTCCCTGCTGGGTGTGTGTCCGTTTTTGCGGTTCATCTTCCATGCACCAGTTATTGGTCGGGCAATAGAAGATATGGGGCTCTTTCGGGTCAACAGAGCAGGGTTGTTGGTCTTTGCCGCCCATTGCTGAAGGACAGGCCTGAGTGTTTACACCCACAGCGAACGGAGAGTGTTTTTTCACTTTTACCGGACGGCCGGTTTCGAGGTCGACTTTTTCAGCCCAGTTAACGGTCACAAACTTGTGCGCACGCAAAAGGGTGCCGTCGCGGCGGTCGTGTACGTAGGCAAATCCGTTACGGTCGAAGTGCACCAGGACGGGTACGTCTTTTTTGCCATCAATGTCGATGTTCACCAGGATGTTTTCATTAACACCGTCGTAATCCCACTGGTCGAAAGGTGTCATCTGGTAAGCCCAAACCACCTCGCCTGTATCGACTTTTCGGGCGAACGTCGTCATGGACCATTTGTTGTCCCACTTACCATCGTTACAGTTTTCATGAGTGAGCTTGTCGCCGGTGTATCCGCAGCGGTAAGAAGGGCTCCAATGGCCGGGGTTGCCGGTGGAGGCATAAACGATGCGAAGCTCAGGGTCATAAGAAAGCCAAGCCCACTGGGCACCACCGCCAATCTTCCATTCGTCTTTGGGATAGCTGGAAAGACCGAGATCCTGGCCATAGGTACCGAAGTGCGGGTTGGCTTTATTGGTGTCGGGTGTGATGCAGACATCGTTATCAGAGCCAGTAGAATGACAGGTCCAGACTTCCTTCCCGGTATTGATGTCGTAAGCCACCATCCGGCCTCGTGCGGCAAATTCATCGCCACCGAAACCTGCAATAACGTAGTCTTCTGCAATCATAGCCGGGCCGGTATGTGTTTCACCTTTCGGTGGATAGGCGTGTTTGGTTACCCAAAGCTCTTTCCCGGTTTTGGCATCCAAGGCAATGATAAAACCGTCAAGCGTGTGGGTAATGACTTTACCTTTGGCATAGTTCAGACCACGGTGGACGGTGTCACAGCATGCCCGAGGAACTGCGGTCTCATCGCGATCAGTCTGTTTTTCATAGTTCCATATCTGCACAGGGTTGTCTGGGTCGGAAAGATCCAGGGCCTGAACAATGTTCGGCCAGCCACTTGAGAAGAACATCATAGGTTTGCCGTCAATATTGACGACAACAGGCTGTCCTTCATGACCACGTAAACCCCCGGTTGACTGGCTCCATGCATACTGGAGATTTTCAATATTTCCGGTGTTAATTTGGTTGAGCTGGCTGTGCCGGGTCAGTGCGTTGTCACGCCCGGGAGCCGGCCAAAGTTTCTGATCCTGTGCGCGCTTGTCGATTTCAGCCGAGGCCGTTTCAGCGCCAGCGGGAGAGGTTATCAGCATGGAGAATGCTAACAACAAAGTCCCTATGAGCCCGGGAAGTCCCCGGCTACTTCTATACCCTTTCATGTACTAATCCTCTAATCCGTGAAGAGTGGTTTCAGGGAGGTTGGTTGTACGCGGTGCGGCTGCCCGCACCCTAAGAGTTGTCGGTTGAAACAGTAGTGACGTGACGTGAACACCAGCTGGAGGAACGACATTTCCCAAGGCAGCGGCACTGCGTACATTTTGAGGTTAGTGAAGGGATATCAGTGCCGAAAGGTAACAAATTCCTCAATATATCCGGGAAGTTTTCCTTTCTTTGGGAAAAGTAAGAGTTTAAGTGATGATTGTTTCTTTTTATGAATGTGATAAATAAGGAATTTGTATTTTTGATGTTTTGATTGTTGCGCCAAATTCAATAGTCTTTCCCGTTACTTTCTGCGCCCTTAGCATGCTGCTTATACAGCAAAGTGCTTTTGTGTCGATATGCTCACTGGAATCGCCGTTTCTACATAAAATACATTGGGCTGAGCCGATTTCTGGCCAAATCTAAGCCAGCCACCCATGGCTTCCGCCCGCTCTCGCATACCCAGAATACCGAGGCCGGGGACAAAAGCACTGTGAGGGCATCCGTCGTTAATAATTTGGATGTGAACCTGCGGGTTTTCGACGTGAGAATCGAGTGTTACGTGGCCTGAAATACGGGTTGGAGAGGAATGGCGCATCACATTGGTCAGGCATTCCTGTACGATGCGATAGATGGTGACGCGAGCCGTTTCATCGACAATATTGTCGTTTAAAGAAGTGGATATGTCCCAGTCTACCTCCGGGTTCTGTGCTGACCATGCCAACACTAAATCCTGTATGGCTTCTTTCAGGGTCAGGTCATTGAGCACCATAGGCCGCATCTGGCTCAGTGACTTTCGAACACGGAACTGGACTTGTTCAGTTATTGCTTTCAGGGATTCCAAATGGGCAAGCATGGTGGTGTCGTTTTGTTTTTCTGCAAGGTTTTTAACCGCCATGAGCTCTACTTGAATTCGGAACAGGCAGGGAGCCATTTCATCATGTAGCTCTCGTGCGATGTCGCTTCGCAGGGCTTCCTGGTGATCGACCATTTTTCGCGTGAGTACCCGGTTTGAGGCGAGGGTAATGCCTAGCTCATTCACCAGATGGTTGAACGCGACGGTGACCGGTGCTATTTCATCAGCAACGTTTTCATCCAGTGTGATATCCATGTCTCCCTCGCGGACAGTTTCTATCGCACGGTTCAACTCTTTAATGGGGTGGAGGGAAATGGTCAGGGCAAAATAAATGGCCAACCAGATAATTACCATCATTCCAAACATAGCGGTGGCAATGGGAAGGTTCTCTTTCCATACCTCTTCGATTTCATCGATCGGGTCGGGGTAAATGACCAACCGGCCGGGAGGATTAACGGTATGGATAACCAAAGGTGCGAGAATACCTGACGGTGTAACCATCTCGTAGAAGCTTGCTGGTACCCGATCCTGATCATGAGCCCCCTGTGGGGCTGGCATACTGGGTGGAAATCCCCTTTGCTGAAGCTGAAATTCGATATGGATGTGGCGAATGGTTTTAAGGGAATCAACCAGAATGTTGGCATTCAGGTTTGTTTCAGCGAGATCAAGACTTACGTCGTTGGGGGAAATAAGTTCCTGTACGAGGTCATAAGCCGAAACCAATTCCTCTTCCACCGAGTCCCGGGCATTGTTCAGTATTAGCAAGCTGCACAGGGCTGCGGATAGCACCAAGACGACAGAAACCGTGCCCATAAGAAGGAGTTTAATAGAATAGTTGCCAGCGTAGCCTGGTGAGCCGATCATACTGCACAGTTCCCTTGCGCCTTTCCCTTATTATCTAGAGACTTTTATTGTTTTTGTGTATCAAGGTTGAGGCAGAAGACCCGTTTCAGAAAGTGGCAGGAAATTACGTATGTCAAAAATAGATTTTACCCGCGCTGAAAAAGACGTATTGGTTAGGAAAATTCAGTTTTATTTTGATCAGGAGCTGGAACAGGAGATCGGCCAGTTCGATGCGGAGTTTTTACTGGATTTCTTCAGTGAGGAACTTGGTGCATATTACTATAATCGTGGCTTATATGACGCTCAGCTAATTATTCAGGAAAAAGTAGAGTCAATTTCTGACGCAATCTATGAAATTGAAAAACCGACTAATTTTTCAAAATAGGAACCGGTAATTTATCTTTTTGGCTGCTAACGTGATGTTAAGCCCGATATTCATGAAAAATTGACTATTATTACTAGTAAGACAAATGTAATAACTGTAATACTGGTTATTAACAGATCTGTGTTTAACAACTCCGGGCAGATAAGACGATGAAACTTGCGATAGTAACCGGTGGATCCAGAGGGTTGGGGAAAGCATTGGTTGAGGCTTTCAGCCGAGACCAGTGGGAAGTTGTAGACTTCTCTCGCAGCGGTAAAGGGCCGTACCATCAATCATTTGACCTAAGGCATACCAACGAGGTTGAGTCGAAATCAAAAGCGCTGTTTTCGAGAATCAGCAGGCAGAAGTATGAGCATGTGGTTTTAATCAACAATGCTGCCACAATCACCCCGATTAAGCGCGTTTCTGATATTACCAAATCCCAGTTCCAACACAGTATTACGGTCAACATTGTTTCGTCATTGTGCCTGATGCAACTCTTTATCCAGAAACTCCGTACGCTGGACACCCGAAAAACCCTTATCAATATATCTTCTGGTGCTGCTAATAAAGGCTATGCAGGTTGGAGTCTCTACTGCGCGGGAAAAGCCAGCTGCGACAACTTCATCAGGGCCATCGCGGAGGAGGAGAGAACGGAATCCTTCCCTTTTGAAGCGTTTAACTTTAACCCTGATGTGATGGACACGGCGATGCAGGCTGAAATCCGTGAATCAGACAGCCATGATTTCCCGAGCATCGAACGATTTCAGGGATATAAATTGAACAATGAGCTTCGTAGCCCGAGTGAAGTCGCCCATGTGCTGGTGCAGTTAATCAAGCATAACAACGTGCTAACCGAAGATTACTACTCCGTCTGAAAGTGATGCTCCCATTCAGGTTCACACTACAGTGACCGTCTATACCAAAACCAGCATCGTGGAGTAGTTTGGCTATAGAGTCCGTTTCAGCTTTTTCTGCCGCCTTACCGTACCGGAGAGTGCCAGTTTCCCTAAAAATACTACGCTTCGATATAGGGAATATTATTGTGGTATTGCGCTCTACAGTGGAAATGTTGCCATTCGCGCATACCGTGAAAAAGGGGAGAGAATATGAAAATCAGCAGACCAAACCGTATTACGCGCAGTTACACGCAAACACTGGTTGCCCCACCAGAGAAGGTAATGCCGCTTTTGTGCCCGGTGATGGAAGCAGAATGGATTGAAGGTTGGGATCCGGTTGTTGTACTGACGGATTCCGGTGTCGTTGAGCCAGGCTGTGTTTTTGTCACTGAAGCCGAACCTGAAAATGCCGTATGGTTTGTCACTGAGCATGACGTAACAAACGGCCGGGTTGAAATGGTAAAAATTACTCCGGGAGTTACCGCATGTAAGTTGACTATTGATGTGCGTTCAAACGGTCAAGGTTCAGATGCAGACGTCTGCTACAGCTATACGAGTCTTGGCCCTGTAGGCGATGCGTTTATTACCGCATTTACAGAAGAACACTATCTCCAGTCGATGCAGGATTGGGAGGCGCGGATAAACCACTACCTCCTGAATGGTAATATGCTTATATCCAATTCTCTCTGAACTACGCACCTTGAAGAGGTTTGGGCAGTAGTCCTAGCGGCGCTTTTGCCGCCAGCTGATCAACAATGTACAGATAAGGCTGACAACTACCGCGGCGATGATTGCCCAGCTTGTTAGCCGGTTATGATGATAAAAGTTCATCAATGGGGCCATTTCGCCTTGTAAAAATACAGGACCCAAACCAAATATGGCGACCCAGATCAGGGTAGCCAGGAAGTTGCCGGTAAAAAACTTAGCAGCGGGCATTTGGCCGATCCCACAACCCAGGCAAATAAACTGCTTAATTCCTTCAACAAAACGGCTGACTAGCAGTGCCTTAATGCCGTATCTCTCAATAAAGCCGTGTAAACGCAGCTCAGTAGCCGGTTTTATCCAGCCTTTTTTAAGCAATATATGGCCGAACTTCTGTCCGAGGACGTAACCGGCTGTATTACCACAAAAGGCACTGACTGCAGCGACGGTTAGCACCAGTGGCAGCGACATTTTGCCAGCCGCCGCCAGCAGTGCAGCAACAATGAGCAATGACTGCCCGGGTGCAGGAATCCCAATACCTTCAACAGCGATCGCCAAAGCCATAACCAGATAGCCATATTGCTGTAAAAGGGGAGTCATGTCAGAAATGAGGTGTTCAAGTGATGCCATGCTATTGACCAAAATACGGGAGGTTTGTGCGCCAGACGTCTCACCGGTTCCTTGGCGGGGCAATACTGGATTTATACCAATTGGTATTATAAAACGAAAAGGATAGAGTATTTACAAGATAAAATAAATGCCGCCATTTAATAGGCGGCATTTATGTATGCTTCAGGGCTTACACCAATTGGTCTATGCCGTACTGGTTTCCGTATTGTTCCACGACAAAGTCGATGTCTTTGTCTCCTCGGCCAGAAAGATTAATAAGGATTGAGCCTCTCTCTCCGGATTTTGCCAGTTTTAATGCATATGCCAGTGCGTGGGAGGATTCGATAGCAGGGATAATTCCCTCAAGACGTGAAAGCTCAAAAAACGCATCAATCGCTTCATCGTCAGATACCGTCCCGTAATTTACGCGACCGATGTCTTTTAGGTGGCTGTGCTGTGGTCCGACCGAGGGGTAATCGAGGCCACTTGCAACTGAGTAGACTTCCTGAGGCTCACCTTGCTCGTCTTTGAGCATGTAAGACTTGAAGCCGTGCATGACACCCGGCTCACCTAATGTCAGGGTTGCAGCGTGTTCACCGGCCTCTGTCAATGAGCGGCCAGCAGGCTCTGCACCGTGGATCTTAACGCCTTCATCTTCAAGGAAAGCGGTAAACAGGCCCATCGCGTTTGAACCGCCCCCCACACAGGCTACCAGGTTACCGGGCAGGGAGCCGGTCATTTCCTGGAACTGCTCACGGGCTTCGTTGCCGATAATTGACTGGAAATCGCGAACCATCATTGGGAACGGGTGAGGGCCAACCACCGAGCCTATCGCGTAAAGCTGATTGATGGGGTCTTTCATATAGGCTTCGAAAGCGGCATCTACAGCTTCTTTGAGGGTCTTTCGACCATGGGTGGCAGGTATTACATTGGCGCCTAGAATACGCATACGAACAACGTTCGGGTGTTCTTTGCGTATGTCTACCTCACCCATGTAGATATCACATTCCAGCCCCACCAGTGCTGCTGCAGTTGCCAGGGCGACACCGTGCTGGCCAGCACCGGTTTCAGCAATCAGCTTGGTTTTACCCATCTTCTTTGCAAGCAGTGCTTCACCAAGGCAATGGTTGATTTTGTGTGCACCAGTATGGTTAAGGTCTTCGCGCTTCAGGTAGATATCGGTACCGTATTTTGCTGACAGGTTTTCGGCGTGGAAGATTGGGCTGGGACGACCAACAAAATGTTTGTAGAGACGGGCAAGTTCAACTTTGAACGCCGGGTCATTGCGGCATTCGTCATAGGCGGCAGCAATTTCTGTCATAATTGTTTCTAGCTGGGGTGGGATAAAGCTGCCACCGTACTCACCAAAATATCCCTGGGCGTCCGGCATTGGATGTTCAAACGTATTCTGCATGTCTATCTCCTTGTTTTTTCTTGCTGGAGAACAATTTCCCTATCGATTTCAGAATTCGTTTATACCGGGATTAATCGGGGTGGGACATAGCCAATGTCAAGATTTGTGACCGCCCCGAGACAAGATCAAGGCTGATAATGCGGATAAAAAAACACCGTCATCGCTTCTCCTCAATGACGGTGCAACACACAACAGGAAATGGTATCTGCGGACAGAAATTCGGTATATGTATTTGATTTATGGTTTCTTTTTCTCCAAAAGCGCGATTTGTTTTTTCACCTGTTCCTCAGTCAGTCCTACGTCCTTCAGAAAGTCTGGGTCGCTGATTCTGGATTTCAGTTCATGGATCTGTTTTTGACGTTTACTGGTCTGTGACCAAGAAACATAAATTTGTTCAGCAAACAAGCGAGGGGTATTGAATGCCATCTTGATGGCTCGAACCGCATTCTCGTGAAACAAAAGTGTGGTCTTTTCCATAATGTTTTCCTCCCTTGGTTGATTTATGTGACTACTATCACCCCAAAGTTGGATTCAGAATAACGAATAGTTCTTACATCATTCATCAATATTGCTTATGTATTCTTTTATGGGCTTGAGTATCAATAATCTTGGTGACTTAACACCATGATATCTAAGGATATCTATGGGAACTCAACCAGTGTTGAGTTCAGGCTTCTTTATTATCAATTGCTTATGTACCTGATGAAAAAACAGAAGTTTAGCGAAAAGAGGCGTGGATTTGGGGCAGAGTTGACATGAGTGAAGTTATACTGATAAACATTGTTAATACAATGTTGCTTAACCATAAACGAGGCTGAACTATGCAGAATCTGGATCTTGATCAGCTCAGAACCTTGGTTGCCATTCACGATTGCGGAAATTTTAACGCTGCAGCTGAAACGGTATACCGCACCCAGTCTGCCGTCAGCATGCAGATGAAAAAACTGGAAGAAAAACTCGATGTCGCTTTGTTTGAAAAACAGGGTCGGAGTTATACCTTTACAGCCCAGGGGATGCAGCTGGTCAGCTATGCGAGACAGATGCTCGCTTTAAATGATGAGGTTGTTGCAGCATTCAGCAGCCCGGAAATTGGCGGAGAAGTGAAAATTGGTGTTTGCGACGACTACGTTGAACAGGCAACAATGTCTTATCTTTCCGCATTTACCCGCTCTTACCCCAGTGTACAACTGTCGATTTTCAGTAATAACAGCCGACGCCTTGCCACCATGCTCCAGCGGGGGGAAATTGACCTGGCTCTTGTCAATGTACATGAAGAGTTGTGGCATGCAGAGGTGTTACACCATGAGTCATTGGCTTGGGTGAAAGCCCGTGATACGGAATTTCCGTCAACTAAACCCATTCCGCTGGCGATTGAACGGAACTGTCGTTGGGGGCGTCTTGCAGTTGAAAGATTGGAAAATGCCGGTATCCCGTTCAGGGTTGTGGTGCACTCAGCTGACTTCCAGGGATTACAGGCTGCGGTAAAAGCGGGTATGGCTGTTGCGCTGGTTGCGAAAAGTTCAGTCTCGGAACCCCTTGAGGTGATGGACTTACTGGCTTCACGCATCGCCCCACACATTGTCGCAGTGGGGCTGATGGTTAAATCCGGGGCTACATCTCCGGCTGTATTGGCCTTGGCTTCACAAATTCGGCAGTGGTACCAACATCTTGATATGTCTGTGGCGTAACTGGATTAAGGCTTGGACAGTTTTTTGTATTTGAAGGGGATAAATGTTCCGGGGGAAGAGTCACTCGCAGTTTCAGCGATAAAGGATGTGACGACAATTTCGTTGTCGGTTTCGAATTTTAGGTGAAACTGACATCGTCTCCTGCGGGCAGCTGAGAGTTGGTGTTGCCTGCGGTGTTTACTCATAGCCATGGGATAACCTTTAATTTGGGTTTGTACCAGTGGGCATTCCCCGACAGAAGGGAGCACTTACCGTCCTGTTGGGCTCCGGGTCTATCAAATCCTGACCCTTTTATTCTTGCAGGAAATGTCCCACCCATTTTTGATCCTGATTCGGGTCTTGGCTACTGATAATTCACGTTTTATGAAAAACAATACGGGATTCACGATCAGGCTCGGCATAAGGCACCCAATTAAGGCACCTCATATTGCACACAAATCAAACAGGAAGACGGTTTTCCGATTACATAAAATCGGCCACTGATTCCACGCTTATCGCGTCATGGCGCCAGTGCTCGACAGCGGCTTCTACTATGCGTCCTTGCTGATCTGTGTTAATGCGTTGGATGCGCATAGCAGGCGTGCCATCTGTGGCATGGAGGGAAGCAGCCGTCTCTTCAATCAGCGATGTATTGGCAATGGTGTAGCGGGTACTGGCATAGGTTACGTCGAAATGGGTATCAAAAATCTCCCCTAACGGCTGGGTTAAATCGAGATCCAACAACCCTGGGAAAACATCTTTCCGAATGTAATGGGTCACAGTGCAGACTGGACGTCCATCCAATTCATGCAGGCGTTGTATCCTGAATATTTCCTGCATGGGGGGCAAAGCCAATAAAAGGGTAGCCGCTTTGTCTGCCAGCATTTTCTTTGCTTCAGTCACGACGGTTTTGACTTTGCGGTTCTGACGGTCAGCCAATTCACGCAAAGAGATTGGTTTGGAAGGGTCGTAGATCAGGGGAGAGGGAGAAACAAACCAGCCACGGCGGTCTTCACGGTATATCACACCATCAGCTTCAAGCAGAGCTAACGCCTCACGTAGGGTAACCCGTGTGGTGGAAAACAGTTCTGCCAGTTGCCGCTCGGCAGGAAGACGAAAGCCGGGTTGCAATATCCCGGCTTCTATTTGTTCGTAAAGTGCTTTTTTAATAGTGATGTATTGCACAGTAAGTCTTTCTCTGGCGGAGGTTTTTAAGGTTGTCTTTGCCCATCTTGCCAGAGCCCCCGGCAAGGTCAACTGCTTTGACCTTGCTGGGGGAGTTAAGAGCTGGATAACCCCGATTAGATCATGATGCTGGCAATCATGGCTGACAGCACGCTTACCAGGGTTGAGCCGTAAAGCAGGCGAAGGCCAAAGCGTGCAACCATATTTCCTTTTTCTTCATTCACGCCTTTCACTGCACCGGCGATGATGCCGATAGAGCTGAAGTTTGCAAAGGAGACTAGGAAGATAGAGATGATACCTACAGTATGCGGTGTCAGGGTTGCGAGTTGGTCTTTCAGGGACATCATGGCAACGAATTCATTGGCAACCAGTTTTGTCGCCATAATGCTGCCTGCCTGGAGAGCTTCACTTGCAGGTACGCCCATCAACCAAGCGATAGGGTAGAACACATAGCCAATCATGTCCTGGAAGCTGATACCGAAAGCAGCACTGCAGCCCTTGTTAATCATGGCAATCAGCGCAATAAAGCCTACCAGCATTGCAGCGACGATAACGGCAACCTTGAAACCGGTGATGATGTATTCACCAAGCATTTCAAAGAAGGTCAGTTTTTCAACACTGTCTGTGTTCATCAGTTCATCGAAGTTCACTTCCGCTTCATGGTCGTACGGGTTAATAATCGACAAGATAATAAAGGTGCTGAACATGTTAAGGATCAGGGCAGCTACCACAAACTTGGGGTCGATGAGCTGCATGTAAGAGCCTACGATAGACATTGAAACGGTCGACATGGCAGTCGCCGCCAGCGTGTACATACGACGCTCCGACATCTTGCCCAGGATGTCTTTATAGGTAATGAAGTTCTCAGACTGGCCAACCATCAACGCACTGATGGCGTTGAATGATTCAAGCTTGCCCATTCCGTTCACTTTCGAAAGCAAGAAGCCGATACACTGGATAACAACAGGCAGCACGCGGATATGCTGCAAAATACCAATCAATGCGGAGATGAACACGATTGGCATCAAAACCTGAAGGAAGAAACTGAACTGACTGTTATTGAGCAGTCCGCCGAAGACGAAGTTGGTTCCCTCTGAGGCGTAAGCCATCAGTCCGTCAAAAGCGTTGGCAAATTCGGTAACAATACCGGTACCGGCGGTTGAATTAAGCAGGAACCACGCGATACCCAATTCAATAACAAGTAATTGAATGATATAGCGAATTCTAATGCTCTTTCGATCTTTGCTAGCCAGTAACGCCAATGCGGCGATAACAACCAGGCCCAAAACAAAGTGTAAGTAAGACATGGGTAGAGTGATTCCTGATAGCGGTTACATTCAAAGTTGTGATGAATTATCTACGCTTTATTACATAAAAAAGTGATTAAAATCTCATTTATTCTGCAATAGGGAAGGCGCTTGCACTAAATGGCCAAAATTTGTGCTTGGAGGGAGGGTTAACCGGTTGTTTTTTGGCTGTATAAATCAGGCAATAGATAATTCTGAAATTTGAAATTCCGGACGTGGACAGTAAGAAGCTGTCTTACATCCATGCAGGGCGACCTCTAAGACCGTACCGGGTTACTGAGAAACGGGAAAACGCTGCAATACCAGCATCAGCATGCGGCAATCATCTCCCTGACTGGCGTCCTCTGTCTCGGGAGGTGCCATCTCTTGTTCGACAATGACTTTCAGGTTGTTGCTGCTGGACAACCACAGTCGGACTGTAGAATCTGTGGCAGGTGTACGAGTGACAAAGAGACACAGGTACCCGGTTTCAGATAGGTGATTGCTCAGTCTGTTAAGGAGAGCCAGTTCGTTTTCCCTGGATTCTTTGTCGAAGTGAAACACAGCATCAAGGACAATAATGTCGAACTCACCTTGAGGCTGGAACTCAAAGTAGTCTGCTACCTTGGCATCAATGCTTATACCTTCTTCGGCTGCTTTCATGATTATGTGTTCAATAGCCGCGGGAGAGCGGTCAACAGCGACAACCGCATACCCGTGGCGGGCGAGCATCAGTGTATCCCGCCCCTGTCCGCAACCTATGTCCAGTGCAAGGGCTCCCGGTCGGGTGTGGGCTGTTACAAAATGTTCAAAAGCTGGCTCAACACTGCCACACATCCGCGATTTATCATCACTTTCCAGATCATATCCTGACATACCTATGGCCTCCTGTTTGTGTGGCTGGTTACTCTCTAATTAAGTAAAGCATGTATTAATCCTGTGAATGTATTTGTGCTGTGTGTATGGCAGACAATCCTGTTACCCTTCAAAGCAATATGCCCGAACCACCTCAAGTTGCTTGATTGAGAACCACTGGATCTTCAAGACTGTGGCTTGATTGATAGCCAATCAATTCTCGCTGAAGTCGGCACCCGAGGTGATTTGGGTAGACATTGCTTTTTATGAGAAGGATCTCTGATGTTAAAAATATGGGCACCATTTTTCTTTGTCCTTCTTTGGAGTACGGGATTTATTGGTGCAAAGTTTGGCTTGCCGTATGCAGATCCGGCTACATTCTTGTTTGTCCGGATGATTTTTAACATCCTGATGTTTATTGTGCTGATGGCACTACTCAACGCTTCTTACCCCATGGGACGACAAGCTTTTCATGCAATGGTTTCAGGCGTACTTATCCATGCTGGTTATCTGGGGGGCGTCTTTGCAGCGATTAACCATGGAATGCCGACAGGCCTGTCTTCGCTTATCGTTGGCACTCAGCCACTGCTAACAGCTCTCCTTCTTGTCATATTGACCGCCGAAAGATTGAAAAAGTCACAATGGATTGGCTTGGTAATAGGTGTGGTGGGCGTGGCTCTTGTGGTACAGGGTAAAATGACCTGGCCTACGTATGCGGATAAAACATGGGCTTACGTGTTTGTTCTCAGCGCGCTGGCAGGTATTACACTTGGGACCCTATACCAAAAGAAATACTGCCAGGGAATAGAGCTTGTCGGGTGTGCATTCTGGCAATATGTGGCATCTGCTCTTTTCTTGTTTCCGCTCGCATGGACGAATGAAGGTTTGGCAATAGAGTGGTCAACAACTTTCATTTTGGCGCTGGCATGGTCGGTAGTTGTTCTTTCAGGCGTGGCTGTTTTATTGCTGTTGTACATGATAAGGCAGGGTGCTGCATCGAAGGTCACTTCGGTAATGTACCTGGTACCTCCGGTAACCGCTTTCCAGGGATGGCTCTTCTTTGACGAGGCATTTGGCCTTACCGGATTACTCGGGTTTATGCTGGCCTCCTTGTCTGTATATCTCGTCATGAAAACGGCTTAATACGGTATTTCATGTCCGAAGAGGCCGTAATCTGCTAACATGCGCGGGAATTTTAGTTATTGAACGAGAGATAACACCATGAGCAAGCCAGTGAGCGAATTCCAGGGCAACATCGATAAGTTTGTGGCAGAAAGCCGCGAAACCGGCCTTGTATGGGGCCTTTGCCAGGATGAAATCGACTGGTTGTCGATGGACTCTTCTGAATTTGAAGGCGCTGAAGTGATGCCTTTCTGGTCGAATGAGGCAGATGCCCGCCAGCATTGTGAAGAAGAGTGGAGCGATTTCGAACCGGTTTCTATTCCTTTCGATATGTTTATCAATGAATGGCTCATGACTCTGGCTGAAGATGGCGTACTGGTTGGCCTGAACTGGAATGCTGAGTTGGAAGGTGAAGAACTTGAACCTGAAACGGTTGCGAAACTGTTCAGCTGAACTCTTCTGCGCCCGGATATATTTGGCGGGCGTACCCGGACTTTGCATTAGTTTCGGTTTGGATGATTTGTAATAAGGAGTATTGAGTGAAACGCCTTTTCCTGGCTACCCTGTTTTTCCTGCTCTCTCCACTGGCGAAAGCCGGTGAAGTGTCCCCAAAAGAGTTCTGGCAGATTGCAAAAACACCAGGGGCAGTCATTGTGGATGTACGGACTGCCGGTGAGTTTAACGGCGGACATCTGGACACTGCACTCAATATTCCTTATGACAAGATTGCCAGTTTGGGCAATGTGGTTACTGAAAAAACAACGCCTGTTTTGCTGTACTGCCGTTCTGGCCGCCGTGCAGATGTGGCGGAAAGAACACTGCGCAGTATGGGTTACACGAATATTTTTAACGGGATGAGTTACACCCTGTTGAAAACCCAAAATCCTGAGTGAAGTGAAGCGGGATAAAGAAATGCCGGGTCGAAACCCGGCATTTTTGTATTAATTCGAAGGGATGCCATCACCTACTGCCATTTATCCAGCATCAGGTCCAAACTGTTCTCACCGTCTGTAAGTTGGATTTCCAACTCTGAAATAGTGGCAAACAGGTCCATGGAACGGGCTGTCATTGCAGCCAGTTGTTCAGCCTGGCTCTCAGGCAGGTTATATACATGAACCTTATTCAGTCGGCTGATCTCAGCGCGGTTCTTATTCCACCACTCTTCGGCACTGCGGCCACCGTAGCAGTAAATCACAACCTTCTCGCTGCGTGAAAGAGCCTGCTTGATACGTTTCAGGCTTGGTTCACCGAGTTCAATCCATTCCATAATGCGGCCGTCAGGGCCAACATTCCAGATGTCCGGTTCATCGTCAGTGCTTAAACCCTTGGTAAAGCTGAGGTCTGGGTCTGCATGGCACATAAATGCGAGCAGGCGTACCATCATGCGGAGTTCAGTTTCAGAAGGGTGGCGGGCAACTGTCAGGCTGTGGGTATCGTAATAGTGCCTGTTCATATCGCTGATGTTCAGACGGGCTTTATGTAAAGTGGCGGAAAGGGCCATGAAATGCACTCCGGCGAAAAAGGAGATCCTACCCTTTCTTAATTTTGGGAACCACCCCCGAATTGCTCTTTATCCACCTGACAGCAAGAGAAATATTGGAATTTTCGTTCAACTCCATGCTTTACCGCACATTGTACTCCACGGTGGCATGAGAAAATGTAAATGGAAAACTTGCATACTGTATGTTCAAACAGTATGCTGTGGTTATGTACAGTGTATTGAGTTGACAGGAGGACGATATGGATAACCTGTTTCAATCACAGCATTACCAAAGCCGCATCCCCGCCGATACACCGGCTCCGCTGAAAAGTGCTGCACGAAAGGCGATTTCGATGATCGTTATTCAAAGCTGTTCGCTGCGTTATGCAGTGAAGGTAGCGGCGGGAAAACATCAAGTGCAGGAACAGACACTGCTTAAACTCGTCAGTCTGTGTATACCTCCTTCCTTCTACTCACAACGTGCCTTCCAGGCTCGGGTCGCCTTTGAGGATCGAATCCGGGAAGAGCAAAAAATCACACTCAGCCCTCAACAAAGACAGGCCGGGTTGGCACAAATCCAGAAATTGCGCGACAGATTTGGTTTGCACTAACGTAATTAGCGTGGCTGTTTCAGCCACGCTCTGCTGTTGAGTGACACCCACCGGGCGGGTATTGTAATAAATATATTGTTGCCTGAATTCCAATATTCACCGGTTAAGGAAAACCTCGTAGTGATCTGGATTGAGAAACTTCAGCCTGAATATAAAGCGGCCCTTCTGGATATATCAATATCCCCTGAACAACTCCCTTTCGTGGGAACAGCAGCAGAATTTCTGGCTGACAAACAAAAAGGTATCCACCATCACGTTATCCTTGTAAACCGTGAGGTTATCGGCTTTTTCAAAATTGACACTTCTTATTTTCACCATTACGACTTTTGCGACGGGCCAGCATTGGGACTGCGTGCAGTATGCATAGATGAAAAGTTTCAGGGAAAGGGTATCGGGACTGAATTTATCCGACTGCTTAAACGCTATTTACAAAAGCACTTTCCTTCCTTTCCATTGATTTACCTTACTGTTAACTGCAAAAACCCAGGGGCATTTAAATGTTATAGGCGTGGTGGTTTCGCTGACACCGGGTTTCTATACCTTGGTGGAGAGTATGGCCCACAGCATGTGATGAGAATGGAACTCAAGTAACCTGAGTGGAATATGCATTTGGATCTTAAAATATTTGAAGCACCATCGGCAGACATGATTCAACAATTGAACCATGCACTGCAAGGCTACTTGGAAAGTCAACTGCCTGGTTTGTCTC